>JBHLME010000054.1:0-28677 GCA_048938445.1 Promethearchaeota archaeon | reverse complement strand
GCATATATTGCCCTCTTTGAAACTTTAACTAACTATATGTTTTTTATTTTTTAATATCGTTTCATTATTATCTCAATTTATTGTATTTATATATCTTTCCGATCAGAAAAAACCTTATTGAAGTTTTAACTATTGAAAACTTGATCAAAAATAAAATCCAATTAAGTAAAAAATTTTTTTTCATTTTATTAAGGAAAATAAATATAGAATTTCTTAAAGGGAAATTTAATGAGAAAATTAAATTATAATAAATTGAATCAAATTTATGATATTAGTAGGAAGGCTAATCCAAATACTGTAATGGATTTAGTTAGATTAACTCAAATAACCTCTAATTCATTACTCCTTGATATGGGATGTGGTACTGGAAATTATACTATATCTCTAAAATCTTTTGCGAGATGTGTAATTGGAGCAGATATTTCTTTAGGGATGATAAATAAAGCAAGGAATAAATCTATAAATCTAGATTTAATAAATTGTGATATCACATTTTTACCTTTTACTAAATGCATTTTTGATGCATTATATATAATTCAAGTATTCCATCACATTAATGATAAATCAAGATTACTGAAAGAAGCTCATCGTATTCTTAAAAAAAAAGGATATCTAGCAATTCATACTTGTTCTCATGATCAAATTAAAACATATTGGTATTATCACTATTTTAAAGAAGGATTAACTATAGATTTGCAAAGGATTCCTGATATTATAGAGATTATATCATTACTTGAAAAAAATGGCTATTCAAGAATAGGAGTAAAAGTTTGCCACGAAGATCCAGTTATAATGAATCAATCTCCAGAAAACTATTTAGACAAGAATTTCCGTGATGGTGATTCGACTTTTTCATTATTGACGGAGGAAGAAACGAAATTAGGATGTAGGAAATTACGAAAAGATATAAAATCAGGTGTTATTAATAAAATCATTAAAAAATATGAACAAAAAATGAAAATAATTGGAGGGTCATCAATTATTTATTGCCAAAAAATCTAAAGGCTGACTTTGATTATAAAGCAAATTTAATTACCATTATAAGAAGAAATAGTATAATCCAAATTTTTATAAGCGATAATTATGCTAAATAAAAAAGAAACAATCCAATTTTTTATAGTAACAATTTAAACTTAAAATAGTAACATTTGAAATATTCTCCTTCCCTTATTCTTATTCTCTCTGGTGTCGCGCTATATCACCCTCCTAAATAATTAGGAGATCAAAAATTAGATTATGTTAAGTTAGTCTTTTTTTTATAAGTATTATAAAAAGAATGAAAGAATAGAATAGAAAATAAGCTAAATTAAAAAAATAATATATTTCACTAAATAACCAGATTACTTTAAAAAGATGGAAGAATATTCTTTAATTAAGCTTAGCAAACCATAATAATAAGGACAATAATTAATGATAAATATTCAAAAATATTTAGAAATTTATGAGAAATATAAGACTGGAAGAACAAGATATGAGATCACGCACGATGAATCAAGCGGGTATAGAGCAATAAGTAATGAAAAAATCTTCATATATAGAAGAAAAAAAATTGAACTTAGAAGAAAAATAGCATATATGTTATGTTTCTTACCATCTACTATTATATTCTTACCATTAATAATAATACCTATACTTAATCCTGGAGATATTGGATTATTTTTTATAGCTTTACTAGTTTGGGGAATCTTTAACTTCATATTCCTGATTGCTCTTCTTCATGATTACTTTAGAATAAGAGTTTTTGTATTTGGTCCTGATGGTTTAGTATACAAATATATTATTGGTAATTTTAAATATTGTGGGATCAATCAAATAAAAAATGTAGAGTTCAAATATATAAAAGAACGTTGGGATGTTGTAGGTCTAGAATTTATCTATAAGAGGATTTTCGCTGCTGAAATAATAATGTATGTGGATTTAATAAAGAAAAATGGATCAAATAAAGTTTTAACTATTAGTAACTGCAAATATGAAACTAACTATGCCTATTATTAATCATTAAGAGTGTTAAAAAGCAATAAAAAAAAAAAATAAAAAAATCACGCGCCGTTGACGACCTTGCATCGTGGCACGTAGGCATCTTGAACGGCGTAATTAATGAAGTTAATGGAGAAATTATTATTATTAAATTATTTGTACTATTAAATTTGTATATTTTTAAATTATTACTAAAAAGAGAAATAAAAAATGAATTCTTAAAATTTACTGTTTCATTATATTCAAATAATTATTTATAATAGATGTTCTATATAATATTGTAGAAGATGTCGGATCTAATTGAAGTTAATCCTGAAATTCTTGGTGGGAAACCTATCATTAAAGGTACAAAAATCCCAGTTTCTCTCATATACGAGTTTATTGGTTTAAATTACACGATTGACGATATTATTGAAGAATATCCTCATCTTGATCGTAAAGTTATTTTAAAAATAATAGAATTAGGCAATGATGCAATAAAAAATCTTTCTAAAGTTAATTTGGATGAAGTAATAAATAAAGAGGTACATTAGAATTTGAAATTAAGTTTTTATTAAGTTTGTTAATCTAATTAATTCTTCTGTTGAAATCACAGAAATTTTTTCTTGCTCCTCCTTAAGTTTTTTATCATTTGACCAGATACTGGTATTTAATGCGAGTGCAAGCGCTAAATATATAGTATCTTTTGGATCGGGAGATATTTTTTCAGCATTCTCTAAAAAAGGGATTATTTCCTTTTTCGGTACAATAATAATCTGTTCTTTTAAAAAATCTAAAAATTGAGCAAATTCTTCCTTAGTACGATGAGTTTTATTTAGAACCAGCTCTTCATATTTAGCAAATTCTGTGAATAAGAACTCCGGAGCGTAGAGTTCTAATTTTTCACTAACCAAGAGTTCTGCAGTTTTACCTTCTTTTATTAAAGCTGCGAAAAGAATGTTAGCATCAACAACTAATTTCATTGATCATTCGCTCTTATAATGTTTTAATAGGAGTTCACTCACTTCTCTTCCAAGTTTTATAGCATCTTCAGGTGATATTTCACTATTGATTCGAAAACCCTTTAAAAAATTCAATTGTGCAATTTTTTTTTTAATTGAATCTCTTGCTACTTCAGACCAATTAATTTCTGGAAATTTTTCCATCATTTCTTTAATATCATTGGGAATTGATAAGGTTAAGTTTGCCATAATTCTCTCATTTAATTAGTTTTTCTATGTGAAATTATGTGAATACACATATTTAAATTTAATTCTAAGTTATTAAATAATTTCCTCATAAATTTTACATTTTAAGTTTATAATAGGAATTAATTTATCAAAAAAAATAAAAAAGAAATATTTCGCTAAATAACCAGATGTCTTTAAAAAGATGGAAGAATATTCTTTAATTAAGATTTGCAAACTATGATAATAAAGAAAAATTATTGATGACAGATATTCAAAAATATATAGAAATCTATGAGAAATACAATACTGAAAGAAAAAGATTTAAAATTTATCGTGAATCTGAAAATGGATATAAAATCATAAAAAATGAAACTATGATTGTCTATGAAAAATTAAAACCGAGTGAAAATGAACGAGTAAAATACTTAAAATGGATTATTATAATTTACATTGCTTTTATAATCTTTTTTATTATGATATTGGGCTTTACTGGAGGTTTCATAATGATTATTATTTTTTTAATAGTATTTGGAGTCTTTGGGTTAATAATCTTTGGTGTTCCTTTATTGATCTTATTACCAAAGGAGTTCTTTATATTGGGACCTGAGGCTTTGATATACAAACGCATTATTGGTGGCATCAAACATTATGATTTGAATAAATTATTAAATGTAAATGTTAAATACATACCAGAACATAGTGAATGGGTAGCAGGTTATAGCAGGGATCGCAGGATCACGGTGCCTGCGCATGATGTATTGAAGCTTAATTTAATCAATAAATATAACCGATATAGAAAAGTTTCAGTCAATCTTATCAATTTTAAACGTCTTTGATACTAATAGACGTAAAACTTTAAAAAAATAACAAATAAATAAAAAAATAAAAAAATTCACGCGCCGTTGACGACCTTGCATCGTGGCACATACATGTCTTGAACGGCGTAATTATTGAAGTTAATGGAGTAATGATCCCTCCAGTTTGCCTTGACATCTTCCAACATGGCTTCATGGGCGCTTACTTTTATCTTTCCTTCGGCGCAAATGGTCGTTCCCATCGGAGTGGTAACGATTTCACCATCTTTCACCACGATTTGTCCTTCCTTTATGGTGTAGGCCGCAGATGTAAAGGCTTTTTCAATTGCGTTGCCGTCGTATTTCTTTGGATCTAGCTTGTAAATCGCGACATCTCCAATCGCACCAGCACCTAAATGACCTCTATCTGTTAAACCCAGTGTCTTTGCATTACCCGCGCGAGTCACCGTGCACAGTTCACCAAGCGTGTATTCCCTGTCAATATCTCCTAGAGTTGTTTTGGTACTTGCTGCTTGACTGCATTTTTTAAGCATCTCATCGCGAGCTTTCTTGTCCATTAACCACTTGAATACCATTGGATAGGCAGTGAATGGACCGCCGTTAGGATGATCCGTTGTCATTGCTATTTGAAATGGATTTTTAATGTGAAGCATCAGTTCTAGTCCAATAGCCCATTGAACGGCGTTAACTCCAACTTGGGGACTAAAGAAGTATGGGACAATGCCAGAACCTGATTCTCCTTCGATTTGTCCATTAATCCATTTGACACCTGGCTTAACGCCCCAAGGGCTCATGCCTCCTAAATGATGGAGGTTGAACTCCCATGGACCATCACCTGTCATTGTTGTGGTGGCATATTTAGAAAAGATTACTTGCCCAATATCAATGGAAAGATGATTATTAGAATTTACATATTCCGCTACTTGAGACGCACCAGACTCGAAATCTCCCCAATTAGTTCCTCCGTACGCATTGAATTGCACGTGAGTGCAGTGGAAAGACCTTTCTCGTCCCACCGAACTTTTTGGTTCGATATTTTTAGGAATGTCGAAAGTCGCAAGAGAATGCTTCACGTTGCCCGGGGACCCGAGATTATTACAATGAACGTGAATTGAATGTGGAAGTTCAAGCATTTCATTAGCTTTTGCCAAGCTTTCCACGATGGTTCTTGGAGTTACCCCCCAATGAAACACTTCGTCATCGAGTGATGCGCAATTCCTTCCCCACGCCCAATTTTCAACGCCTCCAGGATTTACGATTTTAACAGCATATCCCTTAGTAGATTTGAGGATCCAATTCACGTATGCTGCAAGTTTTTCAATGTCACCCTCTCTAACATACTGCATCACGTACCAGTTATTTCCAAATAAAGGCATTGCCAGCTTGTCTACGATTGGGATGTTATTGAATTCCTCATGGGTATGGCGTGCCTCTAAGAGTGGCATTGCGGGTTCTGCTACGGTCGTGTATCCAAGTCGAGCATAGCGATAACCCGTAACCCAAGTCGAAGGAACGGCAAAACCAGTTCCACCCCGCGTTAATTTTGTTCTCGCCTCATTATATTCAGGAGGTTTATCATCAGGTCGAAAGGATCGACCACTATTTACCTTGGTCCCAGCAACGTGGGTGTGAAGATCAACGCCACCGGGCATCACGATCATTCCCGAAGCGTCAATGACTTTGGCATCTGCCTCATCAACCTCATCAACAACCTGACCGTCTTTAATATAAATATTCTTTTTTTCTCCGTCAATATCATTTAATGGGTCAAACACGATACCATTTTTTATGACTATAGACTCTTTCATGGAATTTCTCCTCATGCAAAGTTTCCTAATATTTAATATATTTAGCTAAATAGATTATAGTTATCTAAAATAATCCATGACTTTTATAACGTCCTATTATGAAACTAAAGTAAATGTTTGATATTTAATAATGAAATGGATAAGTCATTAACCTTAGAGGATACTATAATAATAACTAAGAATGTTTAGATAATCATCCACAATTATTATATAGGTATAAAAAAAAATACCCTTTAATCGGTTTCTATGAAGATTAGACTGTTGGAGCTCTTAATAGATCGAGATCTAAATGATCATTTTTAAAAATCAAATCCCTTAACTGAAAATTTAGAGCAGGAATATTTAAATCCATATTTTCACTAAGTCTTTAGGGGTGTTTGGTTTTTTTATGCATTATTAATATATTATACCATAATTTTCATTGGATAATATACTTAATAATAGAAAAAATGGGAATATACCCTAAAAGTCTTAATCTATTCAGACTTGAATGCTTGAGCATCTCATTTTCAGTTAAGGGGTGCGAAAAAAATACTCCTCAACTTTACCCAATATCCAGCAACGTTAATCGAGATCAATCATTAATGATGGGTTATAATCATCATTTGTCACCTTTTAATCAATTTTTTTGTAAAGATGGATTTATAGGTTAACTCACTTAAAAATTAAATTAAATCTCAATATCATTTAATTTAGGTAAATCTACCTAAATATTAAACATACTATCTATTATAAAATAGGTCAGCTCAGTTGAATCAATATATCTCATTAATTTACTAAATTTTAGGTCAGCTGTCCTATCTGATTTAAATATCACTTATTCCCTAAAAAAATAAGTAAGTTGACTTATAGATCATAATAATTTTACTTAATTTAAAATATAGGTGAACTAACCTATACAGTTCGTGAGATACCCGAGATTCTTCAAGAAATAGGTCATATGGCCTATGAAAGATAAGGAAATTCAAGATTATTAGTTCAAATAAACCAACTACTGCCACTCCCTCATTTTCTCCTTTTTAGGGATTGGCGGAGGAGTGGAGGGTAGGATTCCGGGAGATGGGGAATAGGACAGGGAAGGAAGAAAGAGAGAGAAGAAAAAAGAAAAAGGAAAAGAAGAAGGGAAAGAGAGAAGGAAAACCGTTGTTGATTTGGGAGATTCTCCACTTTAAGCTTTCTCGTGTTCTAATAATGGTTATTAATAAATATTATAGAAAATCATAATATATTTAAGGAAATTAATAAAAAAAAATGAAAATCAAGATGGTTGGTTACTTTAAGTTTTACTAAAATAGGATTATTTTAGTTAGAATTCAATTTTTTAAAATAAAATCATTATTATTATTCTCTATCTTTCAATTCAATAATTTCCGAGAGAAATTCACCATCATTAGTACCAAATACCCCACGGATTTTAAGTGGGTAGCTCCAACCTTCTTGATTCATAGTTTCTTCAAATGATTGTCTTGATAAATATGCTTGACATGATTCACCATCTTCTAGTTTATAAGGCAATCTGCTACAAATCATTAAATGCTCTGGATGAAATGGTGATATTAATACCCTTTTCTCTTTTTCAGGAATTTCAAGTAAGTATGAATTTATAATTATTGGTCTTACGGATTTATTTACGGCTTTAATACCGATATATAGCTCTGCTTGATGACCTGGTTGTGCTAATAAATAACTACCATGAATTGTTATGCTTAATTGCTTTTGAAGCCCTCTATTTTTACTTTCAATTAATTCTACAACCGATTCAATGTTCATTCTATGTTTATTTCCATCCAATCGCCTATAAAATTCATATCGATAATAGTTTCTATTATTCATATCATCTGATTGCCTTATACCGTAAATTCCATATTCTTTAGGAAAAATCTTAATTATAAATACATATTTTCCACTTGCTAAGGGAACAGCTTGGTATTGTGGAAATGGAGAGATTAAAGGTTCTATTCTTTTTGGTAATAAATCATTTATGATATTTTTTAAGCCTTCTATCTCGTTTTTTTCAATACCAATTATGGATATAGGATCATCTGAAATACCAAACAAGATATATCCTTCTTCATAACCATTAGCAAATTGTACTATATCTCTAATTAATTCAGCTGCATTACCATCAAATTTAACTTTATATTCAATTGTTAATGATTCAAAATTCATTGGATTTGTTTCTATTTGAGATATATCGTATTCATCGATATCCTTTAATTCTTTCTTAAATAGTTTGATAATTCTCACCAGTCTATTATGACTTATTTTAATATTATTATTTTTATCTTAATTTTTATACAATATTTTTTACTCTTTTTCATTTATTTAAGTATTTATAATCAATTTAATATGGTAAACTTTACTCTATCTAAGCGATAAGAATCTATAAATTACTAAGAAATTAGAAAAAATTAGGTGATTAGAGCTCATCTAGATAATTGACCGAACGCCATGTATATTTAATTCCCAAAGAATTAAGGTAAGTTTCAAGCTCATTTTTCTCGTGAGGTGTAAAATATTCCTCGTGAAATCCATCAATGGTACATCCTTTTGGTAATCCCTCCAAATTTTCACAAGAAACTATTTTATTCCTGTTGATATTTATCCTTCTTAAATTTGGAACGTGAGAAAAGTTTTCAAGTATTTCAAGCTTGTTACCTTGGAGAGCAATGGTTTTAAGATTTGGTAAGTATTTCACTGCAGAGATTTTTGAGATTTCACACTCTACTAACGAAATTGACCTAAGATTTGGTAATAGAGTAGTAATATTGAGATCTTTTATAGGATTCTGTGTAAGATCAATTTTCTCTAACTTTTCTAAGGTTGATAGATCCTTGAATTCATTGATATCTTCAATTTGATTCCCATGTATTGAGAGTTCTTTTAGATTTATGAGACTTTCAAGACCATCAATCGATTCTATGAAATTATTCCCTAAATTCAATTTTTTAATTTTTAATAAATTATTAAACCCCTCAATTTTAGAAATTTTATTATTTCTTAAACTAAGTTCAATAAGATTTACAAGATTTTCTATATTATTGATTTTTTTTATAGAATTATTGTTAAAATTTAGATTTTCTATGTAATTATATTCTTTAAAGCTAAAAATTTCTGTTATATTACTTTTAATAATGAATATGTCTTTGAGTAATATATTGGTTGTAATAATTTCTTGAATTATATTCTCTCCTTCTTCAATCGAAAGATATTCTAATTTTGAAAAAATATAATCATCTAAATTTCCAATATATCCAAATAAATAGAGATCTTTAATAAATCCTTTATCATCAATACCAATTAATTTTATTTTTGTATTATTATTCAATAATTTTTCAATTTTTCGTCTTTCATCGATGACAATTTTATCTAATTCTAGCTTATCCGTTATTTGGATATTTTTTTTTAGGTATTTCATTGAAGCATTCATATTTCATATAGTATTATTGATAATTAAAATTTAAAAAATAACTTATTATATTAGAATATTTAGTTTAAGCAAATCATCTGTAATAACAATTTTACCTTGATTTAGAAAATCAATAAACAATTTTACTGAACCCTCATTGTTTAATAATATATTATCATCGAAATTATCAGCAAAAAACCGAATCATTTCTCTATTAACACTAAATCTTTCAATTAATTTCTTGAAATTAACATATTTATTTAAAAGTTTTGCTTGAACTTCCCATTGATCTTCATTTTCTTCTTTTCCATATTCTAGCAACAATTCTGTAAAGCATCCGGCATCAGTATAAGGCATTCTCAAATATAAATTTCCAGAATAGGTTATTGGCATTCCTGTTGTGGTGTAAAACCTATTAAGCATTATATTAATTATATTTGCTTCTTGCTGTTCTTCAATATCTAGATCCTCCATTGTTCCAAGTCTTGTAAACTCGATTGCAGTCTCGGGTGTAAACATTTCTTCAAAACATATCTGTATGGTTTTTCCTTCAAAGAGGGCGGCATATAACCGGATTATGTTAGTATCATCAATTGCATCGATCTCTCCGTTCATATCAATCGTATATTCTTCATTCATGTCATAGAACAACTGTTTATCGGAAGGATTTGAGATTTTATAACTTATCTTACCATTAGTGCTTAAAGGTTTTATAGTATCAACAAAAAGGGATTTAAACTGTAAATAGCTCATCATCGCAACTTGGGATTCATATCGAATACCCGTTATTCCTTCAATGGTTCTTGAAGATGTGTACCATGTTCCCCTTTCGACAATGCCAGGTAATACATCAGAATAAAGATATTTATTAATTTCAGCCTTGCTTAAAGTAATCGAATATTCACCGTTAGTACCAAACTTGATTGTAAATGAATTTCCAAGTTGATGAGATTGTATCTCATGAGAACTTTCTTGAAGTTTCATTAAAATTTGTTCAAGATAAGAATTTCCGCTTCTCTTTTCTGGAAACTTGCAGAATTCTTCTAGTGTAAGACCAGCTAATTGACTCTTAAGTTTTATGTTAATTAAATTTAATATTTTATATATCGTTGTAGTCAAAATTTCATTTTGTAAGTTATTATAATATGTAGAACTACTTTCTTTCTTGGCATTTCTGAGAAGATCTGCGAGCTCATATTCATGACCTTTAAGATTGTTCTTGATCTCATATTGGATATTATCGATATCTATTGAAGTGCTACACATGAAATTTGCCACGATTTTTTCTGAGGTGCCAATTAATTTCTTTCCCAGCTTTTCCTCTAGATCCTTCTTGGAAATCGATTCAAACCTCCAATTTCCGTTCGAATCCGTGGAAATGCATTTAAACTCCTCTATTATTCTTAATGATCGCGTGTTGTCCAAAAATACAATTTCAGAGGTTTTAATTTCAAATCTCTTTCTTTTTATCCTTCCGAAGGGCAAAAATCGTCCAAATACATGCGGCAAGATCCACTATACTAAATCCTAAAAGGAGCAAGTTGCCCTCAGCGAAAATAATAAACAAAACTACTACAATTATTTGTACTGAACGTGTATGGGTCGTAAACCAAAAAAACTTTTGCATTTTTATTCCTTCGAGAGCACATCGAGTGTAAAAATAACCGCATATTACTGTTAACATCCCCATCAGACGTGCGATCACGTCAAAGTGTTCAATGCCAGCGAGACTCAATAAAAGTGCGGGATGAATGGCAATTATGGTTCCTAATATCATTAAATATATTCCGAAGGGGAAGACCGTGATTGCCGCTTGGCTTGTTTTTAGTTTTTCAAACATTTTTATCCTCTTTTACTAATTAAATGTAAAGTTCTTGAAGTTTTTTAATTATTAATAATTGAGAATTTATTTTTGAATTGTTTTAAAGTTTAAGCTTGAGTTAAAATTTATCTTTGGAATTTTCTAATCTTCATTAATTTACTCTTGTAATCATATTTTTTTTATAATCTTAAAGTTTACAATTGTAAATCACAAGTAAAATTTATATTTTAAATTGGACTATTTCCAATAAAATTAATTGGAAAATAGTAGTGTTTAAAACATTATTCGGTATTAATCTCAAATAAAATGATTATGGACATTCTGAATTTTTATAATCTAAATAATTGAGATGGTCGATATCGGTTAAAATTAATTTATAAAAAATGTGAATATCATGAGAGAACCTAAAATTCAGATTTATGATATCATGGCATGTAATGTGTATGTGGATTATGATTTCACTACAGCTAGAGAACAGCACAAGTTTCTTATTGCGTTCTTTCCGATAGCAAAAGGCTTCATACCTGACTACATCGATTCGATAACTGCCCATGGACCTAATGGATATCAAGTAAATTTTATTAACCAAGAATTTAACCTTAAAAATGTAAATGGGTATATAATTGACAAAGCATTTAATTCTTGCTGGTACATGGTGAACCTTACTACTGGTTTCATAGAAGAAGGTGAGTACAAGATAAAGGTTAAACTAAAAAATGGCAATATAATTTCAAAATCACGGTATCAGAAAAGTTCTCCGGGTCAAAAGTTGGTAAAGGCATATCTTGAAAATAAAGATGAAATTTTACATTCATACCTTCCAGGAACTTTAAATAGTATGCCGGAAGGCACTTCCCTAAAAGATGTGAAAGTGCAATGGACGACGCTTAAGGATGCAGCTGGAGTCGATGCATATTATATTTACCGCTTATCTTTAGGTAAGACATCAACAGAATTCAACATACAGAAGCTTACATGGTGGGATAACGTTTTTGTTGATAGAATTAGCAATAAAGATGCCGGTTTGAACAAAGGAGAAGTTATCATCAAAAAAGAACTTAAACCAAATACTAGCTATGCATATTTTGTAGAAACAACTGATAGTAACGCTATGGGTGAAACAAATATCTGTATATTCCAACCACACCAGATATTTAAAACTCCAAGTGCTTCTCAGGAGTTACTTGCCACAAAAAGTATTTAAACTTAACATGTAAAATTTTATTTTTATTATTTTTTACTTTTATTATATTTATTATAAAACTAAAATAATAAAGGAATATCGCTTTAACTTTTTAAATCTCTTAAAGTAAATAGTTTCTTCTTATTCTGATGTTAAAAATTGAGAGTTTAATATTAAAAAAAGAGTTAATAATAGTTTTTTGTATAGAATAAGCAAAAGTTACAATATTTTATTTTCTTAAATTTCTCTTTCAAGATAAAAAAAATTTCGATCAACACCTACCAATCTCCAACCCTCTGAAGAAAGCAGTTTTAATTGACTTTCTCTGCTTTTTATCATAGTACTAAAAGTTGAAGAGCCGCTTTGCTTTAATTTTTTTACTAATTTATACTCTTTCATTATTCAATCTTGTGAAATTTACTTCAATTTATAATATTGATAATGATATATTAGTAATAAATCCGCAAGCACGACTTTAAAATTTATAATCTTATTCTTTATATTTAATAGAACACACAATTAATGGATAAAAAAATGTCGAGTTCACGTGAAGATCTTAAAAAAAAATTAATGGACATTGAGGATACAGCAGAGGTTACTGTTAGATTTAGTGATGTTGATGCTGGAGGTATTGTCCATTTTAGGAATTATCTAATTTATTTAGATGATGGTTTTGTTCATTTGATAAACTTTTTTACATGTAATACTCCTTTCAAGGATTTAGTGCACAAGGGAATTCTCTTTCCCGTGAGAAATGTAGAGGTATCATATGATCATTCAGCTATATTTGGAGATATCATAATCGTGAAGTCAAGAATAATTGACATTGGGAATACTTCTTTTACTTTTTATCATGAAATGTTCAGGAAATCAAACATGCAACTTCTTGCGAAAGGAACGTGCGTGAGAATGATAATGGATATGAGTAAGAAAAAATTGCTGAATGTATTGGATTTTTTCTCAAGTTGCATGGTTTAATTAAAATTAAATTAAAAATTTTTTTTTAGAAATTAAATTTAAAATATTACCCCCGGATTTAACTAATTAATTAATTAATCCGGATTATTTAGAGTTATTTGAATCTCACAAAAAGGGTCTCCTAGTGGTATCTTTTTGTTTTGCTTAAGAGTAAAGTCTTTTTGAGGAAAAGCACCTTTTAATAGACCCTTGATACTTGCTAACGTGACCTTATGACAGGGTATCTCATCTTGGGACCATACCTTTTGAACCATTTTCCAGATTTCGCAGTCAAAAACCTTGTGAATTGCTTTATTTCCACCTTCAATTGTAAGTTCTGTATTCATTTTCATTAAAGAATCGTTAACTTTCATTAATTTTGGTAAATCTTTAGAAAAATCACCATTCAAACCAATAATGGTAGCGATTCTTTTTCCCAATCTTTCAGAATATTTTTCCCACGCTTTTATATCCAAATCTGTTGCAGCTTCTATACCAAATTTTTCTGCTGAAGCAATAAACCATGCCCCATCTAATCTAAGAAAAGCATATCTCATTAATTCAAGCATGGTTTCCGTGTCAATATCTATATTATCTCCCATTCTTTATCATTCTAATAGTGTTTAGTTAGTATTATATATACGTGATTCATACCTTATCAGAATTTACTTTATTTTTTATAATAATTAATCATAAATTATTTATCTTATTCCAAAAGTCTATAAATAAGTGTTAATTTAATTAATATGAGGTAATAACAATCGACTGAATATCCTAAGATTTCAACGAATTACTTTACAAATAATTTATAAAAACAACAGATTACAGGTGATTCATTAAAAATGACACTGAAAGCAAGAACTATAGAAATTGACGATAGCGGCACGGGCGATATCGTTGGAGATGCATTTATTGGGTTTCATGTTATAGAATCGGGAGAGATTATCTTTCGTGGAATACCAGTAGGACTTTATAATGAAGAAAATCACAAAAATCGAAAATCATTTGAGTACATCTTAGAGATGGTAAAAGATGGACTCAAAGCATTGAATTTCAATAAAGAACATGATGTTATTCAGATTTGTCGTGGTAGTTGCTTTAATAAAGTACGAGAATGGTTTGATGAAAATGGCATCAAACATGAACCAGCTATAGTTGAAGGAAAATTACAAGAGGCTGTAGAAGGACGTTTCGTAGCACACCTTAGAAAATTAGGAGTAAAATCCTCCAAAGTAACGATGGAGGCAGGTTTTGACCGTTATTTCGCTTTATTTGACTGGATTACGAGAGATTTTCCTTCTCGTGAAAAACATGTGAAAACAGGTTTTCCCTCTTGGAAAAAAAAATGGCGAATAATTGCTGAAAATAGGTTCAAGAAACGTCATAATAAAAACTTTATTAGAAAAAAAACTTTGAAGAAGAAAGTTAATCAAAGAGCTGAAGAAATCCTCAAAACAATGTAATAAGAATGCTAGCTAATGCATTTTTACTTTTGACTCTTCCTCTTTTCTCAATATTCTAATAAAAGATATTACATTTTTGTATAAATTTATATATATCCTACAACTTAATGTTATTTAATAATTTTTTTAATAAAATTGATATTTCATGAAATAAAATAAAAAGGTTTGAAAATAATGGATAAGCAAAGACTTTTAGAATTAATTTGTTTCGCCCATGCAATTGTGGGGGCGGTGTTTGGAATAATTTTTATCTTTTTTGCAGATTTTTATGTACCACTCCTTTGGCCTACAACAGATACAATAACTCTTAGAGTACTTGGTGCTGCTATAATCGGTTTTGGTTTTGGATCAATTATTGCGTGGAAGAGAGTTGATTGGGAAAAAGTCAGAATTATTATAGAGGTAGAAATGTTATGGCTTACAATAGCAATAATAGTAATGTTTTACGAGGTGCTTTTACCCTTATTACCTTGGGTTTACACGCCATCCCCACCAATTCTTATTTGGGTATATATAGTACTTTTTATAGCATTTGACGCAGCTTTTTTTTATGTTTATTATTTGTTTCGAAAATCTTAGTAAAATACAATTCCATTTTATAAAAGAACAATTTTCTTTTTTTTTTTAAATTATTACTGCTAAATAATGAATATAACAATTTTTTATAGTAGAATAATATAAGACAATATGAAAAATTTGATTTTGAAATCTATTTAAATTTTTTTTTTTACATACTCATTTAAAATACAAGATTATTATATTAGTAACATATTTTAACATGTTTAATTCTTATATCGAGAATTAAAGTATTTAGGTATGGGGATATAAATGGAAACTTTTCAGTTTAATCTCAGTAAAGTTCAAAAATCGTTTGCGCTATTTGGAATTTGTGGACCAGTTATTAATGCCATAGTATTTACCGTATTAGGATTAATTTATCCGGGGTATAATCCATTTAGTCAAGTGATAAGTGAATTAGCATCTCCCATCGCACCACACGGTGTCTTCATGAATATTTTTGGATTCAATATATTTGGTCTTTATGTAATTCTATTTGGAATAGGGCTTTATATAGGTGTTAGAAAGCATCTTCTAACAAGAGTTAGTCTTGTTCTCTTTTTAATCGCAGGAACGCTAATCTTTTTCCTTTCAATATTTCCTGTTGATCCTTTAGGTGCTGAAATTACCATATTAGGTTTTGGACATAACGTTCTCGCAGGTATTTCTAGTGGATTAATACCTATGGCCATGATAGTACTAGTTTATCCTTTACGTAAAGATGGTAACTGGAAGGGATATTGGTGGTTCTTTTTTGTGTTATTTGGCCTATTTTTATTGGTATATATTCCAATTTCAATGACATTCACTTCAGTTTCAATTACTGGTTTGGTACAAAGAATGGGACTTGCAGTCATGCTTTCATGGATATTTTTAATGTCAACCAAGCTCTATCGTCTTGCTGATAAAGATATTCTTTTTGAAAGTCCAATATATTAATGTAGAAATTATACCTTATTTTTCATTTTTTTTAATTTATATAAATGCATTTTGAAAAACATTTATATACTTATATAAGTATTGAAATTATAATTCAATTTTAAGATTTTATCAACCTAATCATGCCAAAAAAAGGTAAAAATTTGATTACATGAAGAAAATTCAAGAGAATTTATTTCTAAAACTCTTAGCTATCTTTGGAATGGCAGGTCCTTGCGTATTCTCTATAGTAATTACATTATTGGGCATTATTTGGATTGATTATGATCCTTTAATAGAAGTTTTAAGTGCTTTAGGTGCAGAAAATGCGCCACATGCGACAATCATGAATGTCTTTGGTTTTGGACTTTTAGGTCTCTCTATTATTTTATTTAGTATCGCTTTATATAAAAGTATAAAAAAACACATATTTACAACTATCAGCGTGTTTTTGCTCGGTTTTTCTGGTATAATTATTTTATTGCTAGGATTCATTCCATGTGATGTAGGTTGTAGACATCTTACATTATCATCTAAAATTCATTGGTTAATCTCTTATATTGACATGTTTTCTATTCCTGTGGCAATAATAATATTGATGTATCCCTTGAAAATTGATAATAAATGGGGAAAGGCTTGGGCATACTTCCCTTTAGAATTAATTATTTTTTTTTGTATAATGTTACCATTAACGTTAATTCCTGGATTTCTAGCGTTATATGGGCTCATGCAACGCATTGGAATGGCATTGATCCTTTTTTGGATGTTTATAATGTCTATTAAGCTTTATCTTCTCATAAAGCAAGAGAAAGTTAATGAAATTAATGATTCTTAACTAAATTTTCCTTACAATATAAAAATTAACATGGTGACCTTTGATTACTTTAAATAATATATTTTTTTCATTAAGAATAGTTCTTGGGTCAACAAGGTTTATGGTAAAATTATAATTTTTTTTATAATAATCTATACCCATTTGATTTGTTTCAATGACACAAATTAAACCATTTGCGTCTAATATTCTTATGCATTCCTTAAGAGCGGCTTTTTTGTCATGGATGTGCTGAAGAGCGTCGTACATGAAGATTGCTTTAAAAGTATTATCGGGGAAATCAAGATTTTGAGCATCAAAATTACAATACGATATTTTGTTTTCTACCTTTAAATCCCTTGCTAATATTCTCCAATCATAATTTTCCATACGATTATGGTTTGTGTGGTTCTCCTCTTGATGTTTATGACAATGCTCCTCATGATATTTATAATACTCGTCTCTTAATGGATCTTCCTTGGGTTCACCAGTTAAAACATCAAAACCATTTAGTGCTAAAATCGTTGCCATTATTCCATACCCCGTGCCTATATCAAGTATTTTAGAATTTTTATCTAACTTAAGATCCTTTATAGTATTAAAAATGAATTCAATGTCGTGAGTGAAATCTTCATCAATTTTTTTGTTTACTATCTTTCTTAACTCTTCTACTGACATGTGATTAATTCTTAAGAAATAATACCTATTAAAACATGAGATTTTAACATTTGCTTTATTAATGAATATTGAATGAATTCAGTAGTAATGCTTTAATATACCCAAATTTCACTAATGCTTAAAAGCTAAAAAATACTTAGAATAATTAAATTTAAAAAATGTAAAGTGATATTAATGAAAATTCTGATTTTATACATTTCACTAACAGGTAGGACAAAATCATTCGCAGAATCCATTGCAGAGATGCTTGAATCACATGATGTGAGGATTGAACAGTTTTTTTATTCTAAGAAAGGCAGGGATTTAATCAAAGAACAAGAAAAAATAAAAAATGGTGACTTATCAAGCATCAGTTATAAAAAGGATATTGAAGATCTTGGTGCATATGATCTCGTGTTTTTTGGAACTCCAGTTCATGGAGGACAACCAGCAGTTATTTTTTTTGGTTACATGCAACTTGTCAAGAATATTAAAGAGAAGAATTTCGTTCTCTTTGCTACGGGTAGATTTACGAAAGGAAAGACATTCAAGGTAATGCAGTCTAATATTGAAAAAAAAGGTGGATCAGTAGTAGGAGAAAAGCTAATAAAAAGTTTATTTAAGATAAAAAGATTAAAAATTAAGAAATACACCAAAGAACTCATTCAAGAACTTAACAATCTTAATATAATTCAATAAATACTTTTTTTGTTGGAATTAAACATTAGTAATTTATTCTTTCTTAAAATTTTTCATTAGTTTCTCAAGATCAATTGGCCCATTAATGTTTATAAAACTATGAAGTTTTTCATCTAATGGTTTTATTTTATCCTCAACTGAGATGTAATATATCCTCCAATCTTCGCTTAAAAGATCAATAAGCTTGTAAATGTTATTTTTTATGCTTTTTTCCGCCATCTTGAATGCTTTTTTCACGGGATAAATTGCTAATAAAGGCTCAAGATAAAAATTTTCCCATCTTGGAATATAGCAGTCATATCCGCTTGCTTGTCTTAGTATCAGATCAACTACTTCATATTTTATTAAGGGGGTATCACATGAAAAAACAAAGGTTTTATCAAACCCTTTAGTGTCTAATTCTTTAAAGGCAGTATATAATCCGATCATGGGTGTTCTAATTTCTTTATCCTCAACGATATCTAAATTATCTATAAGAAAGATATCATTTTCTCTAAAGCGTATCCTTTTTTTATATTCATTAACTTGTTCTTCAGAATGTGCTACTAAAAAAATATCTTTATCAAATTTATATAAAATGTTAAGTTGATGGGATAAGAGGGGCTTTCCACCAAATTCAAAAAGACCTTTATCACTCCCGAACCGAGTGCTTTTCCCTCCTATTAATACGGTAAATGCTATTTTTTCACTTTCCACGCTCATTTCATGCACTTATGAAAAAAACATAATGGTTAATAATAACTTTTTATATAATCGAAATAATTTATTAAACTTATAATTACTTATTTTAATTGTAGATAATCATAATTCTCTCTTATTTAGAAAAACAATGGTTAAAAAAAAAACAAAGACAATGAGAGACAAACCCGTCGAACAATGTGCTGTTTTTGGTGTTACATGTGATGATATGGGTTATTCTGTATCAAAACTTTTGTATAATGGACTTATTGCTCTACAACATCGAGGCCAAGAATCTACTGGAGTTTCAATCGTATATACTGGCGATACTAGGATTCATACTTATAAAAAAAAGGGATTAGTCTCAAAAGTCTTGAATAAAAAGCGCTTATCTCAGTTCTGGGGCAATGTTGGCATAGGTCATAATAGATATGCGACAACAGGTTCTTCAGAATTTTCATCATACCACTATATTCAACCTTTTCATTATAAGAATAATGAAATTGAATTTGCAATTGCGTTTAATGGAACCATACCGATCTATGATGATATTAAAGAAAAAATGGATGATATGGGGAGGGTATTTATAACAAACACTGATACCGAGGTAATGGCACAATTAATTGCTTCAATTGCTTTAGGAACAGAAGATTGGGTCGAGATATTAAAAGTTGCAAGTAGATTTTTAGAAGGTTCTTATTCCTTGCTATTATTAACTCCGAGCGGTGATATTTATGCCATGAGAGACCCACTTGGATTTAAACCGTTATGTATTGGAGAATTAAAGACGGAAAAACGAAACCTCTATTTTATCGCTTCTGAATCATGTGCAATCGATGCTGTTAGCGGTAAATTTTTAAGAGACGTGAAACCTGGAGAAATTGTTCATTTAAGCCATCAAAAAGACATTCATTCTGAAATGATTTTAAAATCTAACAGGACCGCACGATGTCAGTTTGAATTCATATATTTTGCACGACCAGATTCTATAATCGATGGAATTTCTGTTGCTTCAGCCAGAATAAATTTAGGTATTTATTTAGCTAAAAATGATCCCTTATTAAAAGATCCTAATTTTAAGAAAGATGCAATTGTGGTCCCCGTACCTGATTCTGGAAGGAGTGCCTCCGTGGGATATGCTAAAGAGTCTGGCTTACCCTATATAGAGGGTTTGATGAAAAATCGTTATGTGTGGAGGACATTCATCATGCCTGGCCAAAAAAAAAGAGATGATGCTGTAAAAGAAAAATTAAATCCAATTAGGCACGTCATTGAAGGAAAACACGTCATATTAATAGATGATTCAATTGTTCGGGGAACAACAACCAAGCAAATAATTTCTTTAATTAGAGCAGTTGGAGCTAAATCTGTAAATGTTAGAATTAGTTGTCCTCCGGTTATAAGCGCTTGCTACATGGGAATAGATTTTCCAACGCGGGAAGAATTAATTGCAGGGAGGACTAAACGACTACATGCTGATGGTTATATTGAAGAAATTAGGAAAACTATCGGTGCTGACTCGTTATTGTACAATACATTGGAGGATTTAGTAAAATCAATTGGATTACGTGAGGATCAGCTATGTTTGGCATGCTTGACTGGAAAATATCCTATTGAAACTATAGATCATCTTGCTGAATTTGAGAATTCATTAAAAATGCATAGATCATAAGATATTATTTTGAATGATTTTAATTATTATTCCACGCCATCCCAGCAATACGTACAAAGCTTCTCTTTTGGCAATCCAATGGCTTTAACCAAGTCTTCAAGCCTTTGATATTTTAAAGTTGTCAATTTTAATCTATTTCGAATTACTTCTACCATTGCTTTATATTTATCAGATTCAGGATCTGTATATTCTGCTGGATCATTGATTTCCTTCCCTAATAATTCTTTAATTGCCCATCTCCCTGCTAAGTCTAATTCAGAACGAGACCTTGAAAAATTTAAAAACTTACAACCATATACAAGGGGAGGACATGCAGGTCTCATGTGAATTTCTTTAGCTCCAGCGTCATACATCCTTTGAATTGCTTTTCTTAATTGAGTGCCTCTCACGATTGAATCCTCACAGAAAAGGAGACGTTTGTCTTTAATGAGTTCCTTAACCGGAATGAGTTTCATTTTCGCAACTTGATTTCTAATTTCTTGTTCTTGAGGCATGAAGCTTCGAGGCCATGTGGGAGTATATTTTATAAAAGGACGAGAAAAAGGAATGTTTGCCTCTGATGAATATCCCAAACCATGTGCTGTTCCCGAGTCGGGAATTCCAGCAACACGATCTATTTCCACATCATCATTTTTTGCTAGAAAAGAACCACACTTATATCGAACATATTCTACATTAATACCTTCATAATTAGATGCGGGATATCCGTAATATACCCATAAGAATGAACATATTTGCAGTCGATTTCCTGGTATAATTTTTTGTGTGAGACCATTCTTACCAATGAAAATCACTTCTCCTGGTCCAAGATATTTTATTATTTTATATTTAAGATTTGGAAATGCACAAGTTTCCATTGTAACAGCATATGATCCTAATTTCTCACCTATAATGAGTGGCGTTCGCCCAAGTTTATCTCGCACGGCATAGATCCCTTCATTTGTCAATATAAGTATGGTACATGATCCATCAATCATTTCTTGAACTTTTTTGATCCCTTCTTCAAAGGTGCTACCCTGACTTATTATCGTTGCAACCATTTCGGTTGGATTAATTTCCCCCCCTTGCATCTCTGAGAAATGTGCTCCATTCTTTAATGCCTCATCCGCTAATTCCTCCAAATTATTTATCTTACCTACTGTAGAAATTGCGAACACGCCTAAATGTGAGTTGATTATCAAAGGTTGGTCATCAGTATCACTGATTACACCTATGCCTTTATTTCCATGCATGTTCTTTATGTCTTTCTCAAACTTGGATCTGAATTGAGCATTCGTGATGTCCTTGATATATCTTTGAAACCCAACTGAATTTTTCACGGCAAGGCCCCCTCTTCTCGTTCCTAAATGGGAATGATAATCCGTTCCATAAAAAAGGTCCTTAACACAATCGCCACTTGAATAAACTCCGAATAGACCACCCATAATAAGTACTTAATTTGAAAGAAAATTTTTAAATAAAATTATTAATCTGATAACTCTCCTTTAAAAAAATAGATAAAAAAAAAAAATTAATTATTAACTCTTTTATTCTTTTTAAACCTTAGAAAAAGTCCTATCCCTATCAATGCTCCGATTCCTAATGAACATCCCACTACTATCAAAACTATAAGATCCCATGGTATCCCATCTGGCGGAGATTCTCCAGTTTTTTTAATGATTAAATCCACGTAATTCTCTTGACCACTAGTGTCATTAGCATATATTCTGATTGTCAAAAGAGATCCTCCCTGCAATTGACTCCATATTGTAGGATCGACTTGGAATGCATTCCCAGAAAGTGAAATATTTCCAGAATATCCTAAATATTGATACCATGTATCATTCACTCCATAATAATCATAGAAAGTTACATTAACTAGAGGTGCATTCTTTGTTTCAAAATATTGTGAGGGTGAGACTAACGTAATAGTGGGAGCATTATCATCACCATCATCTCTCCAAGGTAAGTAATCTATTGCATTTCCAGCTCCACTTATAGGATAAGGATTATATATATCTGGAAGGCCATCATCGTCAGCATCAGTTGTATTGTCCCAGGAATTTCCTATAATTGAATTATTCCAATTATTATTTGAACAATCATCGAATCCATGAAGATTGTTAGCTTCAAATGTATTGTTGTATATTAGATTTAGATTTGATTCTATTCCAGGATTTTCGATGGATAATCCTATATCATTGTTTATGATTGCATTTTCCCATATTTCATTGCTATTGCACTCGTCATTAATATTTATACCATCTGAAGACCCGTCTTTAATGATATTTTTGGTAATATTGCAGTTGTCACACTCATTTCTAAGTTCTATTCCATGATTTGATGCTAAAGTGACATTATTCGAATCAATTAGACTATTATCACATTGATAACTGAGAAGGATTCCATTTCCAGCTGTTCGATTAATGTCATTATTTATGATTCTATTTCCAACACAGATATAATAAAAATACACACCATAAACAGTATCGTATATGTTATTATTTGTTATATTATTATTATCAGAATAATAATAAAGTTCAACACCGTTTCCTGGATTCTGGATATAGTTGTTGGTAATAACATTGTTATCACTATTTTGAAGGTATATACCATTTTCGCTATTGCTGGTAATATTACAATTTGAGACGATTATATTCGTAGAGTGGTGTAGAGATATAGCTCTAATACCTGTTGTGATATTGATATTAGTGATATTAGAATTTGAGCAACCACCTAAAAAGATTTGAGCAGCATTTGTAAAGTTATTCTGATCCAAATTATTCTCATTCTTATAATAATATACTATTTTTCCATTCAAAGTATTAGTAGTGTCGATATTATGAGTGTTTGCTGTCTGGAGTATACTGGTCCACATCCATAATCCACTAGAAAGCATTTTATTGTAAGACATATTGATATATTGAGAATTGTATAGGCCTATATCTCTTTGCGAAGCGGTGACTGTATTATTTATTATTTCCGATGTTTCTGTTAAGTAAATATACATTCCATAGCGAGTGATAGTATGGATGATATTATCTTCAATGGTAAAATTTCTACATGTATCAAACCATAATCCATAGCGAGAATCATAACAAGTGTTGTTGTATATGGTTCCATTATTTACATTATCACAATAAATATTATAACCGCTAACAGTCGATGCGTCATATAATGTGCAGTTCCTTATGATGAAATAAGCGCTTGAATCAACGATCCTTATGCAATAACCAGCATCATTCGCATCTATCGTAACGTTTTCAATAATATATGGATCTGACCATGTACCTGCACCATTACACCATTCATATTTCTTAGCCCATGTCCAATTATTAGCCCCATCACCATCAATACTAATGGGAGACATATTCCAGTAGGTGTGATTTCCATCATCCCAAATTGGGTATAAATCCTGTGAGCCTCCACTAATGCTGTAGGGTGTATCTCCTATACCATCATTATCTAAATCATAACCAGTATAGTCATCCCAATAATTGCCTAAACCATTTAAATCCCAAGTATTGCTAGCACCATTATCTCGAGCGTGAGTTCCTATTGTATTAATAAAGCTATTGTTATAGAATAGATTATTGTCACTATAACTTTGAATATCAATTCCATAACCATTATTGTTTTCAAACACGTTACTTGAGATGTTATTATTAAGACATTCACTACCAGAAAGAGAAGCAAGTAGAATTCCTCGATTATTATTACTTGTTAAATTATTACCTATTATCTCATTGTTATCACCGACATACATGTGAAATCCTCGTCCATCATTAAAGATTATTTCATTTCCAATAAAATCATTCCAATAACTATCTTGTACATAAAATCCATCCCCATCATTATCTTCGACCGTGTTGTAGCTGACGTTGTTTAAATCACTTAAGTATAACCTTATTCCATCTTGTCTATTATAATATGCATAATTTTCCAAAACTCTGTTTTCATTACTTTGTGCTAAAATAATTCCATATCCAGAATTATTAATCGCAGTATTATTGAAGATAGTATTATTACTACTCTGATATACAACAATGCCAGGACCTTGATTTAAAGTTAAGTTATTTTCAATAAGAGTTCCATTATTCGCATTATCAAGACGTATTCCTGCAGCTGGCCATACACCTGCATTAATTATGGTACAGTTTCTAATTTTAAAAAAAGCATCTGAATTTTGAATCAAAATACCGCTTCCCGTAGGTGATGTACCAGCATTTATAGTAATATTTTCTATGACATAAGGATTTGCATAAGTTCCATTTCCAGAACACCAATCATAACCCGCAGCTGTTGACCAATTAGCACCAGTAATATGTATGAAAGTAAATCCCGTCCAGAAATCTGAGCTTTTTGGTTGAGTTAAATCAAATGTTTGTGAATCATTGTTCCCTTGAATATTGTTAGATATGGCGGAATTTCCCAAAATCATTGAGAAAATAATAAAACTTAATATAAAGCTTACAATCGTTTTTTTATTAAATTTCATATTAACAACCCCTAAAAAAAGGTAAATTATTATAATGAAATTATAGAAATTAAAAAAGATTTTGGCGAAAAAGTAAAAATGATTGCTCTACTTTTTACAAAAATGGATAAAATTTTGATACATTTGAATTCCATACTTGCTCGACTTTTCTGGATGAAATTGAGTAGCAACAATATTTTTTCTACCAATTATTGAACTATATTCAATCTCTCCAAATCTTGTTAAACCTAGAATATCACTATTATCACATGGAACTACATAATAACTATGTACAAAATAAAAATAGGAGTTATTAGGAACTCTTTCAACTAAAAAATGATCTTTATCAACGAATTCCACGCTATTCCATCCAATTTGTGGGACTTTATCAACTTTTGAAATATCAAATTGAATTACTTCTCCTTTAATTAAATTTAAACCCTCATGTTCTCCCATTTCATGGCTTTTTGAAAAGAGAAGTTGCTGACCTAAACATATCCCAAATAATGGAACTTGATTTTCTGCGACTTCTTTTATTATATGAATGAGATTCTTTTGCTTTAAATGTTTCATCGCATCTCCAAAAGCTCCGACACCTGGAAGAATTACTCCATCTGCATCTAATATTATCTTAGAATTGTCAGTTATTATTGATTCAATACCCAAATGTTTCAAACACTTGTAAATGCTCTTTAAATTACCCATTTCGTAATCGATTATAACAATTTTTAGTGTCATTCTTTACAACCTCATGGGAATTCCAGCATTCGCACATTCTTTTTTAACAATTTCTATGGGATATTCATTATAATGAAATATTGAAGCCGCAAGAGCAGCATCAGCTTTTCCAATTATGAATGCATTTATTATGTGTTGTGGATTTCCAGCACCTCCTGATGCAATTATTGGAACATCCAATCTCTCACTAAATTCTCGAGTAAGTTCTAAATCAAATCCTTGCTTTACACCATCCATGTCCATTGATGTAAGGAGTATTTCACCACTTCCAAGTTTAGTAGCTTGCTCACCCCATTGAATGGCATCAATACCCATTGGAGTTCTTCCGCCGTGTATATATACTTCCCACCAACAATACTTTTCTCCAATTTGAATTACAATTTTATCTCTCGCATTTTCAGGTGAATTCACATAGACTCTTTTTGCATCAATCGCAGTGACAATGCATTGAGAACCAAAAATTTTAGCACCTTCTTTAATTAATTCAGGATTTTTTACTGCTGCGGTATTTAAAGATATTTTATCTGCTCCCGCTCTCAATATTTCTTTAATATCTACAACAGAACGTAATCCACCACCAACAGTAAAGGGGATGAAAACCTCTTCCCCAGTTCTTTCTACTAAATCTATGAGTATTTTCCTTTTATCAGAGGAGGCTGTAATATCTAAAAATACCAATTCATCTGCTCCTTGTTCATCATAAAATGCACCTAATTCGACAGCATCCCCTGCATCCTTGAGGTTTATGAATTTAGTTCCTTTTACAACTCGACCTTCTGTTACGTCAAGACAAGGTATGATACGTTTAGTAAGGGGCAATTTAATCAAAATACATATTTATTAATTTTCTATATTTGAAAATATTAGAAAATATTTTAGATTTACTCTTTTAAAATATGCATACTTGAAGTTTTCTTCGAGTTATATTAATTTAATTAATTTAATTAAAGAAATATAAAAATAAGAAATAAAATAAGTTATACTTTCATTGGAATTCCATTTTTAACACAATATTCTTTACATTCCTTTATTGTTATTTCTCGAAAGTGAAAAATAGATGCCGCTAATGCTGCTGCTGCTTTTCCTATAGTAAATGCTTCTAATATATGTTGTAAGGTGCCTGCGCCTCCAGAGGCTGTTACTGGGAGTCCAGTTGCTTCAGCAATTCCTCGAGTCATTTCTAAATCATATCCATCCTTGGTTCCATCATATGTTTTTGAAGTAGGTAATATCTCTCCTACTCCAAGTTCTTTTACTTTTTTTGCCCATTGAATTGCATCCATTCCCGTTGATTTTGTACCGCTATGAGTCATGACATCAAACCAGCAAAATTTATCCTCTACCTCAAAAAGAGTTTTATCAGGCGCTTCATCTCTAGAATTAACATATACTCTATTACCATCAATAGCACAAACAAGACGTTCAGGTCCATATTGATTAGATATTTCAGATAATAATTCAGGAGTTCTCACTGCGGCACTATTTAATGACACTTTATCAGCTCCTGCATCTAAAATTGCTTGAACATCCTCTATTGATGCGATACCTCCACCTACAGCAAAGGGAATTGATACACCTTCCGCCACTTTTTTCACTAAATCCACAACAGTTTTTCTTTTTTCAACAGTTGCGGTAATATCTAAAAATACTAGCTCATCAGCGCCTTCTTCTTCGTAATATTTTCCAAATTCGACAGGATCTCCAGCATCCCTCAAGTTGACAAATTGAATTCCTTTAACTACTCTTCCGTCTTTTACATCTAAACAGGGTACAATTTTTTTATAATCTGACATTGGAATCTAAAATTTCTAATTAAGTTATGATATTAAAATAATATTTTTAATTATTTTTAACAATTTTTTAGTGGTGTCATGAAATTTCCTGCAGTTCTTTTTGTTAAAGGTTCCATCTTCTTACATTCTTTTACATTGACATCTTTTTCATGTATGAACTTACCAAGCTCATTGGCTTTGATTTTAATTAAATTTTTTACCTCTTCATTAATTTCTTCAAATAGAAAAACTTTTATCATTGGTTCTGGTTTTTCTGTATTATCCCAAATCCCAATAATGGTACCATTATGCATTATAGTTGATGTTGCGTTGCCCGAACGATCAAATACATAGGCATTATGTTTATAATCGATATATCTCTCTCGATCTTTATAACCCATGATGTAGGGATCAAGCATGGGTAAAAATATAACAGAATTTTCTTTAAAGGGTGAATTTTTATCGATTTTTTCTATATCTGACCTAAAAATGAGGTATTCATGTTTAATTCGTTCAATTTTAACTATTTCAATTTCGTCCTTAACTTTATCTAATGTGTCCCTCACTTTAAGTTTACCAATTCCACACCACCAAGAAATATCATTTTCAGTTGACGGTCCATATGTTATTAAATATTTCTTCAGTAAGATGTTCAACGCGTCTGTTTCATCATATTTTTTAAGATTCATATCTGGAAAGTAATTCCGAAATAGTGTATAATTATTCCGCCTGTCTTTCCAACCCTTAACAGGAGTTCCTCTAATTAAAATCCCTTGATCACACATTAATCCTAAGAGTTGTGTGGTTTTCTTGTATCCATCTAACCGTTTTTTAATTTCAGAAGTGGATAATTCATTTTCATTAAGAATAAATGATATTTTTTCGGAATAGGTTTCATATTCTTCTTCAGAAATCTCGTAGATTTCAAAAAATTTATCAAAATACTGTTCAATAATCTTTTTAGTTGCAGCATATGCGATTGGAAGCATTTCTTTCGTGTGAATAAATAGTGTTTTACGCATGCAACGAATTTTACCTAGATGTCTATTCCAATAAAGCTCGGATTCAAGAAGAGATTTATCAAAATTCTGAGTTCTAGCAAATAGTGTTAAATA
>JBHLME010000176.1:0-6859 GCA_048938445.1 Promethearchaeota archaeon | reverse complement strand
ATTTCTGGGGTTTTTGGTTTATGCCAGCTGAATATTTCTTAAAATTAGGATTTGAAGTTGCAGAAAGACGGAATCAAGAAGCAATTTTATGGAAAAAAATTGATATAGACGCAGAACCACCCTATTTTCGTGAGAAAAAATATAAATTTAACTCTATAAAAGGAAAAGTTATCATTGATTTATTTTGGAATAGATTTTGTTTGACTAGTGATGTAGAGACTCAAAGAGTCCGAGAAGTAGTTTCGGAATATGGAAATGATGTTATTCTTAATGATTTTTCTGTAGTTGATCAAAGAGTTTTACAGCAATATGGTATAGAAAGGGGAATTTATGTTAATGGAGAACCAATACAATTGGGTTCAGAGGTAGAAAAGAGTAAACTTAGAGAAATAATCAATAATGCTTTTAATAGATTCATTTATTAAATATTTAACTTTTTCAGAAAATCCTTCCTTATTGGAAAAAAAATATCAAGCATAATAAAACGTTCATTACCGATGCAAGTATCACTATGCGGAGTATTAGCGGGGATGGAATAAAAATCTCCTTTCTTAACAGTTCGCTCTTCATCTCCGATTCGAAGTATTGCCTTACCGTTATAGACCATACCCACTTGCTCGTGCTCATGAGAATGAGTTGGGACGGTATGACCTGGTAAGGTTGCATTGAGAGCCATCATCATTTGTTCTCCCTTCAACCCTGATAGAATTGTTGTTTCTAATCCTTCCATTTGTTTAAACCTAATAGCATCTTCTAAATTAATAAAATACTTACTTTTTTGTACTTCCATAATTAATGATGTGTTGGATTGTTTAATAATTGTTCAATTTGGCTTTACCAAAGGTTTTTAAATCTATATAGTCTTTTAACCCTCGAGGGTAATTTATGACTAATTTTAAAAATAGAAATCATAAAATCTCGATAGAACGTAAAACTGACAATCAAAAGGCTACTGAAATACTAGATATTATTGCTGCTTTTTACCATTTTATTCTGATGATATTAAGTGCTATAATAATACTAAATAATATTATCTTTAAAATTATGAATATTGTTTCGGCTACACTATTTTTATTCAGTTTCTTCTATTTACTCATTAGGAATAATCCATTTCAAATTTATGTAATATATTCCACTATTTTTTGTGTTATATTTGTTATAATTGGGATATTTGATCCCTATCGGGGCTATGTCGTCCCCTTACCTACTTCAGATATTTTCCTAATATCTTTTACAGGTATTTCCCTCTTACCTTGGGCAATTTATATAATTCTAACTTTTAAATTTTCAGGAACTAATAATATCGCGAAGCATGTGTTTTATTCATCATATGGACCCCAAGGATATGGTAAAAAAAGATTGGATAGATTTTGGCAAGTCAATCCTGAGAAAGATCCAGAGTACAAACAGAAAATCTTACAGGTAAGGAGACAATATCACAAAAGAAAAATTATTTTATTTGTGATATCAAACACTATTTTTTTTATTGCAACAGATTTGATAGATTATCTGATTTTCTGAACACTTCACTGATAATTCAACTGACCATAATCATATTTAACATTTTATATTATTACTTTATATTATCAAATAAAAAGTGAGAATTCAATGATTAAGAATCGCCCTGAAACAACTCTTTTTCTAATGCAATCAATAGATGGAAAAATTTCTACTGGAGATGTGGATGAACGTGATCAAGAAATTGATTTTCCAAAAATCAGAGGAATTAGAGAAGGTGTTTTTCAGTATTATAATTATTTATTCGAGACAGAAAGGGATGCGATAATAAGTGGAAAAGTTCTAGCCAAAATTGGAGTAAATTCACGTGAAAAAGCTGATGACCACAAGGATGTAAGTCTAATTATTATTGATCGTAAACCACACCTTACAAAAAATGGATTAAATTACCTTATAAAATCATTTAAATCTATATATTTGGTAACAAATAACAAAAAACATCCTGTATTTAAGATTCCAGATAAAGAGGATTTTATTGTTATATATTATCCAAATGAGATTAATCTTGATGATCTTTTTTTTAAACTTAAAGAAGACTATAAAATTAAAGAGTTATCCATTCAATCTGGGGGGATTTTAAACTCTTTATTCCTTAGAAAAAAGCTTATTGATCATATAGCACTAATAATAGCACCTTGTATAGTTGGTGGAAATAATACATCTACTTTGTTTGATGGTCCTGCCCCTCGAAAAGATGACGATCTTTACAATATTAAAGCTTTAAGGCTTAAGAAATGTGAGGTACTAAAATATTCGTATATCTATCTTTATTATGATGTGATAAACGAGACAGTAATAGAAGAAGACTAAATTAATTTCGCGATTTTTTCACATGTTCTTTTACAATCTAAAAATATTAAGCCCAATCTTACATCTTTGGTTGTAGAAACAGTTAATACTGCATTGGGGCCAGCTTGTAAAACTAAGAGATAACCATCGCTACCCTTAACATAAAGTTGATCGAATTCCCCTTTCTCCATCTCGATAACCGATCTTTCAGCTAATGAGAGCAACGCAGCAGTCATAGCTGCTATTCTTGTTTCATCGACTCCTTGGGGAAGTGCTGATGCTATGGGTAGACCTTCAGCAGAAACAATTGCAGCAGCTTTCACTTCTGGGATGGCTGCAAGCAATTTCTTTAAAATATCATCAAGATTTTCGGTAGTTGGCTCCATGGAAGTCATTTTTTAATTGATTTATAATTTGGATATATTTCAGGATCTTATTATGTTATAATCTTACTTACTATAATAGATATAATTTAGTTATTTTAATTTTATTTATTTTTTTTTATTTCTTACTATGTATTAAATTATATTATTATTTCTTTATTAATCTAGTTTAGAATATTTTCTACTAACGTACCTTAGCACTGTTATTTTTTTTTAAATTCTTATTTGTAGTAATTATCAAAATTATTATTTAAATATTTTAGTCGTTTCTATCATTGCATTAATATTTTCGACTTGGCATTTTGAATTAATTTGCTGGGTAGGAGAAACAGCTAAAGAACAATTATTCTTTCTAGCGTTTTCAATCAATTTTACTACATAACTTTTCACTTGTAAAGGAATCCCAAATGAAAGAAGAGATATATCTAAATTACCTATAAAACCTATACGGTTCTTAAATTTCTTAAAAAGTGAAAAAATATTTACTCCAGCATTAGACTCAAGGCTTTGAATTGCATCAAATCCTAAATCAACAAAAATATCCATCATATCAGAGATATAACCATCAGAGTGTAAGATAATATAATCTTTTCTTTTATGAATAAGATCAATAATTACATTATACTTATTAAAGAAAAATTCAATCCATGTTTCTTTTGGAATAAAAGTTCTGTTTTTATAACCATAGTCATCAGCTATCAGAAATATTTTAGCTCCATACTTTTGAAGTTTAATAATTAATTTGTTAAGATAATTGAAAAAAAAATCTATAACAATTTCAATTAATTTCTGATTTTTTTTTATACTTTTAGCGAAATGGTAAAATCCCATAGATTGCCAAGTCTTTTCAAATAAACCAGGCAAAGAAATAACATACTCTAACTCGATATCACTTTTTTTCAAAAATTCTTTCAATTTTGAAAATTTTTCATTAGAAGGAAGTATAAGATGTTTCCACTCAGAAATAGTTTTCTCGTTCTTGAAAATCCCCTCCCATGAATACCAGTCACCATAATATATTCTTCCCCAACCATCTACTCTTTTGTGCTGATCTAAGTCAAAACCACCCTCACCTCGTCGAAAATCCCACAAGGAAATTGCATCAAATCCCATCTGTTTAATTATATTATAATTCTTGTTATTCAGTAATCGATTGTCATTCTTAATTCTTAGATTATATTTTTTTATATAATTATCAATAAAATCCATTTCAGGGTATCCTGTACAATATAAAGGAATTTCAGTTGTCGCTTCTCTTGATAAAACCCTAGTAAAATTGCCTTTATTAAGTGACATAACTAAAGCTAAATTAATTAATAGATAATAAATTATTTCAATAATTGTTAAAAACTTTTGAGGATGAATAATGGACTATTGGCAAGTAGTTGATGCTCTTTATAATTTAACTCTATCATTGTCCTTTTTCATCCTAACATTTTTAATGTTCTTTTTAGGAAGAAGAGGATTTAAAGCGAAAAATAGGTATGGCGGCATCTCAACTATTGTATGTGGCGTTTGTTTCTTAATTTTTGGCTATTATAATTCTATTGTGCGATTTTTTCCCTATCCTTATAATGGATTCATGGTATGGTGGATAATGTTTATTTTAATATTCAATTTTACCTTTTTTGCACTGGTTAAAAAACAATTAAAAAAAATTAATACTGAAAAAGAACAACTTATCTCACAGGAACGAAAAAAACCAGTTTTAAGAAGATATGTTGAGAGAATGACTAAGGAAAATCCTTACAGAGAAGATATTACATTTAAAATGGAGGTAGTACGAAAAAGCTTTCATTTAATGGGATTACTACTCGCTTTAGCATATTTCGGTTTTTTTAGTATTCTTTTTCCAGTTACTCAGATCATTAGTGATAGTGTTATTGATCTAATCTATGCCATTCAACCCGCTTATGAATTAATTTGGGGACCTGTTTCAATATTTCCTTTCAGTTATGGTGATTTTAACGCAGTAATTTATCTCACAATGATGGCTCTTATTGGAGCCTTAATGTTTGCTATAATATCTGATCTTATCAGAATTATTTGGGGTCCAGAATATTCTGTTTTTAACTTTCTAACACATTCAATGTTAAGAAAAAAGGAATTGAATGCTGCGGGACCTCAAATTTATATTATTACAGGATTTATTTTTTCTTATATGCTTTATATGTCAGGAATACTTCATATTTTGGCTTTTTTTTCTGGAATACTTATAGCTTGCCTTTCAGATGCAGCTGCAGCTCTAGTTGGAAAAAGTCGTGGAAAGCATAAAGTCAAGTGTCCAAGTCGAGATATAAAATCCTTGGAAGGATTTATAGCTGGTGTGGTAGTGGCATACTTGATTGGCTTAATTATTGTAGGTCCTATATATGCAATAATAGGAGCCATTGTTTTCTTCATTACAGATTATTTTCCAATTTACACAGCAGATAATATTTTGAATCCAATTTTTATTCCTGTAGGGATTCAACTTTTTATAATTCTATTAGGATTACCAGTGGGTTGGTTTTAGTTTTTACAATGAGAGCCCTTATTGATAAATTAAAAGATATTACATTAGCGATTTTTGATTTAGATGGAGTAATATATCGAGGGGATACCCTAATCCCTAATGTTGATAATATCATTAAAGATCTAAAAAATTTAGGTATAAAGGTTGTATATAATTCAAACAACTCAACAGCAACAAGGAAAACTTATGTGCAGCGTTTAAAAAAATTTAATATTGAAAGCAAGTATACGGATTTTTATACTAGCGCTTCGATAGCTTCTGCTGAAATCACAAACCTAAAGGAAAATGCTAAAATGTTTGTAATAGGCGAAATTGGTTTAAAATCAGAATTAAAATCACATGGCCATATAATTGTTGAAGACCCTAGCGATATTAGGGAAATAGATTTTGTAATTGTTGGTTTAGATCGAGATTTTAAATATAATAAGTTAGCTATTGCTCAAAAATGTATTTTAGAAGGGAAAGCTCAATTCTATGCTACAAATACAGATTCTACCTTACCTGTTGCTGGTGGATTAAAACCAGGAGCTGGAGTAATGGTAAACGCTTTAGTAACTTGCACTGGAAAAGACCCCGTTAAAGTTTTTGGCAAACCAGAACCAGATGGAATAAATAGAATCTTGCATGATAATAATACTCCCAGTAAAAATGCTTGTATTTTTGGAGATCGGCTAAATACGGATATTTTGGCAGGTAATCGCGCAGGAGTTATGACCATAATGGTTTTGACAGGGGTTACTAAAAGGAAGATATTGAATGATTTAATTGAGAAGAAAAAAAAAAACAAAAACTCCGATATAAATCTGATTCCAGATCTAATTATTAATAATTTAGATGAGATTTTTAAAAAATAGAAAAATTCCTTTTAGTAAATAGTTTTACATAACACCAGATTTTTTCATCATAATGCGTCCAATTTCAAGGAATACATCCTCTATATTCTCACCAGTTTTAGAGGAACATTCTATATATGTATGAAGGTTATTTTTCTTAGCTAATTCAAATGCTTCTTCTCTTGAAACCGCTCTTTTATATTCAAGGTCAAGTTTACTACCAACCATAATAACTGGCATCTGATGTTCATCTCCTTTATACCCTTTTCGAAATATTTCTATCCAATCACTGAAATTTTTAAGACTAGTATATCGAGTAATATCATACATAAAGATTCCTCCAGAAGCTCCAACTACATAAGTGGGCATGAGAAACCTAAATCTTTCTTCTCCAGCAAAATCCCAGATTTGTAAACTAACTCGTTTACGTGGAAATCAACTCCAATAGTTATTGTTGAATCACTTCTGAAAACACCTGTTAGATATCTGTTTATTAAAGTAGTTTTACCTACACCACCATCTCCGAAGAGAACTATCTTAAACATAGCATCAGCGGGCATAATTTCCACGTATATCTAATTTTGATTTTTTTAATATATTAATTTTTAGTTTTGAATTCGTTAATACCTATAAATTTTGTTATATAAACTGTATTTTGGTTGTTTTAAATTAAAAATTTAATTGTACTTAAAATTTTTTACAAATATAATATATTAGATTTTTAAAAATAATTTGTTTTATGAAACCTAATTAGACAAAACATAGCATCATTTATACATTTTATAGTAAGAAATATTATAAATTGTTAATTAAAATTTGAG
>JBHLME010000053.1:0-29586 GCA_048938445.1 Promethearchaeota archaeon | reverse complement strand
ATTCTTGATTATTAGCAGCAAAATGTTTTATACAAGTTGAAATTCGCTTACTTTGAACTCCTTTGGTTAATTCAACGACAATTCTTGAATTAAGAAATGGATCTTCAGTTTGGTATTCAAAATTTCTACCACATAGAGGGGTTCTAATAATGTTGATCCCCGGAGCTAAAATCATGTGACGACCAACTGCTCTTGTTTCCTCTGCTAATGCTTCTCCAAATTTATAAGATAATTCTTGATTCCAAGTTGCAGCTCTACAAATCGCAACAGGAAAATATGTCATTTTTTTTAACACATAGACCCCTGTTCCTATACCATGAGGACCATCGGTCATCTTCATTGATGGAATTCCTAATCTCTTTATTGGTCTCGACCAATATATTCTTTTACCATGACATAATCTTATTTTTTCATTTAAGGTCAATCTTCCCATCAAGTCATCTAAACGTTTTTCTATGTTTAAATCATTATTCATAAAAGGGTATTCTGATGTCATTATTTATCATCATCAATAATTATTTTTTTTCGATTTAAAGTATATTTAGAATTATATTTAATTTATTTTTACTTATCTTAAAGAAATTTCTTAAATATAATAGTAATTTTTTAATGTTTTTTCTTGATCATGAACAATTCGATGAATGATCAATAACCAACATTTGAACCTAATAAAATATCCCAGATCTATCACAAATCTGGGAATGATGATCAATTTCGATAGATTTATATAATAATCGTGACAATAATAAAAATTAGGTACGGTTTTATACCAGTTATTTTTAAAATGTTTAAATAAATAATAAAATCCTATTTGGGAGAAATTAATGATGATTGGTTCTGTTTTAGTAATAGGGGGAGGGATTGCAGGTATTGAAGCATCCCTTCAATTAACAGATTTAGGGTTTAAGGTATATTTAATCGAAAAAAGACCATCAATAGGGGGACATATGGCGCAGCTAGAGAAAACTTTTCCAAAATTAGATTGTAGTCTTTGTATACTTGCACCAAAAATGGTGGGAATTTATCAAAATCCAAATATTGAGTTATATACATTATCAAAAGTTAAAAGTGTTAAAGGAAAAGCGGGAAATTTTAAAGTAAAAATCTTGAAAAAACCACGCTATATTGATGAGCAAAAATGTCGTGGTTGCGGTGATTGCGCGGCTAAATGTCCTAAAATAGAATATCCAAACCAATTTGATATGGATCTCGGCAAAAGAAAATCAATTTACATTCCTTTTCCGCAAGCTACACCACCAACCTATATTATAGATCCAAAGTCATGCTTGTATCTTACTAGAGAAGTTTGTGGTGTATGTAAGAAAATTTGTAAAGGAGATGCAATAAATTTTGATCAAGAACCTCAAGAGATTATTTTAAATGTTGGAGCAATCATTATAGCAACGGGTTTTGAAATGCTCGGTTTAGAATTACCAGAAAGATGGGGATATAAATTTAAGAATGTCGTGAATGCACTTGAATATGAAAGAATTTTATGTAAAACTGGTCCCTTTGGTGGACAAGTCTTAAGGCTTAGCGATGAAAAAGAACCAAAGAAAATTGCATTTATTCAGTGTGCAGGATCTTTAGATTTAGATGAGAATGTTCCCTATTGCTCGAAAGTATGTTGTCTTTATACCGCAAAAGAAGCAATCCTTACAAGGCAATATTCTGAGAATATTGATACATATATTTTTCGCCATAAAATTAGAGCATTTGGAAAAAATTATTATGAACATGCTAAAGAAGCCCAAAATGAATTTGGGATTAAATATATCCATTCTAAGATTTATAAAATTGAAGAAAATTCTAAAAATAATGATTTGAATATTAAATTTAAGGATTTAATGAGTAATAAAGATCGAGAATGTATAGCCAATATGGTAGTATTATCCGCTCCTTTAGTCCATTCTAAAGGAACTAAAAAGTTAGCAAAAATATTAGGAATTGAGTTAGATCAATATGGATTTTATAAAGAACGTTCATATATCGAGAAATCTTTATCTACCAAAAATGGTATTTATTTATGTGGATTTTGTCAAAGTCCAATGGATATCTCCGAAACAGTAATACACGCAAGCTCAGTTGCATCTCAAGTAGCTAATTTTTTAAATCCAGTAAAATATTCGGAAATAATCCAAGAAGAAATAGATATTTCAAAAGCAGAGGATATTATTAATGTAATTCCCTCGGCTTTAATTGTTGGTGGGGGTGTCTCTGGAATGACAGCGGCATTAAACATTGCTAATCAAGGTTTTCACAGTTATTTAATCGAAAAGGAAGGAATTCTTGGTGGAAATTTAAATTATATTAATATAATATTTCCTACACAAGAAAAGGCTTCAGACTTACTTGATAATCTCCAGAGTCAAGTCTATTCAAATGAAAATATCAGTGTATTCCTTGATTCAAAAATCTTAAAAGTTGAGGGTTTTATAGGAAACTTTGATGTATCAATCATAAATAATGAAGGGAATATTCAAGAAATAAAAGTAGGTACTATAATTATAGCTACTGGGGGAAAAGAGTTCAAACCTAAAGGACATTTTCAATATAAAGCTGGTAATAACAATATAATTACTCAAATGGAGCTCGAATCGAGATTTAAAAACAAAAATGTAAAATGGTTGCAAGAAATCAATAATGTTTCTATAATCTTGTGTGCAAATGCTCGAAAAAAGGATGGGTTCTCATATTGTTCTAATGTTTGCTGCAGCAATGCTATAAAAAATATTGACATTTTAGAAAATCTTAAACCTGATATCCAAATATTAGTATTTTTCAGAGATCTTCATATGGCTAAAAAAGATTTTGAAGGAGAATTTAGTGAAGAAAGAAAAACTGTAAGATATATTCGTTATGATCCATTTAATATTCCAGAAGTAGTTAAAATTGCAAATGAACCAGAAAAATATGTTATAATATTACGAGATGAATTAGATCCAAAAAAATTCAATGAATATAGTAGTGATCTAATAATCCTTTCCACACCAATGGTGCCCCCAGAAGATTTAACCAATTTAGCTAAGGTATTAGATGTCCCTATAGACAAACATGGATTCTTCTTAGAAGCCCATACAAAATTACGGCCTCTTGATTTTTCTAATAATGGTATCTTTCTTTGTGGATGTGCACAATGGCCAAAAAATATTCAAGACTCAATAATGCAAGCAAATGGCGCCGCTGGAAGGGCAGGGCGATTCTTAAATTTAAAGGAAATTAGTAGCGCTAAATTGAAATTTCTCTCATTTTTATTATCAATCGAATGCCATTTTAAAGATATGATAGTAATTGAAGAAAAATGTAATGGTTGTGGACAGTGTGTTGACGTATGTTCTTTTAAAGCTATTAAATTAATTGACTCTCAAAAAGAATTCGAGGATATAAGCCTTCCATTAAAAAAAGCAATGATTAATCCCGCAATCTGTAAGGGATGCGGTAAGTGTGCATCAACATGCAGGTTAAAAGCTATTGATGCAAGACATTACGATTTCAATCAAATATCCGCTATAATGAATCCCTATTTTATGGGAAGAGGAAAATATAGAGAAAGAGAAGAGTCAGTATTCCCTACAACTTAAAGGATTTTAATGCTTCAGAAATTGTTAGATGGTTTAAATCTTTTGCTTTTTTATAATATTTTTCACAAAACCATTCTGCATATGGAGGATGTCCGACCATATCGTCTTTTTTCATTTTTTTTTTCCATTCAATATCGGATGTTCTAAGTTTAAAATAAACTAATCCTCCATTTTCCATTACAAATCTTTCATTACAAATACAGCAAATAGGAGGTTTCATTCTCCTAATACTTTAATTTTTTATGATTATATGTATTAAAAAGAAAAACTGAGATATATAAATGAGGGCTATTTATTTATTATAATATATTTTCTAAATAATTGGGTGTTTATTATGGAAGAATATGATGTATTTATTGCTGGTGGAGGATTCGCAGGTTCTGTTGCGGCTAAATTTGCTGCTAAAGAGGGATTGAAAACATTATTTATAGAAAGATATAAAACACCTAGAATGAAATCTTGTTCAGGAATTCAATTTGGGTATTTACCTAAGATTCTTGGTGAAGAAATCCCACGAGATAAATTATGCTCAAATGAAATTACAAAAGTATCAATTATTTTACCAAATGGAAAAGCATTTAAAACACCTTTTAAAATGTACAATTTCATGAGGGATACTTTTGATGATTGGCTTAATAATATTGCTATAGAAAATGGTGCAAAATTTAATGATGAATGCTCTCTCATTGACTGGGAATCAAATGATAAAAACATTATTGTAACCGTTGAAGATAAAGAAAAAAATCATATTAAATATAAAACCAAATATTTAATTGATGCAACTGGATTAATGCCTAAAGTTAGATTGAAGGAAAGACCTCAAGACTTCGAAAATAGATCTTCAGGTGCAACTATAAATTATTATTTTGATGGTAAATCAAACCTCGATCCTCAATGCCTTTATCAATATTGGAACTTGGATTATAATAACATGATGTTTGCATGGATATACAAAAAAAATAATCTTTGGGTAATTGGAACGGGATATGATAAAGGTATTTCAAAAATAGGTCAAAATTTTTTTAATTTCGTAAAGCAGAAATATAATCTTAAAGGACAAATCGTTAAAAAAGAAGGATTTTCGAGTAACATAAATATGGGTAATCGAAGAGTTCATTTAGGAGGAGGAAGAATCTTTTATGTGGGTGATGCTGCTGGATTAGTTGATCCATATAGAGGTGTAGGAATGGATGTTGCAGCACTCAGCGGACGATTAGCAGCTAAAGCAATAGTTAAAGCTGAGAGAAAAAATAAAGATGCTTTTAAATTATACTCGAAATACATGAACAAGTATGTCAAGCAAACCAATAAAAATACTGGAAAAGGGATATATAACTTGACGAATAATGACGAACTTTTAGCTTATATGAAGAAGAATATGCTTAAAAATGGGATTAAAATGGTGTTTCATAATTTCTTAAATAAATTCAGACCAGCTAAAAAAATTAAATTATTGCCTCCATAATTAATTTATCATAAAATTATTTGAATTTTGTAATAAGAAATAAGATTGTTAAGCATTAATTATTAAAACTAAAATCCACATGAATATAAAACTTATAATTAATGTTATATTTCCTACAATTCCCGCTATTCTTTCATTATGTTCAAACTCTACTGCAAATAAAAGCGTTCCCATTGCCATTGGAAGAATTAAACTGATAAAAACAATCGTGCGATAAAGAAGAGAAAAAGGTAAAATCAAGAATAAAACGAATCCAATAATAAAACCAAAACAATAGCGTATAATGAATATTTTAGCAATATTTTTCCATTCAGATTTTTCAAATTTAAAATTTAAATAAATACCCAAACTAAGCAATGTCAATGCCATATTAGCTCTTGATAAAATATTAAGAAAATCAATTAAGAAAATAGGGATGATTAATCCACTTAAATTAATAATTAAAGCCCCAATTACAGCAATCATGGGGGGTGATTTGAACAAACGTAAAATATGGTTCTTTAAATTAATTTTGTTAATATCATTTTCATTGGTTTTAGAATAATAAGAAGCGAGAAAGCTAATTATTCCAAATATAACAAAAGCATTCCCTACATCAAACAATACAAGGTATTGTAATCCCTCTTCCCCCCATATCCCCTCAATTAATGGATATGCAAAATTACCAATATTAAAACCTATGACCGTTATTAAAATTAGACTTTTTGTTTCTTTATTATAATTTTTGAAAATTAAAAAGCAAAATAAAAGAACCCCAAAACTGAATAATAAAGGGATAATTGGCAATAATATGAAGCTAAGATCCAATTTAATTGAACTTAAGGTGTTTAAGATTAAGGCAGGTAAGGTTATGTTAAATATTAATTTTACAATTATCTTACCGTTATCTTCAGATAAAATATTTATTTTTTTTATCAAAAATCCTAAAAATATTATAGAAAGAGATATTAGAAATATATAGGTAGCATTAGCCATATTATGAAATTTAGGAGTAGAAGTCATAAATAATTATTTAATTATCAAATACATAGTTATCTCAAGGGAAATCTTTATGTTTTATCCAATGAGTCTTAAATGGAAGAAAATGAGGTATTAATTAAAGAGAGAATGAATGGGTTTTCCAATAAACATAAAAAGATCGCTTGAAACAAAAATCTTCTAAAAAAACTTAATAAATGGTTAAATTACATTAAAAAAAATGATTATAATAAGATTCAATATGTTAATATATATCTATTTTATTAAATTCAGAAGTCTAAGGAATATTAAATTATTACACTTTTGAATATTAAAATTTTGCTAAAATTTTAGTATATTGAATCTTTTATTTTACTATCGTATAAATTAGAATTTCTCTTTTTCAGAAAATGGCTGATTTATTAAAAGACTCTTCAAAAAGTAATAATGGTTTAGAAGAATTATGTTATGTCTATGTATTATATTTTGATGAGGCAAAAGGCCATCAACCATTATTAATATTTCCTACTGAAAAATATAAAGATAATAAAAAGTTTATGAGACCAATAAAATTTCATCCTATCTGGTTTTTTGACATAAAAGGACAAGATTCTTTAGCTCATGTAGATGTAGAATATAAAGGATATACTTTTTTTGGAAAAAAAATTCAAACTATATCTAAAAGAAAAAAGAAAAGAGCAGGTTTAGAAGAAGAAACTCCAGAAACTATAGTTATTATCGTGTCTTTACCAAATGACTTAGTAATATTTGGAGACGAATTAATTAGAATAATGACTGATAATTTAAAATCAAAATTTGAAGAGAAATTATACGAGATTATTGAATATTTTGACGTGAAAGATGAGATCATTAAAAGTCCAAAAATTAAGGAAAAAATAGAAAATGGTCTAAAATTTAAAAAAGAATTAAATGACTTTATCTGCGATCATGTAAAGTCTTATTTTAATGATGCTATAAAACAATATGATCACTTGTCAATAAAGAAACAAAAAGCAATTTCCTTTTTAACCTTAAAAGGATATGACATATCCCATATAGAACCTATCAATGGTAAAAGTGAATTTTCGAATATCAAACTTTTTGATGCTACAAAAAAGAGTGATGAATTATCTATTAAATCGGCATTTTCAATCTTAAGCATTAATAATATTGAAGATAGTAATGAAATAGAAATTTTACTACGAAGCAATAGTAAAGATGAGCGAACAGATATCATAACTAGAATTAATCACGTTGAGGAATTTTTTGAGAAAGAAATCCTAAATCAAGAAGTAGATTATTGGTTTCCTGAAGAAGAAATATTATTCGTATTTCCCATACTTCCTCAAATTAAAGAATACTTATTGTTTGTAATTGATAAAAAAACAAATGAAAAACTATTGACAAGAAAAATTGATATAACCAAATTAAATAAAATTAAAAGTTAAGGTATTTTAATAAAAGGATAAATTAAAAGTGAAAAGGTATGTCAGAACAAATAGAAAATGAAATTATTGTTAGGAACTATCGGACATCTGATTTTGAAGAAACTTTAGAGATATTAAAACACTTGCAAACCAAATATGATATTGGATTAAGTGAAGATATATGGAGAGAATCTTCAGGATTGCGACAATTTAAACCAAATCTCAAGCGAATCACATTAATTGCCGAAGATAAAAATAGTGGTGAAGTTGTTGGAATGGGTGTCATTGAAGCAAAAAAAGACTCCATTGGGCGATATATTGGATATTTAGAAAATTGGGCAACTAAACCAGATTACATAGGTAGAGGTGTAGGAAAAATTTTAGCAGAAAAAGCAACTAATATTCTAAAATCATGGGGATGTTATTCAATAAGAATTAATTTAGGATATGATATTGCATCGATTAAAAAGTTAATCCATATAATGAGCAAGAATATGGGTTTTAAACCAATTTTCATAGTTTTAGAGAAAAAGTTCGAAAATGAAAAGAAATAATCTTTTTTTAAAATCTATACTAACAACTTGAAATTCGTATTTTATAATTTTGGTAAATAATTAAAAAGTTTCATATCTTGTATTAATCTAATTATTTTTATAATAGATAATAAAAATATTGTCTCAAGTTGAAAATTTAATGATTGGTATAAAAGCTTATGGAGCATATTTACCCAAGAATTTACTATCTAGAGATTTAATTGGTAAAGCATGGGATTTTCCAATTATCCCAGGTAGTAAAGCAGTAGCAAGCATAGACGAAGATACAATTACGATGGCCGTTGAAGCTGGATTAGATTGCTTAACTGGTATTGATCCAAAAACTATTGATGGATTATTTTTTGCAACCACGACTCAAGTATATACTGAAAAAGATTCTGCTTCATTGATTGCTACAGTATTGGACTTAAGAGAAGATATTATTACAATTGATTTCACGGATTCTTTAAAGGCGGGTACTACAGCAATTACACGTGCTATAGATACAATTAAAGCCAATGTAGATGTAAAATCAATATTGGTCATTGCTGCAGATATGAGAACTCCGGAACCATCTACAATGTGGGAATATGGCTTTGCAGATGGAGCAGCAGCAGTTCTGATAGTTGAAGAAGAAATATTACCAATTTCTGTTGATGATTATTATTCAATTTCTGCAAATATTACTGGTCCTTGGAAGAGAACTGAAAAAGATAAATTTATTAGAACATTTGAGCCTAAAACTGATGCTCAATTTTATGTTAACTCCATTAAGAAGGTCATTATAGAAATCTTAAATCGTAATAATTTAAATCCAGAAGATATAGGGCATGCTGCATTCTATTATAATAATCCTAGATTACATGCTCGAGTTGCTAAATCTTTAAAATTTCCTCAAGGTGTCGCTCAAAATGGATTATTTTTTCAGATAGGAGATCTTGGTACACCAATGCCTTTGATGTTGTTAATATCTGCCTTAAAAAGACCTAAACCAAATGCTAAAGTGATATTAGCAGGCTATGGGGATGGTGCAGATGCAATTTTGATGCAAGTCAAAGACAAAAAGATGGTTAGAGAACTTAGTAAGTCTCATGTTGCACTTGGTTATCAAAAAAACATGGAAATATTAGATAACTACAACGTTTTTATTAATAATAAAAAATTGCTTGAAAAAGATCGTTATACCCGAAAGAGTTCAGCTGTTATAGTTTGGAGAGAAACGGATTCCATATATCAGATGTATGGAAATAAGTGCAAAATTTGTGGATTAGTCCAATATCCAAGAATGCTTACTTCATGTTATGAATGCCGTACTACAAATAAATTTGAAAAAATCAAGCTTAAATTAAAGGGAACTGTTTTTACTTACACTCTTGATCATTTAATTGGTGGTAATTATTATGATACTCCTGTTCCACGATGCGTCATAGATTTAGATGGGGGAGGAAGGATTTTACTCGACATGACAGAAATAAAAAATCCAGAAAAAGATGTTAAGATCGGGATGCGGGTTGAATTGACCTTTAGAAGGATACATGAAGGTGCAGAATTTATTAATTATTATTGGAAATGCCGACCAGAAAGGGGAAGAAATTGAAGGAGGTTAATGAAAATGGCAAGAATAGGAATTAAAGATAAAGTTGCTATAATTGGAGCCGATATGTGCAAATTTGGAGAAAGGTGGGATAAAAGTCAATATGATTTATTAGTAGAAGCTACAGATGGTGCATTTAAGGATGCAGGCATAACTAAAGACGAAATTGATGCAGCATGGATAGGAATCTTTTATTATTTTACTGGACTGAGTGGAACATTAGTAGAAGATGCATTAAGATTAGATGGAAAACCAGTAACGAGGTGTGAGAACTATTGTGCTTCAGGTATGGATGCATTTAGGAATGCTTGTTTTGGAGTAGCTAGTGGTGCATACGACATTGCTTTAGCATGTGGTGTGGAAAAACTAATGGATGAAGGGGGAAGTGGATTACCAGGATTTAAAATTTTTGGACACCCAATTTATCCATTACCTTCTGCTCCAGCAATGTTTTGTATGGCAGCAACACGAAGTATGCATGAATACGGGTGGACAAAAGAGGATTTAGCAAGGGTCGCTGTAAAAAATCATGAAAACGGGTTACATCATCCAAAAGCGCATTTTAAAAGTTCAGTAACTATTGACCAAGTAATGAGGGCACCAATGATTGCTGATCCATTGGGAAGATTTGACTGCTGTGCTATGAGTGATGGTTCTGCAGCTTTAATAATCACTCGCCCAGAATTAGCAGAAAGTTATGCTCATTCTGACGATTATATTTTAGTTAAATCTAATGCTATCTCGGTTTATACGATGGCTCCATGGTATTGGCCCTCTTATGACTTTACACATTTTCCAGCAACAGTAAAAGCTCGTGAGATGGCATATAAAGAAGCAGAAATTACAGATCCTCGAAAACAAATAGATCTTGCTGAAGTTCATGATTGTTTTACAATAACAGAGCTTTTAAATTGCCAAGATTTACAATTTTGCGATCGAGGGCAAGCAGCAGAAGAATTAAAAAATGGTACATTTAATTGGGATGGGGAAACCGCCGTTAATCCTTCAGGAGGATTAAAGTCGTTCGGTCATCCAATAGGTGCCACAGGATGTCGAATGATAACTGAATTAACTAAACAATTACAAGGAAGAGCTGAGGGAAGACAAGTTCCCGATGCAAAAATCGGTTTAGCACATAATTTAGGTGGAGCTTTTAGTGTTTGCTCGGTAACAATCTTGGGTAAAAGAGAATAAATAATAATCTGTAAATAATTACTTTTTTTTTATTTGTATTTAATCTTATTTTAATTATCAAGGTGAAATAAAACAACTATATTCAATAGGAATAGTGTAGGATAAATGATAATATGTGAAAATTGTGGAGAAAATGTTGATGAAATTCTTTATACGTGCTTGAATTGTGGAAATACGATATGTGATATTTGTTCAAACGTTTGTAAAAAATGTCATGAATATTTTTGTGAAGCTTGTTATATAGATCATAAAAAAGAATGTAAATAATTTTGTAAATTGAAAATTGTATTTATAATTCCTATTATTTTCTAGATTTTTTAATTTTAAACAATATAAAGTGTAAATTAAATATTTAAATATTGAAATAAAAAAATAAAAGGAAAATTATTAGATTTAGTTTTAATTCAATTTAATTAATATGAGATATTAAAAAGAATTTAGAGATAAATATTATTCAGATCAAAAATGTCCGATATAAAAGAAATAATAGAAGAAGGCAAACGTCATTTTCGAGAAGGCCATTATGAAGAAGCTATAGTTGCATATAAACGTGTAATCAATGCAGAACCGGAGAATATTGATGCAATGATAAATATGGGTATCTCTTATGTTGAATTAAAGGATTATGAAAAAGGTATTGAATTATATAAACGTGTTCTTGAAATAGAACCTGAAAATAAGTATGCATTGAATAACATGGGATGGGCTCGTGAATGTCAAGGTAAGATTGAAGAAGCTAAAGAGTTATATATTAAATCATTGGATAAAGATTCAAGTTTTGATAATGCATTGATAAACATAACTAATATTTTACTTGATAACAAGGAATATGATACCGCAATTGATTTTTTTAAAAAAGCGCTGGAAAAAGATCCATTCAATGTAGCAAATTGGATAGATCTTGGGAGGACTTATAGACAAAAAGAAGAATATGAGCTCGCTATAAGTGCTTATAATAAAGCTTTGGAATTAAATCCAAATGATAAACTTGCTTGGAATAATTTAGGTTATGCATATTTTTGCCAAGAATTATATGATAAGGCTATTGAGGCTATTAAGAAATCATTGGAACGAGATTGGCTCTTTGATATCGCTTATTCCAATCTATTGCTTATTTTTGATAAACTCATTGAAATAAATTCTCAAGAATTTGATCTTTGGAAAGAATTAGCTAATGTTTTCATCATATCAAAAGAATATGGAAAGGCTTTAGATTCATGTAATCGAGCTATTGAAATCAAGCCGGAAGATAAGGAAATCATTGAGCTCCAAGACAAAATCATTACGTCGAAGAAAAAAATTGATGTTATACCAATTTTAGAAAACAACATCAATGAAGCTTTATATATGTTCTCTTCAATTTCTTATTCCGTTTTAGTTGACGATGCCATTTCGTACATTAAATATAAAGACCCTGATTTAGAATTTAGTTTAGATGAAATTAAATTTATGGTATTTGAATTTATTAATAAAAGAAACCTAAATATAAAGTTGGATGGAAAAAATTTGATATTCGTGCAACCTGATAAATTTGAAGAAAAAAAGGGTTATATGGTCTAAATTTTTATAATAACTTAAATTTATTTTTCAATTATTAATGAATATGAAATTTTTTATGTCTTCCTAATGATATAATAAATGCTCTATTTTTCTAAAAAACTATTTATTTATCTAACACGTTAAGATTTTACAAAAAAGTATATTAAGAAATGATAAGCTTTAAAAAAAATAAAAGATTGTTTAAAAAAAAAATTAAATATGGTGATTTGTGGTTCCTGGGGTTGCACATTTAGTTTTCGGCCTTTTTATTGTAATACCAATAATGTTCATAGCTAAAGATCGATTTAATTACAAGGTTGGAGTAATATTTGTAATTAATAACTTGTATGGTCCTGATAGCTTTTGGGCATGGCGTTTTATACCGATATATGCTCATACAATTCTTGGATATCTTATTTGGGCAATACCATTAGCATTATTTTATTCTTATCTATCGCGATATTCACTCCACAGATCAAAATATTTTTTAAAACTTGTAGATGATGGTAGACGTGAAATATCATGGAGACATGCTTATTTGCTATGTGTAGCGGGAGGGATCTTGCATTTCTATATTGATACATTTTATCATCTGGGTACTCCTGAGGTCACACTCTTTCCTAATTTAAGTATTCCTTTTGATGAGTTTTTATTATGGGGTGTATCATCAATAAAGATCTCTCAAGGGTTAATCTTCATTGGATTTATATTGATGGTGAGCATTGCAATTTTAACAATCTATTTCCTGAGAAAAGAAATTAAAGAAATGCTTTTCTTCTTATTTGCAATCATCGGTTTGGTTTTCTTGTTATTTTTTACGATCGGAGGGGATATATTTGGAAATGAATTAGAAATTATTGCTATTGGCTATAACTTCTTTTATTTATTTTTACCATTAATATTTTTAGTATATGTTGCTAATTTTGTTCATAATAATCCTAGAAAAGCTTCCGAATCTCCTTTAATCGACACGGAATTAGCTTTAAAGATTATTGTAATAACCGTTATTCTTTTAATGGCACTATTTATTTATTTTGGACTAGATACTATTATCGGAACGCATTTCATCAATATGATGTTTGGAAGTAGTCTTAGTAATGAAATTCTTATAGTTATCGGAAGTATCTTGATAGGAGCTGCAAGCTTGGGTTTAATTGGAGGAATAGGATTGTATTTCAAAAATAATTTCTGTAGATATCTTGTGATACTTGTCAGTATCTTACAATTCTTGTGGATCTATCCCTTTACTCTTACTTTATTTTTATGTGATAAAGATATAAAAAAAATCTTTACATCCAGAGCCGAAGATTGATTAAATAGTCTAATTAACTCAAAATAACATCCTATTCTAGATTTTCAATCTAAAAATATTAAAATTTAATTTTTATGCCAATGTGATAAATTTGAAGCAAAAAAGGAATACAAAATAATAGCTTCATTAATAAAATTAAAAATTCATTATCCATTTATTAATGTTCATGAAATTTTGTATGCCCTCCAGCAACGAGGAACTGACTACGTTTTTCTGATAAATTATTTAATAAAGCTTTTGATTTATCTGGAATAAAAAATAACTCTCCTTCATTAAGGATAAATTTTTCATTCTCTAATTCTACTTCTATCCTTCCTTCTTGTAAGAAGAGAATTTCTTCATGTCCTCTTCCAGGACCTACTTTTTTTTTCTCCTCTTTTGGTTCCAAGAAACCCATCCCTAAATAAACGTCTTTAATCTGTTTATTAATTTTTGCTCCATAATAAACTTCCAATTTTTTTGATTCCAAGCATTTCTCTTTTAACTTGAAGGTCATTTTAAATTTCTAACTAATATCTTTAACAATAAGTTGTTGAATAATTAAATTTGATAAATATATAAATCTTTTAATTATAAATCTAAAATTTTTTATTGTTTTTTCCGACAATAATGATCTAAATATTATTTAAAACCGTGTTTAAAATCGAGTAAAAAAAAAATAATAAATTAAGAAATTGTTTAGTATTTTAATTTTAGAATCCTTTAGATTATCTATTCTATTCCTATTTTACTGGCATATTTTACTATTATGAAGATTATGAAAGCAATAATTACGAAATTTATTACGGAAGCAATAAAATTTCCTGTCCCAAATACTCCTAATTTAATATCTTTAATTTCTTCAAAACCAGGAACAAATATTCCAATTATTGGAGTTATTATATCTTCTGCTAATGATAATATTAAAGCGTTTACAGCAAGACCTAAAATAAAAGCCGAGGCTAATCCTAGTATTTTATATTTCTTTATAAATTGTAAAAACTCTTGAGCTATATTTTTCGGCTTTTTTGGTTCTGGTGGAGGGGAGAGAAGTTCACGGATTTTTTTTAATTCTTCCAACATCTCATTTTCTTTAGACATTTTTTAAAACCTTTTTATATAATTTTAAGATTTTTAAATAAATTTGTGTGAAAAAAATCATTTTAGAATTATTTAAAATTTTTTTTAATAAATTATTAGAAATCTTCATTCCTTTTGTAAAAATGACACTTTTTTACCGTAAAACATTATTTTTAATCCATTATACAAAATTATTTAATTTGAGATTAATTTTATTTAATCATGAGTGGTTCTGGTTTTGATCAATTTAAAGGTAGCATAAATACTGATAGAGTTCGTTATATTGCTGATCCACAGCTAAGAAGTATAGTAAATGTTTCAATCGCTTTAGGTAGACCGCTTTTAGTTAAGGGAGAACCTGGAACGGGTAAAACCCTATTAGCTCACGCTATTGCAGAATCCTTAGGAAAGAGACTTTTAATATGGAATATCAAAAGCACGACAGAAGCAATAGACGGATGCTATATGTATGACACTGTTCAAAGATTAAATGATAGTAGGTTTGGTTCTGAAGAACGAGATGTGAATGAAATACATGACTATATAACATATGGACCATTGGGTGAAGCCTTCATATCTGATGAGCAAGTAATTCTTCTAATTGATGAAATAGATAAAGCAGATATTGAGTTTCCTAATGATTTATTGCAGGAATTAGATGTAATGGAGTTTTATATAAAAGAGACAAAAGAATTTATCAAAGCGAAAACAAGACCAATAGTAATTATTACTTCAAATAATGAAAAAGAATTACCTGATGCATTTTTACGAAGATGCGTGTTTCATTATATTGAATTTCCTGGTCAAGATTTTATGGAGCAAATCTGTAAATTACATTATCCTAACTTAAAACAAAACTTACTTAATCAATGTTTAAAAAATTTCTATGCATTAAGAGCTATAACTAAGTTAAGAAAAATGCCTTCGACATCAGAACTTCTTGATTGGATTGGAGTTCTTTTAAAAAGTGGAATATCATTAGATGAATTGAAAAAAGGAGTACCTTTCTTAGGGACTTTAATCAAAAAAGAAAAAGATCTTGAAATTGCTCTTGAAAGAGTAAAATTTCCAAGTTAAACTCTTTTTTCAAGGTTGTCGATTCTTTCTATGAGAAATTTCATATTATTTGCTAATTCATCAATTTTTCTAACGACTTCACTCAATTTTTCATCCAACAAGAGTCGAAATCGTTCATAGATGTCGATGATACCTAATTTTCGTTCCTCTTTTTCCATTAAGTTAATTTCTCTCTTGAAATTTTCAACGTATTTATATAGATTAGCACAAAATTCCTCAAAATTATCTGTATCATATTCTAAACCCAATTCTCGAGAAAGGTTTTTTTCAGCTAGATCGGGCCAATCTACGTCCTTACCTTTTAATGGGATTACCGGGATTGAAAATTTATTCGCAAGTTGTAATTCATTTGCACAATCTGGGGAATTAAATACGGATTTATTGGTAGCAATAAATATTATCAACTGACATTGCTGAACAGCATCTAACATCCATTGATCAATATTTCCAGCAAGATCTTCTTCGCAAAAGAAAACTTGTGATATTTCCTTTTGTCTTTGTAAATAATTAACTAATTCTTCTATGTGGTAAGGTTCAAAATCTATAACTGCGTGAGAGATAAAAACTTTAATGGTTGCTTTCTTTCTAAGGTATTCTCTAATTAAATCTGGAACCTTCTGTGATAAAGTCATATTTTCAGGATCAAGAGGATTGTTGCTCATGTTTAATTCAGTAAGATCTTTAAGTGCCCATAATTGGGTAGGAATTTGAGTGAATTGGTTGTTGCTTAAATCCAATTTTGTTATTGAAGTTAAATTCACGAATGATTCAGGTAAATTTGTTAATTGATTAATTGATAAATCTAGTTCTTTAAGATTTTTTAATTTTCCAATAGATTCGGGTAATGATTCTAATTTGTTGTCTTTTATTGTTAATTTAGTGAGATCATCTAATTCTCCAAAATTTTCGGGAAGTTGTTTTAATCTAAATAAATATATAGCCAAATGCACTATCTTTCCATTTAAGACTCGAGGATTTACTCTAAATCGATGAAAATTTCCCATAGGTTCATCAATAGATTTGATTATATCAGCTGCAACAAAATTCACGCCATCTTCATTTAAAATCTCTCTGATTAACCTTACTTTATCTAAGGGAATTCCCAATAAAACATGTAAGCTGAAAATAGTATTATTTACTTTTACATTCTTCTCATGTAAAGCCTTTAAGATATCAATATTAGGTTGAATTAATTTAAGGAAAGGAATATCAGTAGAGAGATCAATTTCTTTTAAATTAGGTAAATTAGGGAGCCATTCGGGTAAAATAGTTATTTGATTTTTACCCAAATGTAATGACTCTAAGTTCATAAACTCCTTTATGTATTCAGGAATTTTTTTTAAAAAACTGTTTGGCATTATTAATGCTTTAATTTGTGTTAAGCTCCTTAACCATTCAGGGACATCTTTATCTTCAGGAATTTTAAGTAAAAATGATTCTAAATTTTTAAATTTACATACATTTTCTCCTAAAAAGTTTAATTTCTGGTCATCCAAATCCATTGTTGTTAAATCTAAACCAAACATAATTATGGAACCCTCATCATTAAAATTAAAGAGATTTTCAACTCGAGTATAACCTGTCATAGCTATTCTTTTAAAAGATACCCCTGAAATTTTTTCAATCTCTTCAAATGCTTTCCTTTCTTCTTTCTTTATTCGTTTATCATCACTCATTTGAATTTTCACGCGTAATTTTTTTGCTACAAAATAGATTTCATTAATATAAATTTAATTTAAAACACCAACTTTAATATATTCTTTTGATAAAAAAATAGAGTAAAATAAATCTCTATCAAATCATAAAAAAATTGTCGAAAAAATATTATTTAATGAAAATATTAATTAATTAGTAAAACGAATAATTTGATTCATATAAATGTTTGTAGAATATTTTTATTACCTAAAGGAAAGATTACCCGTGAGCATCACGGAGTACATGACTTTAATGGAAGCGCTCAATAAAGGGTTCATCCGAAATATGGTCGATTTTTATTATATCTCGAGATCGATTCTCTGTAAGAACGAGCATCATTTTGACATCTATGATATTGCCTTTGCAAATTTTTTCAAAGATGCATCACTTCAATTTCCTGAAGATATTAAGCAAGAAATCTGGGATTGGTTGGATAAAAACATAGATCCTAAAGAATTAGAAGAGATGGGAATTAATTTTCAAGAACTCGTGTCTAACTTTAATTTAGATGAATTGCAAAAAGAATTTGAAAAATTAATGCAAGAACAAGATGATGAGCATAATGAAGGGGATCATTGGATTGGTACCCGTGGAACCTCTCAATTTGGTCATGGTGGACAAAATCCTATTGGAATGCGTGTTGGTGGCGGTGCAGGTATGAGAACCGCAATGCAAATAGCTCAAAAACGAATATTTAAAGATTATAGAAAAGATATTGTTTTAGATACGAGACAAATCAAGGTTGCTTTAAAACGACTGAGAAGACTTGTGGAAATTGGAAAACAAGATGAATTGAATATGGATAAGACCATAGATCAAACTGCCAAAAACGGTGGAGATATTGAAATGGTTTTTGAAAAACGACGTAAAAACAATGTAAAACTTCTTCTCATAATGGATGTTGGAGGAAGTATGACTCCTTTTGCACACTTGGTAAATCTTTTATTTTCGGCTGCTAATCAAATGTCTCATTGGAAAGATTTTAAGTATTATTATTTCCACAATTGCCCTTATGATAAAATGTATTTTAATGCTAAGCGTAATCCTGATGAGGCTTTAGATTTTGAAGACTTCATTAAAAAATATGATAAAAATTATAAGTGTGTAATGGTTGGCGATGCTGCGATGGCGAGTTGGGAATTGACAGAGAGGTATGGTTCAATCTATTATTATCATCGCAATGAAATGCCTGGTATTTATTATATAAGGGAATTAGCAAATCACTTTAAAAAAAATATTATATGGTTAAATCCCGAGATTGTACCTGAAAAATGGATGTCTTGGACTCGAAAAATGATAGCGAGCGTCATTCCAATGTATAACTTAACAATAGAAGGTATTGAAGAAGCAATGGACTACTTGAGAAAGTCTGGTAAAAATCAATTTACAACTGTTCAGCGGTTAAAAAATTATCCATTTCCAACACCAAGATATAATTAAAAGCGTGAGCTTTCACGTTTTATTTATTATCGTAATTGATGTCTTTTTTTCGATTTTGTTTGGGAATCACCTTCAAAAATCCATAATTCTCAAATCTAAGTAATAGATTATTTAATTGATTTGGATTTGAAGGTTCTTATTTAGTTGATGCATTGGATTGGGATTGATTATCATTTTTTATCGATTTACCGCATTTGACACAAAATAGTGAGTCTGATGGATTTAAAGAATTACAATGGGGGCAGGTTAATTCATATTTTTCAGATGATTCATCAGGTTTTTCTTCTATTTCTTTGGGTATTGGAGATATACTTATTGTGGAAATATTTGGCTTTTCATCTACAATGGTTTCAATTTTTGTTCCGCAATGTATACAGAAATGAACTCCAGAAGGTAATGAAGCATTACATTTATGACATTTTATTATTCTTTCTACATCACTTTCCTTAACATCAGAAATTTCAGATGGTGCATATTTTTTCTCTAATCCCGTGTCAACCCTTGTTCCACATTTAATACAAAATTTTGTAAGTTCTTTAAGGTGTTTCCCACAATTAGGACAAATCTTTATTAGGGGCTGAGATATTGGAACTGTAGGACTTTTTTCAATAATATTTCCACATTGGTCACAAGCTTTTTGATTAATATCTATCATAGCTTTGCATTTAGGACAACTTATTTTCATGATTTCTTTTTGACTAATTGATTCTATTTTTTTATCAATGAAATCAAGCACAATTGTCTTTATAATCCCATTTTCTGGTTCCGGAACACCCATTTTTAATGCTAATATCATTGCCTCAAGACCTTTATTAATATTTCCACTTTTGAATTGAAGTATAGAAGAATTAGCAATCCTTATTGCCGTCTGTCCTGCTGGTGAAGCTCTTGTATGAGGTGACATTAACTGAGTTTCAATTACATTCTTCATTTTCTTTAAATTCTCTAATTCTAATTGTAAAGAAAGTGTGTCATGTTGTGTATAGGAAGTGCCCACAGTGTCTTTTGGAGATATTGGTTTTAAATCTAATTTTTTAATCTTAGATTGTTTTGATTTTTTATTATATACATATCCCGCGGTAGTAATAATTATAGCAATTCCAATAATCGCAATAATAATTATTAATATAACAATGGGATCCTGAGGTGGGGAACTATAACCTGCTCCTATTACTATGAAGTTTCCAATTTCCGTCCAAGACCCAGCAAATTCTCCATATGTAGGTCGAACTCTCCAATAATAAACGTTCGCTTCAAAATCAATTAAAATTTGACAATTTGTTACGATATATCCTTCAACAATGTCGGTTCTTTCATAAATTAAGTTAGAAAAGTCAGAATTAGATGAGATTTGAATTGTATAATTTACAGGACCAAAAGATGCTCCAAGACTTCCCCATTGAAAAGTTACATATGAAGGATTACTATTATCAAATATCGCCAATGATGAAGGTTCTTCCAATCTTATATAATCATTCGTGAGAATAACATCATCAATGTGCCAGTAATCATAATCTATACCAGAACCATAAGTTTGTCTAAATCTAAAACGAAAGTTTGAATGACTTGCAGAACGAGGTAATTCATAGGATCTTGAATAAATAACTCCTCCAGGGGAACCCCCATAAAAAGTGTCAAGTATAACCCAAGAACCTGAAGCGTCATAAAATTCAGCTATTAAATTCTCATTTGAATCTGGTAACTCACTAAAATCAGAGGATCCTTGTCTCACCCAAAATGAAAGATTTAGAAATGCATATGAACTTGTAGGAATAATTCTTGATGTAATGCTCCCAGTATCACCACAATGATACGCTGATCGATAATAGGAATTATAAGTCATTGAATTTATCCCTCCGTATCCTGTAAGTGTCCAATCTGAACCTAAACTACTTCTTTCAAAATCATCTTCAAAGATTATGAAAGAGCTCAAGCTTAGAAATGGATTTACCTCGGGACCATCAATCCATCCTGTAGAAATCGAAAAAGAGTTATCAGAACAATTAATTAAAAATTGGTAATAACCAAAATCCATTGGTGTTTCATAATAATATTGAATTCCATCTATTGCATACGTATCTGAAGGATTTGCGGGTAGCATAGAATATATCATAGAATTATTTATTATGAGATTCACAAAAGAAGGAAGGTTATTATCATCATCGAAATATTCTACTGAAAAGTAAAAATTTATATCATTACCGCCAATAGTAGGAGATACTTGAGGATTTATGAGTCTAGGTGCATTATAATTTACCAAATCTACTTTTAGGTCATTATATATAAGACTTGAGTTTGAATAATCTCTATCTGCACACTCAAATGAATAGGTATAATTATATGCAGATGATTGTACTAATGTAGAATACTGAAACAAGACCCCATCAGTGTAATCAGTATCTAGTGGATCTTCTTGTTGCATTAGATATGAAGTTCCATTTATCAACACGTTTACATATAAAGGATCGTTGTTATCTGCATCTGTATATATAGTACTGAAAGTAAAAGGTGTTAACTGATTCCCTTCTTTAGGAGTAACCGTTCCTGAAGATAAAACTGGTGCATAATCATTACCTTGATAAGTAAATAATATAGCAAAGTCATTAATACCGCTGCTAAGACCTTGATATGAGTTATAATAGTTAATATCAACTCCTAAATTCAATCCACATGCATATCCACTTAAAACATTACTTAAATAATCATAATTGAAAATGATATCTCCCGATTCAAAGAGGATTACTTGAAAAGTTCCTGCTAAATTTCCTCCATAATGATTAATATTATACCACTCCGCAACCCAATAAGTACCAAAGGATTGAACGTATAGGTCTCCTGCACCACCTCCATAAGAAGTACGAAGATCATCCCAAAATGGAGCGATTAAATAAGTATGATATATGTTTGATGATGGAATGGCTCCTCCTGTATAACTGGGAGAGGAATCTGTAAAACTTAAGTAACCATTTGCACCAACATATATAGTAGAATAGGTCTCATTATAAAATGTAAAATCAAAGGGTAATGTCTGAGTTGAATAACCATCATCACTTACTGATAATGAAGTTCCACCAGTAGCATCAATCCAATTATAATTATAGCCAACATCCATGTAATAATTTTTAAGATTAGATTCTTCAACAGTAGGACCAAAAAATGGACCGATATTAGTTATATATGTTCCATCTGTAGTGTTGAATGAAAAGACATATTCTCCTATATCATCTAAAGTTGTACTATAGGTGTATATGCAACCATCTATATAAAAATTATCTAGGAGATTTTGTTTATTCATGGAATATATTGTTGAATTTAATGTAAGATATACATATAATGGAGCTGAATTATCATAATCGGTATAGTTTACCAAAAAAGTAAAAACCGTCGAGCTATTTCTACCGAATAATGGTGACACTTGACCATTTGTTAGAATTGGTGCAAAATCATTAACTTCACTTACATTCACATCATTATATGATGATGTAGAATTTGTAAAAGTTCCATCAGAACATTCGAAGGAATATGTATAATTATTAATTGAAGGTTGTAAGTATGTATTATATTGGTAAACACATCCATCAATATAGTTATCATCTAATGGATTAACTTTAGTCATTGCATATGGTGCTCCATCTATTGACACGTTGATATAAGATGGACCATAATCATCAAGATCCGTGTATGTCACAGAAAAATTGAAAAAAGTGGCTTGATTACCAACTTTTGGACTAACATGTTCATTTGTGAGCATGGGAGGATAAGTGTTTTGAAGATATTCTATCGTAGCATTACCTTTACCAGAAATTGCCTTAGCTATAAGATAATACTTACCCGTTGTAGTAGCAGTGAATTCAATATTCTCATCTGATCCTAATACACTAGATATACTTGAATCTTCCATTATTGGTAATCCAATAGAAGAAGGAGTGTTACTGTATAAATGTAAATCAAAATCTGAACCATCCGGAACATCTAATTTGAATTTATAGTTGGTTCCACTAACGAGATTAACATAACAACCTAATGCATGTTTATTATATGGATCTACTATACTACTTGCAAGGATTGCACTTTTTTGTCCTCCTGGATTTAAAATATTAGTATATGCTTCAATAGCCGCATCAATATTCATTCTTCCATACCCTTCATGAGCATCTCTTCCTCCTCGGTTAAGTAATGGGCTATAAGATGCCGTGCTTTGTTCTCTTATTAACGGAAATGTTTCTGTTGCAGTCATTAAAAGCATTGCTTTAACTCTTTTTGCTTCAACAGCAGTATAACCCCAATTTTGGTGGCCGCCCATTGCTTCAATCATTAAATTTGTTGCTCCGGCAACAGCAGGACAAGACATTGAAGTACCTTGGGCACTTGCCAAATCATTTGGATACCCATCGGTATATTCATTATCAGCATCACTATCTCCTGAATCTGCAGAAAACATTGTAAAATTATAGAAACTACCTCCAGGAGCCATAATATCAGGTTTCGAAGATGAACCCTGACTACTATATGAAGTAACGCGGTCATCATAAGCTGAAGCTGCAACCGTTATAACATTGGGAGCATCACCAGGTGAACCAATATTATTACCTCCAGGACCATCATTTCCTGCAGAAGCTACAACAACTATTCCATTTTCTACAGCATTATTCACGGCTGAAATAATACTTGAAACAGAACCACCAAAACCGAGACTTAAAGAAATTGTTGTAATATTATATGTATTCTTATTGTTAATGACCCAATCGATTCCATTTAATAACTGCGTGCTAGTACCACTACCTGTTCCATCCAAAACTTTTACACCCACTAAACGTGCATCTGGAGCTACACCTCTCCATGGTTCCCCACCATCTAAGAGGAGGGGATCAAAAGGCCAATGAATTATACCCCTTAGTGCCAAGTATGGATCATCAACGTATCCATCAGAGTTTCCATCACCAAAATATAATCGATATCTTAAAGAATAATCTCCTTCATTTCCGCTTGTAACAACATATGAAAGAGTATGTGTCCAAGAACTTGAAGTTGGAGTATAGGAAACTATGCTACTTTCATCATGATATATATAAGCATAAAGATATATGTAATCAGATCCTGGCGTGTAATCATTGAATCGACAATCGATCTCAATAGTTCCTGGTTGATTTACTTCGAATCGCGCTCCTGTGATATCAATCCATCCAGGAGAGGTATAATATCCCCTATAATCAAGACCTATGCTTTGTGTTCCGACCGTGCGTCCATTTCCATCTAAAGTTAAGGTTCCATCACCTGTTGCTATTCCACTACAATGTGTTCCATGCCCATTATTATCATATGGTGTACTAGAACTTCCAACTTGATCATTCCAACCTACTATCTTGTAATTTGGATTTCCACTTGAATACCCGGGAGAAAATAATGGATGGGAATCATCAATTCCAGTATCCATTATGACTATAGAGCTATATTGATCTCCTGTATTAGTTAAGTTTTTCCAAACATATGGTCTAAGGTTTAAATTTCGTGATAGAAAATATAAATTTGCTTTAGCAATAGAATCTTCTTCTATTAAATAAGGTGCATCTGCTTCATTCAACAATTCAGTAAACTGGATAAAACCATTATGATTAATATTTCCAGCAAATCCATTTATCGCAACTTGATAGGTTGAATCAACTTTACCTCCTAAATCACTAAAGAGAGATAATATTTCTTCATAATTGCCTTCAGGGAATTGAATTATGAAAGGAATTTTATCTTTTGTAAGTATTTTTTTTTCTATTTCATTATTCCCTAATATCTTTTTAATAACATCTTGTTTTGATAATAATTTTTTATTTCTGTCCGTATCACTGAAACCTGATAAAGAATCTAACTTAAGCTCAAGATTGTCATGAATCCCATTTTGATTTTTATCTATAGATAAAAATTTTGCGCGCCATTCATTAGCTTCTAATGAATCAAAGTTAAATAATTTATAATTATCTAGTAAGGAAAAGGGAATAATTATTTCCTCAGAATTTTCAATATCTAAATCTTTTAAGCTAGGTTTTAGGATTGTGGTACCTAAATCTGTTAAATTAATTTTAAAAACATTAAAATTTACAATAAATGACAATAAAATGACAGTAAAAATAAGTTTATTAGAAAATCCTTTATTTCCTAAATAATGATTACTTTTTCTATTATAAAATTTATTCAATTTAATTACACCAATTTGTCCTTTTGGTAAGAAATATTCTATTCTTATTTAATTTTAAATTCTTTAATTATATAAATGTTACTTATCAATTTGCGTTCGAAGTCTTATGTCAAAAGCCTATATTTATCTCTTTTTTAATTTCCTATTTAAAGGAATATGGAAAATTTTTGAAGTACTTTTTTTTAAATTTATTTTAAATTAATTATTAATGTTTCTTCCATAATAGGAGCAAAATAAATTGATATATCAAGGATTTAAATTAAAGTCTCATATTTTAATTGTCATAAGTAAAAAGGATTTTCTAAATCTCTAAAAAAAATCAATAATTAGAAACTGGGATATAGTTCACTATATTTTTTTAAGCAATTTGGAATTTATAGTTATTTTAAACGAATCATAGAAAATTGAACTATATTTTTTATAAAATTCTTTTTTTTTTGACAATACTAATTCATTATCTTTTTTTTGAGATTTTCCACTTGACCAAAAAATCTTTCCTATATTATTAAAAATAATATGATCTTGGTGTTTTATTATTTCTCCTTCTTTTATAACATATTCAATATTTTTTAATTTTTCTTTTAAGATTTCATAATCCTTATTTAGATCAAGTTCTAAAGCATTAAAATTTAAAATATTAACATCTCCATCAACCCCTATATCTAAATTTCCTTTAACTTTTCTAAGTCCAAGAGATTTAGCAGGACTTGCGCGGGTAATTATTATAAGTTCATTAAATGTTATAGTTTTATCATTGTCCTTTAAGGTTGTTTTGTTTAAAAAATCAACATTCATTCTTTTTATGAAATTATTTCTTGCTTCACTACTCACAAATAAAGTAGCAATTTTAGGAATATCTGTAATATTTGCGTAATTTGGGAAATTTATTGATGCTTGAATTTGATACTTGTTCTTGATATTTAATACAAGATCTATAGCATTTGCCCATAAATTGCAATCTTTTTCATTATTTTTATCAAACTTTCTAATAGATGAAAATAAATCACCTTCAAATTCAATAGCAGATCTGATTAGTTTATGTGGATTTTTAGATTTAATTAATGAATTAATTAATCTCCTATCTGAGCTAATAATAGGATTTATTTCATTGAAACCCAAAATACCAAGATCTAAATCAAAGTTTTGATTATCATTAAAAAATTTAATTAGATTTGAATTATCTCCATTAATATTATAAGAGGAGGCATGAGCAAGATGAAAAATTTGAGAACGATTATCTGGATTCTTCAAATTTAATGATTTAATTTTTTCTAGAATTTTTAATAAATTTATATTACCTTGAGGGTCTTCATATCCTTCAACATGAGCATGAACCGAATGTGGTAAACCCAATTCTTCATTACTCTTTGAAATATTTTCATAAACATCTAAAGCATTAAAATTATACAATCTTCCTTGTTTTGATAAGTCATCTCTCAATACTTTAAAATCCCAATCTTCGGATTCGAATGGATTATAGACTTTAAATCCAAATCCTTTCGTTTTTTCTAATAAATCAGAAAGAAAGATAGCCATATCGTCTATTTTTCCTCGCTGATATTCTAACTCTAATGACCATAAATTACTTACATTCAGCAACATTGCCTTATCGAGAACAGGGAGATTGTTAAAATTAAAAATCGTTTGTTTTGTCAATGACGGAAAAACATTTGCCTCAACTATCATTGTATATCCATTCGAAATGTAATCCTTAGCAATATTTTCAAGAGTTAATCCTTTCCAAACCTTTTGAAAAATTTCGTTATTTTTTCCTAACAATCTAGCCCAATTTACTTGTTGAGAAGCTATATGTGCGTGAATGTCTATAGCAGCGGGTATGACTGTTTTACCGCTCGCATTAATTTCTTTTACATCTTTTTTATTAGAAATCGATTCAACTATCTTACCATCTTCAATCAAAATATCTTTAACTTCTCCCTCAATTCCATTTAAAGGATCAAACACGATACCATTTTTTATTATAAGATTATTCATATTAATTGTACTCCAATCTTCAAGCTTCTTTAAATATTTTTAATAAATCTTTAAATTCAAGAACGGGTTCATCTATTGGTTCTACATTAACCTCTATATTTTTAAATACTAATTCATTTTTTATTGTTCCTGTAATTTGATTAATCCATATTGAAATTGGGACATATAAGTTCCCTAGGGGTACATGTTTTTCAGGTTTTGCTTTTAAAATAACTGAACCAAATTCACTTGTAATTTTAATATTAGATGTCGAAGTTAGATTAAGTTTATTATAATCGTCAGTATTTAGGAGTGCAATTGCTAAATTATCTTTTAATGATGAGTCATTTCCAAGGGAATGTTCTTTTGCTTGATCATTATCTACTTTTCTAACAGAATTAAGCAACATTTTCATCTAATTATCACCTAATTTTAAAATAAGTTTTTTTAATAAATCTGCATCTGAAGGTAGGTTATTTGGTGGATTAATTATTTTCTGTAATTCAATAGGCACGTGATCCAACCTATAAGCTAATCCACCACATTCTATGCCTGTTATTGCAGTCGGTAATATCACATTAGCCAATTCGGAAATAGCTGATTTACGATTATCGATAAGAATGATGGGTTTAGATGCTAATTTCATGCTTAAAGAATGTGGTAAATGTGAAATTGGATCTGTTCCTACGATTATTGAACAATCGAAATCATCTTTTTGAATCTTTGATACAATTGTATCTTTTGATTCTATAAGTTTACCATTAGAAAATTGTATATTTTGATTTTTACCGATTAATGATAATGAAACTTGGTCAAATCCAGCCATGTTATAATGTCCTCCTGCCATGATTAAAGAGATCCTTCCTTTCTGTTGATTGATTTCTATCATTTCGATCAATTCAAGTAATTCTTTTAATACTTCCTCACTTGAAGGGCTACTTATAATACCTTGACCTATGAATATCACGCTATTTTCTGCTTCTTGTAAATATAATAAAAGTCGTTTGAGATCATCTCTATCAAGTCCAGCTACACCATCAGTAGGAATACTATTTTCAGTGCAACATTCTTCTTTTAATATCCGAATTAAATCTAAATCTCCCCCAGAGTTAATTAATAAAGATAAATCCTTAACACCCATTACTCCGAATGAAGCTGTTTGAACAGGATCAATTATAATGAGGGTTTTAATTTCACGACCCGTCATCCTGAATTTCCCTCTAGAAAACAATACTTTATTCAACAACCGTGGAATTGATTCAGCAGCGTTTAATCCCCAAAAGATCAAAACATCTGCTTTGTTCATAACTTCTGATAAAGTCGTCATTGTTAAATTCGAATTTTCCGCCATGTTCAAAACTTTTCCTTGACAAATACTAGAGTTTGAATCAATAAAACCATTTATTTTTCTTGTTAATTCGATACCTTTCGCTTGAGCTTCACAACTAGAATTAGAAAAACCATAAAGAATAGGTTTAGTTGATTTTTTTATAATTTCAGAAGTTATTTCTAATGCTTCGTCCCAATTGACTTTTTCTAATGTTCCATTCTTTTCAACTAATGGATGTAAAAACCTATTTTTAGATGTTATTTGATCAAATCTCTCTTTTCCCTTTAAACAAGCACCAATGATTTGATCTATAAAAATTCCATCGGATCTTACTATTATATCATCACATAATAGGGAACATCCCGAACAAGGAATTCTATTCATACAATTCTCCTTTTTTATGAAATTAATATTATTTTTTTAATTATTGGTAATCAATTTTAATTGCGTCACGAGGACAATATGTTTCACATACTCGACATTCTCTCTCGCGACCCTCGGCCTCTAGCCTTCGACAATGTTTTAAATTAAGTAATTCACATTTACCACTCTTGACTTGAAATAATTGATGACTTTCTGGAGGATAATCTGGAGCCTTTCCACTTAATGTAGGAGGACAATATCTTGCATTGACTGGACAAACAGTAACACATATTCCACAACCATCACAAAGTTCGGAATCAACATCAATTTTTAATTCTTTCTTTTGTCCTTCTTCAGCACCAAGCATTTCTTTTAACGTTTCATAATTCTTCTTATATTTAGGCTCTAATAAAGGAGGGCAATCATCAACTTTAACATCTCCTTTAAGTAATGCTAATGCAAATGCCATGCACGTATTTGGCTGACATTTGTGACAGTTAGTTTTTGGTAAAAATTTATAATAATCCATGAAATTTTTAGAAATGCTTTACCACCAAATTAAAATTTAAGTTAAATTTCGTTAATCTGATATATTTTAATGAATTTGATTATTTTAATTTCTTTAGATTATCTACTATAAATTAAACTATATTTTATATAGAGAATTTACAAACCATAAGAAGTTTTGATTATAAAATATTAATTCGTAAATCGAAAATGAATTTTTTTAATTTTTCATTATCCATATATTCAAAAAATTAAATTACGTACCTTAATTAACATATTAAAATAATTTTTAAAAAAAAAAATTTTCAATTAGTTGATATTTAATGGAAGATAAAGAAATTACTGATGAGGC
>JBHLME010000175.1:2166-7082 GCA_048938445.1 Promethearchaeota archaeon | reverse complement strand
GCTAAACATGTTTATTTGTGGGATCATGGTCTCCTTAATAATAAATATTATAAATCTTTTAATTATATTTTAGAAAATAAAGAGATAATGAGTTTAGTTAAGAAAACCTACCGATTTTACATTGGAACTTACAGTGATGGTTTATTTTTATTGAATAAGAAATTTCGTGGACTAGGTAATGGAGATAAAAGCTATTATAACTTTATTCACTCAGAAAATGATACTATTGATAAAATTGATATCAATGTTATAGAAAAACTCTGTTGTCTTTATAAAATCGTACTAAATGAAATTGACATTGAATTGAATAAATAGAATTGAGTGCTGATTTGTAATTTTTTATAATAATAAGGAGTTAGGAATCGTACTTACACCACCTCAAACGGCCGAATATATAATATCAAGATTAGGTAAAATTCAAAATACAGATAAGATCTTAGATCCATGTGTTGGGAAAGGAATATTTGTGGAAAAATTATTAGAATCTGGAATTTCAAAAAATAAAATATTTGCTTATGATATAAATTCTGAATTTAAGGATGATATTCATAAACTAGGGATAAATTATAAGATCCAAGACACTCTTTTAACTCTATATCCTGATTCTTATAATAAATTTGATTATATCGTAGGAAATCCGCCATACCTAAATAAGGCAAGTACTTATGTTCGTAAAAATAAGATAAAGCTGAGAAATATTTATGGAAAGATAAATGCTCATGAAACTTATTCTATGTTTATTGTTAATAGCATTTGGCGTTTAAAAGAAGGAGGAAAATTAGGTTTTATTACTAGTGATTCATTTTTAACCCTAAGTACTCATAAAAAACTAAGAAGATTTATTCTTAATTATTGTAAAATTAATGAAATTCTTTTAGCACCCAAAAACTTATTTTCCAGTCAAAAAGTAAGTACTAGTCCTGTTATTATCATTCTAACAAAATGCTCTGGACATAAAAACATTAAAAATAGAGAAAGTAATATAATGAGGATTATACCTCGAGTCAATAATGAAAATGAATATTATTCCCCTCCCCTTGTCAATCAGATAGAACAAATTAGGTATAAATCATTACCGTTTAACATTTTCTTTACGGATGTTGATATTAATACAGTCAATATGTTTGAAAAAGCTCCAAAATTGAAAAAATTCTTAAAGGGTTATATAGGTATGCACACACATAATAATAGGAAATTTATAGCTGCAATTGATGGTACGGAACTAGCTGAGGTATTTAATAAAAGAAATTTAAATATAGATAATCCAAAAAATAAGTTCAAAATTGTTATGAAATCAGCTTTAGAGGTTTCTGATTGGAAGCCTTACTTAAAACGAGGGGGCGGAGATCAATATTATCGACCAATTATGGAAGCATTAGATTGGAGGGAAGAATCTAAAATAAAATATGACATCCCTAAAAATGTCCCATTTGAAATGGAAGGGATTGTAATTAGTGGAGTAAGTTCAAGATTGGCCGCACGGTATATGCCAAGTGGATGTTATTGGGATTCTAATAAAGCAATTGGATTTATAATCAAGGATAAATCAATATCAATTCAGTACGTCCTTGGGTTGTTAAATAGTTCTTTATACAATTATATGACAAAAGGAATTATTAATATTACAAGTAGTTTACAAATTTCAGGTATTCATGCTCTACCCTTCATTAAACCAGAAAAGGAATTTAAGGAAAGAATTGAGGTTCTTGTAACATCAATTATTAAGAGTAAACAGAAAAACTTGAAATATGATTACAGTAAAGAGCAAAGAGAAATAGATGATGCAATTTTCAATTTTTATGCAAAAAAATATAAGTTAACCGGTGAGTTAAAGAAAATACTAGATGAAAATTATGCAGTATATAGCAATTAAAGCTTTTCTTTTTTAATTTCTTCCTCATAAATTTTTCTTTGCTCAATTAGATAACTGGGGCGTGGAACATCCCACCAACCTACTGCAGGACTTCCAGTAAAAGGGTAATCTCGATTTACCAGAATTTCCAATACGGATGGTTTTCCTGATTCAGTGGCTCTTTCAAGTGCAGGAATAATTTCTTCTTTTTTAGAGATTTTCTCACTGTAACATCCAAAAGCTTCACCGATTTTTGCAAAATCAGGAGAGTATGGATTACCAGCATTATCATAGAAAGCAGTGCCATAACCTCGATCTTCTCCAAAAGCGGCTTGTTGTAAGTCTTTTATAGCTATCCAACCATAATTATTCAAAATAATAAAGAACATATTAGTTAATCCAAGTTGAACAGCTACAGATAATTCCGAAATTGTCATCATAAAGTCCCCATCTCCAACTAGGGCAAGGACTTGTCTATCTGGTTTTCCAATATCAATGGTGCCTAATTTTGCTCCAATTGCTGCTGGAACACTGTAACCCATTGTAGAGAATCCACCTGCAGTCAAACACGTTCTTGGTTCATAAAATTCTAATTCTTGTAGCATCTGAGCTTGTACATTCCCTGAACTAGTTACAATTATGGCATCTTTTTCAAAAAATTTTCTAATTTCTCTTAAAACTGTTGAAATCATTACAGGAACTTTGCTATCATCCCGATGTTCATCAAGAAACTTAAACCATTTCTTCTTTTCTTCTTGCATTTCTTTATAATAATTTGTATTTTGATAATCTTTATTAAAATCCCCTAATTCATCAATAATTTGATTCAAGCACGCTTTCGCATCTCCAACGATACCTACAGTAACGGGATAATTTTTACCAATTTCATGAGGATCAATGTCAATATGAATAAGTTTAGTAGGGGGAATTGAAAAGCTTACACCTTCCTTGTATGAACTTGCAGTCTCATCGGCAAACCTACAACCTACTGCAAGAATTACATCAGCACTTGATGTCATTTTTAAACCTATTGTTGTCCCTTTGGATCCTGCTGACCAACAATATAATGGATGAGAATTATCAATAATATCCTTTCCCATCATTGTAACTACTACTGCGGCACCGATTTTTTCGGCTAATATTTTAATCTCTTGGCTAGCATTAGAAGAAATTGCTCCTCCTCCGATAAATAAAACTGGTCTTTTTGAATTTTTAAGTAAATCTGTAGCTTTCTTTATAGTCTCAGAATCGGCCATGATACGCCCAATAGATCTTCTTTGTAATGGTTCTGGGATTTCAACTTCAATGGAATTAGCTTGTACATCCATTGGAAGATCTATATGAACCGGTCCTCTTCTTCCTGTTAACATTATATTAAAAGCTCGTTGCATAACTGTTGCTAATTGTCCTACAGTATCAACCTCAAAGCTACGCTTTACTATGGGTTCTAATATTTTAGGCAAACTTGAATCTTTTTTTCTCTCAATTTCTTGAAGTACGCCCTTACCTCTCATATGTACATGAGTATCTCCTGTAATTATAAGACAAGGAAATGAATCCACAAATGCATCCGCTACACCAATAGCAGTATTAATTGCTCCAGGACCAATTGAAGTAAAAACACATAAAGGTTGTTCAGTGATTCTATAATATCCAACTGCGAAATGTACACCAGACATCTCCTGCTTAGGTTGAATTAATTGGATTTTACCTTTGTCTTTGAAAAAAGCATCTACAAGAGGCAAATTTCCATGACCAGGAATCCCAATGACATACTTCATACCTTCTTTTATTAAATATTTGGAGATTATCTCCCCACCAGTATATTTCGGCATTGTAATATCTATTGAATTTATATTTTTTTATTAAATATAATCTGACAAACTAAAAATAGATTTAAGTTTATAAACAATTTAAAATTTCGAATTGAAAATAATTATTGCTTTAAATAATGAAATGAATTCAAAAATCTAATATCCCCTCCTTTTTATAAGTTAAATATTAAGATTTTAACTTATATACCAATTATTGGTATTTTATTAAACTTAGTCGATGGGTAACGTGCCTTCAATTTTAGAAAAAATTAAAATTTTAGGTGAAAATTCTAAATACGATATCTGTGCAAGTACAGCATCTAGTCGTACTGATAAATACCCAAAACTTTTCGGTAAAACTAAAAAATGGATTGGTGCTACCGAAAGTGGCGGAATTTGTCATAGTTATACCCCAGATGGGAGATGTATGAGTCTTTTTAAAACATTATATACTAACAAATGTATTTATAATTGTAAGTACTGTTTTTCTCATAGTGCCAAGCGGAAAATGAGTTTTACTCCGGAAGAGTATGCTAGAACATTTATGAAATTATATTCAATGAATGTTGTGGAAGGCGTTTTTATATCTTCAGCAGTTTGTGGGAGTGCAGACAGAACTACTGAAGAAATGTTAGAAGCAATTAGATTACTGAGATTTAAATATCATTTTCAAGGATACGTGCATTTCAAATGTTTACCAGGTGTAAGTCAATATCTTTTAAAAGAAGCAATATCATTATCAGATCGAATTTCAATTAATACTGAAGCTTCAACTAAAGACTATCTTGCTGAAATTGCTGATCAAAAAAATTTTGTAAATGATATTTTAACTCGCCAAAGGTGGTTAAAGCAAATTCGTGTTAAGCATAATGAGGAGACACTCAAAATTATGAAAGATTTAAAACAAGATCAAAATTTAAAATTTCAAGAAAAAATGATTAACGATAGACGGAAAAATGGATACAAAAAATTTCGCTGGGATGGAGCGCCAATTCTTAATAGTGGTCAAACTACTCAATTTGTAGTAGGCGCAGCTGAAGAAGAAAGCGATTATGATTTACTTAAAAGGATTGATTGGGGATATAAAAAAATTGATTTAAGAAGAGCATATTTTTCATCATTTATTCCAATCGAAGGCACACCTTTAGCTGGTAAACAGGCAGCACCACTAGCAAGAGAACACCGATTATATCAAAGTGATTGGCTATTGAGAATTTATCATTATGATTTAGATGATTTGAAAGAAATTC
>JBHLME010000175.1:0-2156 GCA_048938445.1 Promethearchaeota archaeon | reverse complement strand
GGAGATCCGAAAATTCACTTAGCTAGAAAATATTTTAGAGATCATGGACTTGTGGACCCAAATCAAGCTTCTTATAATGAGTTATTAAGAGTTCCTGGTATAGGGCCAATTTCAGCGAAAAGAATAATAAATTTAAGAACAAAAAATTTTATTTTTAAACGAAGACTAGATTTAAAATCTGTTGGAGTTGTATTAAAAAGAGCGGAGCCCTATCTCATAATCAATGGTCATAATCAAAGAACTATCCAGAATTTTATAGATCTTGATAATAATCATTTCTTACGTGGTGAAAACGTTTGACAAAAAGAATAGATAGTAAAGATCCACTAGAAGTCGTAGGGTGTGCTAGGGGGCACTCATATGAAGAATTGCTTAATAATTTGCCACGTCATCAAAATTTTAACCAAAATTTGATTAAAATCATTAAGAAGATACCAGAAGTTATTTTACGCAATTCTGGTTCACCTTTAGCAAAAAAAATAAATCGAATGATGAGAGAAATTAATACAGAAGCATATCGTGCTAAGCAATTTACTCGAACGGAGATAAATAATCGAGGAGTACTATACGGTGTTGTTTTATTGAAACATAAAGTTATTAATATTGTTTTAAATTACTTTCATCAAAGATGGCCTCAATGCATAATTTGTTTATATAACGAGTTTACACATAAGACTACAATAATAGATGAAAAAGGAAAAATCAGAGAGTTTGAATCTCCATTGATAGAAATTGTTGAAAAAGTTAGTAAGGATAGGCCTATTATTCCTTATTTTAATGATATCCAATTTAGCAGTAAAAAACTATTTGAAAGTTTATATAAATCTCAATTTATAACTGAAAGAGAAAATTCTCCCTTTTTTAAAAAAATGATACCGGATAAGTGTTATGAGTTACCTGGAATGAGAAGTGGAATAGAAAAAAAATTTCGAAATAAAGAAATAAACGAATTTTTATAGATTCAAATTACTTTTGCGAATATTTCTTTAGCCTTTTTATAAGAAGGATTATCTTGAGGTAATTCTAATAGATTACCACCTGTTAAATTAATAGCGCTAATTTTATCATCATTTGGAATAAAACCTAATAGTTTTAAATTTTCTTGATTTAGATTTTCAACTGCTTTCACTAAAATTTCTCTCAAATTATCTGGAAAACGATTTCCTAAAACCCAAATGTTCTCAAATTTTAATTGTAGTTCTTTTTTTATTTCTAATATACGTTTTAAGGTATGAATTCCCATTTTTGATGGATCAGTCACAATAATCAAATCTGTAACATCTCTACCTGTTTTGCGAGCAAAATGCTCTAATCCTGCTGGTGAGTCCAAGAGAGTGATATCATAGTTTTTAGCTAGCGTATCAATTACATTTTTCAGCACAGAATTGATATAGCAATAACAACCTTCCCCTTCTTGTCGTCCCATTTCCAAAAGGTCAAAATTATCCATTTCAATTAGGCATTTATAGACATCGCCTTCTATTATTTGATTCTTAGGCACATCTAAGGGTAATTGTCTTTTTTGAATTTTATCCTTTAAAACTTTCATTTTTCCTCCAATAGTGTCACAAAAGTTAACTTCTTCACCGATTACATCAGCCACATTAGCATCTGGATCAGAATCAATCACCAAAATATCAAGCTTATTTTTATTTTCTAATATATATTTCAAAAATAATGCCAAAGAGGTAGTTTTTCCTACACCACCTTTTCCGCTGAAAGCTATTATCCTTTTCATCTAATCTTCCTTCATTTTTAGTTTATTTTGCATGTAAAGATAATTGATATTAGATTAAAAATGTAATATATATATTTCAAAAGATTAAGGAATTATGTGAGAAGTAATGTAAATAAGAGAATCCAAAACACTAATATCTCATAAATTCGCCTATTCTATTCATAGTGAATACTTAAATGTTAAATTTTTTTTATCCTTATATTTGGTTTGATAATTACCTTGATTACTTGGGGGTTGCGTTGGTTAGTTGCTAGATGGAATTTTGCTTTATTAGGCATTTGGGCGGGTAGAATGGCACAAATTGGATTTTGTTTTATTTTGTCCTTGGTATTATTAATATGATAAGTGGATTAGTTTATTTAGTAATATCAACAACGTATAAATAAAAATAGAACCAAAATTTTGTTTAAAAATCTAT
>JBHLME010000052.1:25921-30001 GCA_048938445.1 Promethearchaeota archaeon | reverse complement strand
TGTATGATTATTATTATGAATATTGGGTTCCCAAGGCAATTCCCCTGTTAATCAATGAATTTGCCGATCCCGAATCCACGTTGAGCACCATGATGCCGGCTTTCATTGGAATGGACACGAAAGATATAGCACTAATGTACTTCTTGGAACAATGGGCTAATTGCTCGATGTTTGAAGGAGGTGTTGACTTCCATACTGTTGATGAAGGAATTCCTGCAGGCACGTTTGGATTAGAAGTCAATCGTCCAAATCCTTCGGGGATACCTTTAAATGCGTGCTATGCTCTATGGGATGAAACAAATGAACTCTCATTCCTAGACATGACTAATGGAATTCAAGTTTGGAAAGATGCAGAAGAGAATACTGCTTCACGACAAATCTTACTTGATGAATTTGGACCATATGGGTTGACTTTAACACAATTATACATGATTCTTAACTGGCTATGGAAACCAGGAGGATTTAGTGATCGATTAGTTCCAATACTTATCGAAAGTGAAGCAGGATATGGTGTTCCAATGGATGAGTTCTGTTTCCAACTATTATTAGGTCAATGGGCTAACGGTACTGTTTTTGGTGAAAAAATGTTTCCTGATGGTTTTCCACTTCCATTGGTTGGTGGCGAGAGATATGGATTTGAAGTAGGTATTCCAGAACCAACGGGAATGTCCTTGGAATCAGCATTAGCTCTATGGAATCCGGAGAGTGATTATTCCTTGGTTAATCCAAATGGGCTCGCAAAATGGTTCGCTGCGGTTAATGATGATACTAGTGCCTATGCCGAGCTAATGTCCGCGAATGGCTTGACGGATCATGCAATGGCTTGCATCATCAATTGGATACCAAACTTTCAACAAAATGTAATGCCATATCTTGCCCAGCATCAATATGGCTTGCCTACTGATTCAATAACCTTAGGAAACATAATTCAGATTGGCGGTATTGGTTTGGGAGGTCTTTTAGTTGGGATTGGGGCGGTTAGTATAACAGGTAGCGTAGTTGCTAAGAGAAGAAAAATTTCAAGGAGTAAAGTTTCCAGTAAAAAAGCTATAGGTAAAATAACGAATACTCCTCCGTTAGATGAATCATTAGAAAAAAGTAGAATTGATGACCAAGAGACCGTTCGAAGCGCAGATTCTCAAGGAGATAGCAGACTTAATGGTAGAGATTAATTTTTTTTATTTTTTTTTCTATTTTTAATTGTAAATTAAGAATATTTTTTAAATAAATAAAGAAATTAGATTCAGTTATAATTGAAAAATTAGCAATTAATCATTATTACTAGGGATTTTTGGTAAATTCCTTCTTGCAGATTTGCCACTTACAATGTTATCTCCTTCTGATTCCTTTATTGTTTTAATTATATCTGCTTTTCGAGCACTTGAAGGTATTTCAATATCATGGTCAGATGAGTATTGCTTTAATTCTTTAACTGTCATGTGATCTATATCAACGGTTTCAGAAATTTGTTCATCTTTTTTATTTGGCGAGGGTTGTTTAGAGTTACTGGTTTTAATATCTTTTCCTGCTTCTCTTAATATTTCTATAGCTTCAATTATATTATTTTCATTGTTAATATAGATCCTTAGTTTTGCATCATCAACTTCCACCATTCCCTCTGGAAGTTGTGTGATTGGTTCCCAATCAGTCTCTTCAACATTCCTACCAAAGACATTAACGGTTTTCGATACAGCTCCATATAATGCATTTCCTAGAATTAGATTTTGTCTCACATGATTTTGAGGGACTTTATTTTTTAATATTTTTTCCATGAGAACCTTTTTCTGCTCTTCTGTTAAAGCACGGTTTTTACTGGATGGATAAGGTATATATGAAGGTTTTGGTTGAGCACTTATGGGAGGAATTTTAGGGGCAGATTTAGGTTTTGGAGCCGCCTCTTTTGGAATAGATTGTTCTGGAGTATCATTTGCAGAGGATAAATTGAGTATTTCACCTTTTTCTTGAAGTTCTTGAAGGGCAGGTGAGAAATATTCCTCTTCCTCTGCTTTTTTCTGTGATGTTGAATTATCTAAAACATCTCCAAATCGTTCTGGTGTTTCTCTTTCAATATTTCTAATATAACGCAAATCTTCCATTTTTTCAACAACTTCCATGGACTCCAATCTAAAAGCTCTCAAAAATTCAGTAGGCTCATCACCTTGATCGACTGAAACAATCTTACATCTGTGAAATGCCGCTTGTTTTACTAGGATCTCTTGAAGTTCACTGGCAACTCGAGAACTAATGAATCTCTTTCTGACAGGAGATTTTGCTCCTTTCCAAATAAAAATTCTTCGTAATGGTTCTTTAACAATAACAAAAACTTGTTCAGGATGTAGATATGATTGGAGGTCATCTTCTGGCACGTCTACTCTTATTCGCTCTCCTGAATCATCGAGTTCAAAAACCATAAAAAATTCATAATCAGGCATGTTCTATATTCCTTTCTCATGTGAAATTTGTAATTATTAATTATAACTATTATATTTTAGATTATTATAAAATAGTGAAAATTATACTATTCAATTTTTATAACTATTATAGTCATTTTATAAAAAAACTTATATAAAAATTTAATTTAAAGCAAAGAAAGTAAAGTTTTATCCTAGATTAAATTAAATCAAACTATAAACTTGATATTGAAAAATAAAAGAATTAAGATTCTCTTTTTTAAAAAAATTAATTTAATCTTGAAAAGATTTATAATCAACAATTATTTAATAAATAATTATGTCAAGTATTCCCAAGATTTTAAAATTAAAAGATTATATCACGTTAATTGGAACTACCTTAGGTCTTATTACATTGTTTTTAGCAACTATAGGAGATTTGGCTATTATATCAATTGGATTTTTTCTTATCTCCTTTACACTTGGTACTGATTTGTTAGATGGATTTATTGCCCGAAAAACGGGAACCATAAATGAGATGGGGAAACAACTGGATTCATTGAGTGATTCATTAACGTTTGGAATCGTTCCTGCATATTTAACTTTCCAAGCATTCCGAACTTATAATGTTATTGATATTTTTTTAATTATTGGATGTATAATCTTTGCATTAGGGGCAATACTTAGGTTAGCAAGGTTTAATATTTCTGATCAACCAGGTTATACAGGAGTTCCAACTCCATTAAGCGGATTATTCCTAATTTTTTATTTTTATGCAAATTATTTTTTTATCCAAGCATTTCAATTATCAACTTTTCCGCCCACATCGACCATAACTGTTTGTATTTTAATGGTATTATTTGGTTGGTTTAATATAACTACCTATATTAAATTTGGAGCAAAAGATAAGAAACTTTATTACTTTATTATAGCGTTTTCACCGATATTTCCAGTTATTGCGATACTTGGGATCTTTGGCTATTTAATACAATTTTATTTGCTTTCTTTAATCATTAGTATCTTTTTTTATTTTTTATGTATCGTAGAATTCATTTATATCACTATTGGTTTTATTCGAAGTTTAACAAAAAAGGTATAAATTAAAGGATTAATGATATTTTAGTAATAAAGATAATTATCATTTTAATAAATGTTGTTTCCATGATTCAATTGCTTCAATAATTTGTTGTTTTTCTATATCATTTAAAAATTCTTCATAATCTTTATAATTGTTAATACAACTCCTTAGATTATGAAGGGTTACAGAAAATCCTTTCTTTTCTAATATTAATTTGGCGACCTCATCTAATTCTTTACTGAATTCATTTCCTTTAAGAGTACCTAACTTGTTTATTAATGAATTAAATGCTTCATTTATCAATTTTCCACTTTCTGTACGTATTACTGGTTGGTTTGTTTCTGGGATTAAATATTCGGTAGGAATCTCATTTTTAATAGTTGGCGAAGTTTGAGTCGTGTTATCTTTATTTTGATTCATATTTAACGATATTTTAGTTGTTAAATCTCCTGAGAAGGAATTTATAGGTGGTGGTGATTGTATTACTCTAGAAAATCTACTTGGACTTGCTTTTTTTACTGAATCTGGAGTTGTTATTAATTTTTTCATTGGTCGAAAGGAATCAATTTGTCCACTTGACCAATAATTCTCAACTATTTTCTTTAGGACATT
>JBHLME010000052.1:0-25911 GCA_048938445.1 Promethearchaeota archaeon | reverse complement strand
TAATTAAAGGTGGATAATTACACCCCAATCCAATGAAATCATTTAATGGATCGCTTGAACCTTCAAGTATAATTCCAAGTACTATTAAATTATCATCACTCCGACAAATAACGATATTTTTATTCTGTAATTGTTTAAATTGTAAATTCTTTAGTTCTTGAATTTTTTTCACTCGACTATTTGTTGATGGATCCGATGATGCAATATTAATTTTAAGGTGAGAAGGTAGATTTTGGATTTCTTCGATTGATAAGAAGTCTTCGATTTTTGGAATTATTAATGTGAAATTTTCTTCAGAATTATTTATAATATTAATTATTTCTTCATTAATTTTCACTTTACTATTAATTTCCCATACATTCCCTATTCCCAACTGTTTTTGATTAATAATATGTTCAAGATATTGGTGTAAGACTTCTATGATAGGATTATTCAATTCAGAAACCTGGTCAATTGATTTTAAAATAATTGAATTGATTTTAGTTATGATATTATTTTCAAGTATTGATAAGCCACTCTCTAAATTATCCCTGTTTTCCCCTATCATTTCAAAAATCTTGTTCATATTTTGTTCAAAATTGCTGATCATTCCTAATAATAACATTTTGAATTCATTTCGATATTGAAACATGGTGTTAATGGATTTTTCAATAGCTCCTTGAGTGGATTTAAAATTATCTTCAATTATATTAAAAAAAGTACTAGTAAAGTCTTCTGTAAGGTTTTCTGAATATGAATTAAATTCCTCCTCTAAAAGATTTATGACAAGTTCTTCTTTTTTCTTTAATTCTAATAAATGTAATTTTTCAATAATATTTACTTTAAATGTTGGTAAGGTTTTTATTAATCTAGTTAATTCATTTTGAATTGTGGCGTTTGTAATCTTTTTAAAATCTAAAAATAATTCCTTAATAATATTAATTCCTTCTATTCCTAATACAATATCTTCAATTTCCTGTTTTTGAAGAAGTGTATCTTCATTAATATCATCAATTACTTCCTTTAGCTCATTGAATACTGTATCCAATTGAATTTCATTTTTTTCCTTAATAACAATATTTATAGTATTTTTTATTAAATGTTGAATAGCTACTTTCATTTTATTAAGATTTGTAGATATATTCTCATAATGATGAAGAATTTGAGAAATAGGTGGTTGAGTCTGATAATAAGTCAATACATCATGGGTTTCGGATTCAATTTGTCGTAATAATCCAAAACTAATTAACTCTCCTATGGTTTTTTCACATTGCTCAGGTGATAAATCTGGTAATAATATACATAATTCACCATAAGTGCGAGGAGATTCCCCCATACATTTAACATATAATTTGATTGCATTGTCAGAAAGCTGTAATTGCTTAAAAAAATTTTCCAAAATATTTCATCTTTCCTTTTTTGATTTAAGTAAAAGATACGTTATGAAATTTTATTATAAAGTTCTTTAAAAATTTTTTGAAGTAAAAGATTTTAAAAGATTTCATTTATATGGATAATAATAATCAAATCAAGATGAAATTTTAAAATATGTATTCTGATATTTTTTTTTATTTAGACCTTACAAAAGATTATCTTAAAGGAAAAGATATCATCAAATCTATAAAAGAATATATTGTTGAAAAAAATAAAATCAATATTAAAGGCCATTATGGAATATTAATTTTTCAAGAAGAAGGAAATCCCATATTCATAACAGATAAAAAAGATTCAGAGATTATATCGAAAGCAATTGAAGAAAATTGGAAAAATAGAGCGAAAAAAACCAGTTATTTTGAAAATGGGCTTTTTTATATATTTTCTTATATCGCGGAAACCGTTAGGAAGAAATCAAAACTTAATAGAATAATTGTTATAACTGATACCCCTAGTGATCTATCAGGAGAATATCAAGAAGCATTATTCAATTTAGTGTCAAAAATAAAACATTTTCCTACATATATAGATATTATACGTATAATGCAAGAAGATACGCGGCTTCAAAAAGATGATGTTAAATTGAATATCTTAGCAAGCGATACTAAGGGAGGTATCTTTTATGTAAATAATAAAAAAGAATTTAACACGATTCTTAAAAAGCTGGTCAAAACCAAACAACCTGTAAGTACATTTCAAGATAAACTCGATGAAATTAAAATTAAAACAGAAGATTATGATTTTTATAATCATTTAGCAAAAAAATTACAATCTCCAATTAATAAAGAAAATCTAAAATGTTATTTTTGCAAAGATGAAATCTGCCCTGTATGCACTAATATTAATGACATACCGCTTACATGCGAAGATTGTAATGTTGGTTTTCATACTTGTTGTGCAATAAATCATACATTAACTCACAATATTGGCATTCCCCATATATTTCGATGTCCTTCCTGTGATGTTCTACTTCAAATTGACCAAAATTTAATTATTGGAACAGATGAACCTGAAGAGATTTCGATTGAAGCATATTTAAAAAGAGAAAAATCTCAACGAATTATCAAGTCAGAACAAATAGATGTTAGTAAACCAAAAATGATCAATTCCCTAGGTAGTAAACTCATTGATTATTCACCTCCTGAATATAATATTGAACAAAAAGAAGAATATGAAAAAGTAATTAGAGTAGGTGGTTTCTTTGGCAAGATATATAATGTAAAAAAAGACGGAGGAAAATTGGTATATACAAGAGTCGATAAGCCCCTTAAGAAAAAAGCCATAAAAATATTGTTTTGTCCTCAATGTGGAACTCCCATCAACTCAAAAGAATCAAATATTTGTAAAGAATGTGGTAATAAGATAAAAATTCTTATTCAAAAAGAAATAATTCTTTTGTTATTTATAATTAATTTAATATCAATAAAATTAAATATATACAATTTTTCTTATTGTATAAATTTAAAAAATAATTTAATTTGCTAGAATATTTTCAATCCCACGATGTCAGGTTTAAATAGTTTACAAAGTTCAGAAGAAATTATCTTTTATATTGATTTAGTAAGTAACTTTCTTAAGAAAAAGCAAGTTTTAAAAGGTATAAGGGATTTTATTGAAGATAAAAATAAAAATAGCCAATATGGATCCAATCTTTATGGAATAGTTATTTTTCAAGCTCATGAGAATCCTATAAATATTTACGGTAAAGAAAATAGTAGTTCTATCATTGAGATAATAGAAAAATCTTGGGATTCACGGGAACAGCAAAAAAGTTATTTGGAAAATGGATTGTTTGAGATATTTTCATACATTTTTTGGAAAAGTCGAGCAGCTAAAAAATCGTATCGAATAGTAATTATTTCCGATAAACCAAGTGAACTTCCTGAAGATTATTATAATGCTGTTTATGGGCTCATCTTAAAAGCTAAAAAATTTTCTACGTTTATTGATATTATTCGAATAGGAAAAGATACAGATTATCCAGATACAGTAAAATTAAAGATTATAGCTTCTGAAACTCAAGGTGGTGTTTTTTATTGCCAAGATGATAAGCATTTTTTTAGCGTGTTAGGTTCATTAATACAAAATAAGGAAGATTTTAAAGTCATAAAAGAAGAAGATGAAGTTTTAGAAACTGATAAATTATTTTTTGACCATTTGGCAGTGGATCTAATATCTCTTGATTCTGATGATGAAGAACTATGTTCTATTTGCAATCAAGAAAAATGTCCAATCTGTCAAGCTTATTCAGATGAAATTAACAAGTGTTTTAATTGCAATACCAAATTTCATGGATGCTGTGCTACAAAATATGCGTCATCTAATAATATTGGTTTCAGTCATATATTCCGATGCCCACAATGTTCAACTTTATTAAAAATTGACGAGGAATTTGTTGAAATGGTAATAAGCGAAGATAGAGGGGAAGAAGGGTATTATACTATTGAAGAAGTCGAAGAAGAATCTGTCGTTTTAGAAAATATTCGAGAAGAATTAGTAGAAGATACATCCATACCAGACATATCACAAGAAGAACTTACTGAAGAAGAAATACCCCGGGATTCCATTGTTGAAGAAGAAATTGTCTCTGAAAAAATGACTGAAGAAATTTCTGCAATAGATCAACCTGTTAAAACGAAAAAGGTTAGAGTTGGAGGATTTTTTGGAGCAGAAGTGGAGGTTAAAACAAATGCTACCGTTCAAAAAGAAGGGATTGCTCCAATGAAAGTTATTGACACAAAAGATCTCGATGTAAAAAAATCAATTACTAGTTTAAATCCTCCAAAAAAAAGAAAGTCTATTAAATTATGTAAAATATGTGGGAGCACAGTTTCGGGGATGACTTGTCCTAATTGTGGAGCAAAAGTTACATGATATTTTTTAAATAGTTATCATAATACTCTTTATAGTCTTCATAATTTGGTGGACATCCCATAATTTTATAGTCAATAGGGATTAAACCATCTATTTTTTTTTCAGAAATAGCTAAATTTTTAATATCATTAAAATAATGAGAGAAAAATTCTGATTTTCCTGTTGGACAATCCCCAAATAATAAAATTTTCGCTTTTGTTGCTCGATTCCAAGTATCTATAAGTTTTTGTTCTTGATCTTTAAGTAAACAACCGATAATAATTAATAAATCGCACTTTTTTGGATTATTAGTTATAGTAATATCTGACTCTTCATATATCCAATTGCTAAGACTTATACCACACTTTTCACAATCTGCACAACTATAGATATGGACTTTCATTATTTATCATGTATATTTTAATATTTTAGGGATTTTCCTTACATTTTCTTTGAATTAATAAAATATAGAAAAAAAAATTATTATATTATTTCAATTGAAAAGAACATTTCTAATTAATTTATAGGATAAAAGGTAATTAAAATCATCTTTAATTATTTAAATTAATGTTAAATTCAGAAATTATAAAAACTAATAACCCTAAAATCTCAAAAATTAGTATGTTAATTTCAGCAATCTCAATGGGATGTGTGGGGGTGTTCGTTACCTTACTTCAAGCATTTAGTATATTTGCTATAGTTCTTTTAAGAGGTATCTTTGGAACTCTATTTTTAACTTTATTTATGATTAGAACTAAGTCATTTTCTATAAATTTCTTAAAAGAATCTCTCTATACACATTGGAAACTTTTATTAATCATTGGAATTATTAATCCACTTATAATTTATCTCTATTTTCTCAATATTAGTATTTCAGGGTATGCGATTGCCGCATTTTTATTGTATACAAATGGAATTATTGTTATATTATTTTTAATAATAGACAGAATCGAAACAATCTCAAAAACCAATATTTTAAGCTTTATTTTAGCTATTATAGGTGTAGCAATCATAATGGAATTTTGGGTTGGATTTCAATTGACTTGGGGTCTCATCTTAGGTTTATTATCAAGTGTATTTCTTGCATTATTAATATTTTGTAAAAAGAAAATCTATATTATTAGAAATCAAAATTCCTCAAAAATCATTAATGATGGTAATTTTGATATATTCTTAGCTTGGTGGCCTACTCTCTTTCTTATCATAATATTTTTACCTATTTCTGGTTTTGAACTTTTATATTTAACATTGATGGATTTAATATATTCCATATTATTAGGTTTAATCCCTACAGCTATAGCTTTCACATTATATAATGTTGGAGTAAAAAATGATAAAGGAGGCAATATCATCATACTTGCATATATTGAACCCATAGTGGCGACAATTTGTGAATTTTTCATCCATAGTGAGTTTTCTCTCTCTGTTTTTATTGGTGGCTCATTTATCTTAATCGCAAATATCCTTATATTGAAATATTCTTAATAAGTTCAATTAAAACTAGAGTTTAATTGAAATATGATATAAGAATTGTTCTAAATCATTTTTTATTTTTAAAAACTTTTTTTTTAAAGAAATATGACTCAAGAATAAAATAATAAAAATTGGTCTCTGAATATTTTAAATTTCATTATCAACATTCTTTAATTAAGAATAAAATAATAATAATTACAATAAAGTGATAATGAAAATGTCTGAAATAAGTTTTATTAGTTATTGGGAAACATTTATGGAATGGTTTGCACAAATACCTCTTTTAGGACAAATATTTATTATTGTTGGAGCATGTGCTATACTCATACTTGCGATAATACTCGTATATTACGTGCTTAAGGGCGTGGCTTATTTAATTTATTATATTTTAAAAGGTATATATTATTTATTGAAAGGTATCGCTATAGGTATATATAAATTATTTGAGTTATTATATTATGCAATTTCTGATAAGGAAAGACCCAAAAAGCAGGATAATACTGATGAAGTTAAACAAATACCTGTCATAGAAGAAAAGGAACCTAAAACAATTGTCCCTCATTCACCTTCAGTAATCTCATTTTGTTCTGAATGTGGAATGGAATTCTCTGAAAGCATGACTGCTCAATTAAATGCTAAAGGGCAAGTATTTTGCATTCACTGTGGTAATGGCATTTCTAATGATGCCATAGATATTCAAGGTTAATTTTTTTTTATTTTTTATTTTTTCTGATAAAATATATCTAAAGTTAATGTATGATAAAAATCTATATTAATCATATGAGATTAAAATAGCTAAAACATTCTTGCTTTTCATGAAAATAATTGCTGTTCTCTTAAATCCAACTATAGATGAAATTTATGAGATTAAAAATTTCCATGTAGGAGGTACATTTAAAGTTAATAAGAAAATTATTTATCCTGTTGGAAAGGCCATTTCTTTTTCGCTGGGTATAAGGGAGCTAACTAACAAACCAGATATAATAAAAGTCATATCTTTAATTGGGCAAGCTGAAATCCAATTATATTCAAGCTTCCTAAAATCAAGAAATATTGAATATGAATTTGTACCTATAAAAGGAACTACTCGTTCTAATAAAACATTTAATGATCCAGTTAAAGGTACTACAACACATGTTAGAAATACTGGTTTTCAAGTAATTAAATCAGAACTTCAATTACTTCGTGAGATCATTTTAAAGAATCTTTTACCTAATGATTTTATTATATTTTCCGGTTCAATTCCCCCAGGAATACCCATAGATATTTATTCCAATTTAATTAGTGAATGCAAAGAAAAAGGAGCAACTACAATACTAGATTCTAGTGGGGATGCTCTTATTCATGGTGTAAAAGCAAAACCAACAATCATAAAACCAAACTTAAAAGAACTAGCTCAAATTTTAAATAATAAGAGTCTTTCCACTTTAAATTTATTAAAAATTGATGATGCTCTATTAAAGATAGTTAGTGAAGCAAAAATACTCTTAAGTGATGATTTAGAAATTTTGTTAATTACATTAGGAAAAAAAGGAGCATTATGTATAACTAAAAATGAAAACTTATATGGAATAGTAAAACTTGAGAAAGTTTATGATACTGTTGGCTCTGGTGATTCCTTTTTAGCTGGTTTTGTTATAAAATATCTTTATAATGAAAGCATTATTGAATGTTTTAAGAATGCACTTGCTTGTGGTGCAGCAAACACTTTATTACCCGGTCCAGGAATTTTTGAGCAAGGGATGGTACAAAATTTAATTAGAGAGATAAAGATTAAGCATATCTATTAAAATATACTATTAGTTAACTCTATTGTATCTGTTCTATTAGGTCCAATTGAAATCATTGCAATTTTTGTTTTTAATTCTTCATGTATAGCATTTACATATAATTTCATGGTCTCTGGGAGTGCGTCATAACCATTTTTTACAATCTCCGACCATTCTTCTCTTGAACGAGCTTTCCATCCTTCAAAGGTTTTATAAATTGGTTTACATTTATTTATAATTTCTGATTGAATTGGCCAGGTTTCAAGTATTTGGCCATCCAGTTCATAACCAATGCATATCTTAAGTGGATCTATTCCTTCTAATGCATCTAATAAAGTGATGATTATATAATCAATACCATTAATCATAATACTGTAATTTATATTGAAAAGATCAAGCCAACCAACCCTCCGTGGTCTTCCAGTTGTGGTTCCATATTCACTTCCTTGTTCTCTTATTTGTTCTGCTAAGGTCCCATTTAATTCTGTTGGAAAGTTTCCTCCTCCAACTCGGGAGGTATAAGCTTTTATGATACCTATTATTTTTCCTATCTTTTTTGGAGGTATTCCCGTACCAGCGCATATTCCAAGAGCGTTTGCGTTAGAAGATGTTCCAAATGGATAAAGTCCATGATCAATACCAAGTAAAGTAGCTTGAGCACCCTCAAAGATGACTTTTTTTCCCATATCAATTTGTTTATTCAAATAAAAAGCAGTATCAATGACATACGGTTTTAATTTTTCCCCATAAGTTTTATATTCATTATACATTACTTCTAAATCGCCAGTCCAGCTAGGATCATAAATGTTGATAATTTTTTTCTTAAGATCATAAAGTTTAGTCAATTTTTCTCTTAGAATATCTGGATTAATTAAATCATAAATTCTAATTCCCCAGCGAGCAGCTTTATCAGCATATGCAGGACCAATACCTCTTTTTGTGGTTCCTGCTGCAAATTTTCCCTTAGTTTCTTCCTCTAATCCATCTAAAACTTTATGAAATGGTAAAATTACGTGAGCAGTAGAACTTAATTTTAACTTGACATTTTTTCCTTTGGCTTTAATTTCTTCAATTTCTTCAAGCAATACTTGTGGATCGACAACCATACCGTTTGAAATAATAACTTCCTTTTCTAACAGAGCACCTGAAGGCATTATATGAAATTTATATTTTACATTATCTACGACAACGGTATGACCTGCATTATTTCCTCCTTGATATCTTACGACGATATCTGCTTTTTGGGCTAAATAATCGACAAATTTTCCCTTGCCTTCATTTAAAGTAATGATTGGAATTCAATCATTATCTCCCCAACTTAGCCCTATTACAGCAATAGTATTTTCACTCATGAGTTTATCAAATTTTTTCTTATTTATTAATCTCCAAAAGACATTATTCAAGAAAAGTTAAAAAATTTACGATGCATTTTAAACCAGATTGTAGATTAGAAAAAATTGTATAAATTCTCAATTTTAAAACACCATCATAACTCCCGTTATTTTTATATTATAAATTCATTTTTATATGTGTTTTTTCTCTAGTTTAATACAATTATTAGTATTTCATGATGTAAATGCCTCTTTTAAAACAGTCTAAAATACTTTTTGATAATGCTCATAATGAAATGCTTAACATTAATGACGATGATTTTTCTGAATTTAAAAATCTAATACAGAGACTTGGATTTACTATAGTAGACCAAACATATGATGTAATTAATAAAGATGTTTTAAATAATCTCGATGTTTTTGTCATTGGAAATCCTATTTCAAGTTATTTCTCTAATGTTGAAATTAATATTATAGTTGATTTTGTAAGAGAAGGTGGAAATTTGTTAGTAATAAGTGAATATGGTTCAGACTTTCTTCAAAAGACGAATTTAAATGATTTATTAGGTACAAATTTTGGAATTTTTTTTGAAAAAAATATAATAAAAGGCATATTTGATGAAAATCAAAATTGTACAAGTATTCTATCAATTCAAAATTTTGAAGATAATAAAATTACAAATCAATTAAGGGAAGTGATTGTCGGAGGCACTTGTTCTTTTATATTAAATAGATTAGCCAATCCTTTATTAGTTTTAAAAGGATTTGAATTTTGGTCTGAGGAATATAATAGTGTTACTGAAAAGTGGGTGAAAGAAGAGCAAATTTCTAGTGAAAAGCACGGAATAGTTGCGGCCTATAGAGAATATGGTAGGGGAAAAATTATTGCTCTTGGGGATATAGATATCTTTACAAATGATTCTAATATTGGAATAAATATACAAGATAATCGTAAATTTATTACAAACATATTTAATTGGTTGATCGAGCCAATAAAGGACTCTTCCGTGAGATTCTGGGCCTTAGACCAATTAGGAACGTTTCAAAATGATTTAAAGGATATTAAATTGAAAATCAATAACTTGATAGAGACAATGACTTTCTTGGAAGAAAGAATTAGTGTTCTAGAGTATATTAATAAAATTCAAGAAGAAAAAAAAGAATTAAGTAATGTTGATAATCAAAAAAACTCCTCCACTTTTTAAATGTCTCTTTTATTAATTGAAATGAAGAGCTTTTAATACTACTTTTAATTCTATCATATATTCAATTATACATTTACTCTATTAAATTAATAATTACTTATGTGAATTAAAAATGACATTAATGACACCAGAGGAATATTATAAGTCCATTCAAAGAGATCTAAATCTCTATATGTTTGGAGAAAAAGTCAAGGAATTTTGGAAGCATCCGATAATTTTACCTTCTATAAATGCTGTAAAGAAGATCTATGAATTGGCACAAAAAGAAGAATATAAGGATATTATGACCACTAAATCTCATCTCACTGGAGAAATAATCAATAGATTCACGCATATTCATCAATCTACTGACGATTTAGTTAAAAAAGTACAAATGCAAAGGTTATTAGGACAAAAGACGGCATGCTGCTTTCAAAGATGTGTTGGGTTTGATGGCGCTAATGCAATTTATAGTGTAACTTATGAAATGGATAAGAAATATGGTACTAATTATCATGAACGATTTAAAGATTATTGGATTGAGGTTCAGAGACAAGATTTAATGGTTGATGGCGCTATGACCGATCCAAAAGGAGATCGCTCAAAAAGACCTTCCCAACAACCAGATCCAGACGTTTTTGTCCATGTTGTAGATCAAAATGATGATGGAATTATAGTTAGAGGTGCTAAAATACATCAAACGGGATTTGTAAATTCCCATAGGGCAGTAATAATGCCTACTTTGACAATGAAAGAGGGAGAAGAACAATATGCGGTCAGTTTTGGGGTGGATACTAATGCAAAGGGAATAACTATTATTTATGGTCGACAAACAAGTGATACTCGAAAATTAGAAGAAGGAAAATTGGATATCGGCAACTATAAATATGGGGGACAAGAAGCTTTCGTCATATTTGATGATGTATTCATACCAAATAAAAATATTTTTATGAACGGTGAAATCAAGTTTTCAGGAGAATTGGTAAATCGTTTTGCTGGATTTCATAGGCAAAGTTATGGAGGTTGCAAGGTAGGTGTAGGAGATGTTATTATCGGTGCTGCAGCTTTAATAGCTCAATATAATGGTGTAGACAAAGCTTCACATATAAAAGATAAGTTAACTGAAATGGTTCATCTCAATGAAACGCTCTATAGTTGTGGTATCGCATGCAGTTCCTTAGGTACACCTCGCGAAGCAGGAAGTTATGAGATGGATATGCTACTTGCAAATGTATGTAAACAAAATGTTACACGATTTCCATATGAAATTGGAAGATTAGCTGAAGATATCGCGGGAGGCTTAATTTGTACTTTACCTTCTGAAGCAGATTTCAAATCGGAGGAAGTAGGGCCATTATTAAAAAAATATATGACAACCTGTGATGAAGTTACGCCTGAAGATCGATATAAATTACTCCGATTTATTGAATGCATGTCAATGGGTGTAGCTTCTCTCTCTTATAAAACAGAATCAATGCATGGTGCGGGATCTCCACAGGCTCAAAGAATAATGATTCAAAGACAAGCAAATTTGGATGAAAAGATTAAATTAATAAAAGAAATCTTAGACCTCGATTAGAGATAATTATATAGAATATTACCCTAAAATATCTCCTCACTTTTAATCAATAAATATTTTAGGAGTAATTGATTTTTATTTTTATAATAAAAAATAAAATTTTTGTGAATTTAAGTGTCAAGATGTCCGGAATGCGCTGGTAAAATGACTTTCAATTCAATGATTAAACAAATGGTATGCAATTCTTGTGGATTATCTTTAAGTAGACATGAACTCGATATGTATTGGAAAAAGATTAGAAATGAAAACATTGATACTACGGATGAATTACAGAGAAAAAAAAACCGGCGAAAAGAATGGTTAGATTGGTATGCATCATCAAAAGATGATAAGGATCGCTACTAAAAACATCTTAGAAATTTGAGAAATTTTGTATTAGTTCAAGTTCTTCTGATTATTATAAGTTTATTTATTAAATTTCTTTTGTAATATTTCTTCAATTAATTCTGATAATTTTTTTGCAGGAATATCCAATAAAGTGATCTCCAAATGCCTTCCACGTTGAACATCCTCTATTCGAACAGTTCTACTTGCAATTATTTTAAGGTCATTTAATTGCCTTACATACTTTCTAAAACTCATTTTCACGTGTGCTTCAAGTTCATAATTTTCACATAACGCTTGGTATTCCTCATAAGCGTCATCAACTAGAGTAAAAGGGTCTTCTTTATTTACTAAAGATCTTACGATACCAAGCAAGGTTAATAACTCTTGATCTTTTAGTTTATCAATAATGTCTCCCCTAAATGTAGGATAAACATCATTAGATGCTTCTCTTATAATATCCGCATTAATACAATCTAAACCTTCTTTATCTACATAGAGCCCACTTTTTCGTAAAATCTCAATACCATGTCTCATGTTCTTGTGGTCAACAACTATCCTAGCAATTAAAGTCAACAATTCTTCGTTAATTGGTTCATAAAAAGCTAATTCACATCTATAACGTAAAATTTTTATTGCTTCTTCCATGTCATAGGGTTTTAACTTAATTTTTTCATTTAACCTACTTAAAATTCGTTCTGTTTCAATTTTCATCCAATCATTTTGTCTAGATATCAACAGAATTGACAATTTTGCATTTTGATGACCAAAAGTTTCTGCAATATCTAAAAATGCTAATATATCTTCTGACTTTAATAAATGAACTTCATCAATTATCAATAACATGTATCCGTTTTCACGAATTAATTTAGTAAGAATTAGTTTTAATGCCTCGTCATCACTGAAACCTCTTCCTGAAGAATGGGTATATTTAGCTAATAAGTCTCGAATTATTTTACTTTTAGATCTAAAATTAATACAATTATAAATTTCAACAAAAACTTCTACTCCTTTCTCTGTAGCAATATTTTTAAACTGTTTTCCAAAGAATTTTGCTGTTACTGTTTTGCCAACACCACCTTTACCGATCATCAAGCAATTGATAGAAGGTTGATCCGTCTCTTCAAGTATTCTCCTAAAATTATATATTAAGCTTTTTATCGTATTATCTCTACAGTAAAGTTTTTCAGGGACAAAACTCAAGTCTAATGTACTTGCTTGTCTAAAAATCGATTTACCGTCAAATTCTGCTCTAAAAGAGTTCTCATCCATTACAAATCTAATATTTTAAGTTTTTATTATATATTATTATAGCACTACTTCAGTTTAAATCTTTATCTAAAATCTCTATCATCGAATAGATAATCTTTAGTTTCTATAGTAATTACTTTTTGATTAATCAATTTTAATACTTATAGTATGAAAAATTCTAAGTACCAGAAGTATGGCGAATCAGAAAAAGTAAAAAAAAAAGAAATTTAAAATTTAAGATACAAAAATTGTAATCCCTGAGAATAATGATGTAAACATTAATGCAAATATTACAACAGCTGCAAGAACTAAAGAAGCTCTACGAGTTCGCTCATCTAAGGAATCATTAATTGCAAATCCCACAAAACCAACTGTTAATAATACAAGACCTAAATTCACACCAAACATTGCTATGGTGGCAATATATAGATCTTGTTGTGCCATCCATAGTGTCATCGTGGCAATTTCTCTTGCTCTAGCATCATATTCAGTTTGACCATAAACTCCTTGATCCAAATTTTCTGTATTTAAATTATTTTGGTAAGCTCCCCAAGCCGTTGCATTAAGAGCTATAGCTTTACTTATCCCTACGACGGTTCCAAATATAACAGCAATTATAAGACCACCTATTATATATCGTGCTGCTTTATCCTTATCTGATCCTATTGAAGACATTTTTCTATTTCCCATTTTAAATCGACTCCTTAATCTTTTTTTTACCTCTTTCTAATTAATATAAGATATGCAATTCCAATAATTGCTGCTGCTAGTAATGCTATTATGCCTATCCATGTCATAATTGTACTTACAGTTCTCCCGTGTGTATTAATAGATACTGTTATTCCTATACTAGTTGTTGGTGTTGCTGCTCCAGATGTATATGCCCATACAATTAGAACATAATCTCCTGGTCTACTATATATGTCGGAACCATCATCGTCTCCCATAAATTCAAGATGCACTGTTACACCTTCAGCAATAGCGTAGTTATCGTCATAAACACTAGAGGTTGGGTTAGGATATTTAATTTCAACACGTCTAAAGTCTATCCAATTACCAGTCACTTCAACATCACCATCAGGATCATACCCATTAATAAAAGCGTCTTGATATACGGATTGTTCTACAAAACACATCTCGATGACTGCTGTTTGAGATGCGTTATGATTAAATGTATTAGCAAGAATGACATTACATACATCACCACTTTGAAGATTAAAACCAACAGTATAAGATGAATTTACCTCATTTGCACTCTGATCAGAAACTGTTAAGGGGTATGAATTTACTAATGTAGATTGAGTTAAAGAATCTGGAAGAAAGTATGGTATTACTAAGAATCCCAATCCTACTATTGCAAGAATAACAAATATATTTCTCAGTAAATTTGTTTTTTCCATTATTTTCACGTTTTTAATTTAGATTAAAAATTTCATTTGGTAATATCTCCTTTAATAATATAATATATAAGCTTTACTATAAACGCCTTAACAATTTATAATATATTTTTTTTGTACAAATAGCAAAAAGAAGTTGATTGAATTTACTATAAATCAAATTTTTTAGTACATTTTTTGATTTTTTTTACAACTCTATTTTATTTAGAGGATGCATGTTATTATATGACTGTTTTAATTTGGAAATATCATTTTTAGCATAAATTCTTGTCGTATTTGGATTACTATGGCCCAAAATATCTTGTAATTCACTAATATCCATGCCTGAACGCCTGAGATGAGTTGCACCCGTGTGTCTAAACACGTGTGGTGTAATAATTTTAGAATCAGGAAATCCGCATTTCTCTTTAATCAATTTAATATCTCCTTGAATAACTCTCGGATTTAATGGTTTATTTCTGGTATTTACAAGCAAATAATCATCCGTTTCATAATAAATCCTATTAGCTAAATTTTCTTCGATAATTCTTATTGTTTTTTGGTCTATAGGCACGATTCTTTGTTTATTTCCTTTTCCACGTAATTTGATATATCCTTCATTAAAATCTATGTCTTTTATTTTAATATTGCAGAGTTCGCTCACACGTGCCATGGTTGCATACAATATCCTGATCATTAAATAGTATCTTTCACTTTTTTTTGATTTAAAGATCTGTCTATTTTTTAATTTTCGAAAAATTTTCTTAATATCGTCAGGATCGAGAAATTTTGGTAGGTTTTCTTCCATTCGAATTTTAGGTGATTTAATAACATCCATTGGATTTTTAGTTGTGAGAAATTCATTAAGATTTAAAAACTTAAAAAAGGATCTCAATGTTGCAATTTTTCTCCCAACAGCTTTTTTTGTGTAGTTCAAATCCTTTAATTTTTTCAAAAATAATCTTATTTTCTGTCGAATTATGGGCGAATTGACATCAACATCTCCAACAATGCTGATAAATTTTTCTAAATCATATCGATATGCTTTAATCGTGGAAACCGCACAACCTTCTTCGACTTCTTTGGTAATTAAGAAATCATCTACAAAATCAGAAAATTTAACATAACTCATGATATTTCGATCATAATATGTGCATAATAGTTTCATAATAGAGAGTGATATGCTCATATTATTTAATTATCAAACTAAATTCTTTTTTGAACTTTTGTAACGAGTAAATATCATTATCCACAAATTTTAATACATTTTTTTTCATTTTGTGATTAGGTTTAATTTAAAGAAAGATTTTTTATTAAAGAGATTTAAAATGAAGCGTGAAGTAAAAGGAACGGCATTAAAAGATATTATAATAGGCATTAGATCGGATAAAGCTCATATAGATGAATACAACAAGATACTTTCGGATGAGGCAAAGGATCTCTTAAATCAGCGTATTTTGACTTCCATATGGTATCCCTATAACATTTATATTGAACTATATGATGCCTTAATTAAGGTAATTGCAAAGAACAATACTAAAACAGTTATACAATGGGGGCGCGAATTTGGTATAAAAGCAATGAATACCATTTATAGAAATCTCATTGCTGAGGGAGATGTTAAAAAACTGATACAGAAGTATCCTCGATTTCAAAGGATGATGTATAATTTTGGCACTTTAACAATAGAATGGCTCTCTAACAATGAAATACTTATAACTTCACGTGATTTTGAAAATAAATTTAAAATGATTTTTTATTCAAACATGGGGTGGATGCAAGGAGCCATCGAAATATGCATTAAGAAAATGGTGAATTATGAGTTCTTGAAAAAATCCTGGGAAGGAGACGATGAAACTCAATATAAACTATATTGGTCTCCATGATAACCTTTTAAATTATTATTAAAATTATTTTTTTAAAGACCTTAAAAATTTACTCGCATTGATACCTGCTTTAGCGCCTTCCGCTACAGCAAAAGCAACTTGAAATAAACCACCAGTAACATCTCCTGCTGCATAAACTCCTTTAATATTTGTTTCTTGGTCTTCGTTGATCTTGATATTTCCTTTTTCATCTAAATCAACTCCCGCTTTTTTGAACATTGTATTTGAGGGCATGTGAGATAATATAAATAAACAATCCAAATCAAATTCTCGAGTTTCCTCTGAATCAACGTTTTTACATATAATTTTTTCAATCTGCCCTTGTTGATTATCAATTATTTCTATTATTTCCATTTTATCAAAAATTTCAATCCCCTTTTCTTGAACTTTATTAACATTTTCGGGGAACTCTTCAATTGCTTTTTCTGAAATGATCTTAACAAGACATCCCATTTGTTGCAAAACCATAGCATCTTCAAGGACTTCTTCATCCGATCCATAAAGAACAACCTCTTTCTCTCTATATAATGGACCATCGCATAATGCACAATAAGAGACTCCATAACCTATCAATTTATCTTCACCTTTTATCTGTTCCTTACGTTTTCCTCCTCCAGTAGCGATGATCAATGCATCAGCCGTGATATTTGAAGTTCTAGTTGAGATCATATTCATTCCCATTCCAACTAATAATGATATGACATCACCTCTGATAATGCGAACGTTTTTATGACTCATGGCATGTTCCTTGAATTCTTCTAAAAGTTTTGGACCATGAATATTTTTAAAACCTAAATAGTTTTTCACTTCTTTTGCCTTTTCTAAAGCAGAAGGTTCCTTACCCTCAAGGATAATGGTATCTCTACCAGCCCTCCCACAATATACTCCTGCACTTAAGCCTGCTGGACCTGCTCCGATTATTAGGACTTCACATTTATATTCTTCCACTTAAATTGACCTTATTTATATGATTTATTAATATTTATTTGATATCTAATCTTAAAAATTTAATTGTAGACTAAAATTTTAGAATCCTTAAATGAGTTTAGTTTATATTTTATATTTCTTGAAAAAAAGATTAATAATATCGAAATTATACTTCAAAAATTTACCACATCCTTTAATAAATCAAAAAGATTTAGATAATTATAATTAAATTAAACAAATTGATTATAAAAAATGCCAAAATGTCCGTATTGTAAAACTGAAATAAACTTGGAAGATTTTTTTGAAATTAAAGAAAAGGTGAAAAAGAAAGGCAATATAAAAAAGAAATATTATCCCTTTAAAGGGCAATCCATTAATCCTTTTGGCTTTACCCCTGGTAATTACAAAAAGTGGAGTTGTCCATCTTGCGATTCGATTTTAGGATTTTCAGAATATTGAAGGAATTGAGGTAACTAAAAGGTGGATATACATTTCTTGCGGTCTGATTTTTAGAATCCACGGAAATTGAAATTTATTGATATATTAAGTACATTCTTTTGAATATATTTTAATTATATTCTTTTAAATCTATATTTTTGGTTAGCTGTTATTTATAAATTAAAGAATTAAAGGATTATTGCATCAATTTTTATAATTTACTTTTTATAATTTGATAAAAATATAATAAATTACATAATCGTGAAACGTAAATTTCACGTATATTTGTATATTTCTCTATATCACCTACAAAATACTAGGATAACATAGTATATATACAAGTTTTATAGAATATTTAATTATTAAAATTTTAAATTAATCTTAATGACTAAAATTAAATTATATGACACTTTTTACTAAGTATTAACAGGTTTTTTTAAAAAAATAGGGGATAATTATGAGTTTATCAAGTAGTAAAATAATGACGATGAAAGATGCAGTGTTTAAATTTGTAAATGATGGTGATATGATCGTCAGTGCTAATTTCTTACACGGAACACCTTATGCAATTGTACATGAGATAGTTAGGCAACAGAAAAAAAACCTTACTGCGGTATCATGCTCCTCAATAGAAGAATTGGACTTAATGCTTTCTGGAGGATGTTTATCTAAAATAATCACTTCATATTATCATCGAGCTGGAGGAAAAGTCTATAATAGAGAGTTGGATAGAGCTTTAAAGGATAAATCGGTGGAATATGAGGATTATACAAATTTTACCATGTATAGCATGCTTAAAGCAGGTGCTTGTGGATTCACTTTCATGCCTACATTAAAATCTGTAATGGAATCGGATGTATTTCGCATAAGAACTCATGTTGGAGAAAATAAATTTAAAGTTATAAACTGTCCATTTACAGGAAATGAAACTGTATTAGTTCCGGCATTAAATCCTGACGTGGCTATTGTTCACGTGCAAAGATGTGACCAATTCGGAAATGCTCAATTCTGGGGAAGTATGGGAACTATCAAATGGTCTGTTTTATCGGCAAAAAAAATAATCGTTTCATGTGAAGAAATTGTAGACCACGAAATAATCAAGCGTTCTCCTTTTTTAACGCTTGTTCCTGGTTTTAGAGTCAATGCGATTGTCGAAGAACCTTGGGGTGCACATCCTAGCTGTTTAGCAGGGTATTATAATGTCGACATTAATTGGCGTTCAGTATATTTTGCATATGCTCTTACTCAAAATTCTAATGAGGCTTTTTTAAATGAATGGTTATATGATAGAATTGATCGTAAAGATTACATAGATCATTACATCTCGAGATATGGAAAAGAGCCCTTAGATCTTTTAAAAGTGAATGAATACAAGAGTGATACGATTAACATAGGATATAAAAAACTATATTGGCAAGATGGAATTTGTACAAAATTAGGTCTTAATAGAGAACAGTATAATGAATTAGCAGAAAAATATGGGGAGTTGGAATTATATAATGAATAAATTCATGAGAACAGAATTATTAGTGTTAACCACGGGGAAAGAAATTAAAGATGGTGAAATTTGTGTCATTGGTCAAGGGGTTCCAATGGCCGCAGGAGCTATTGCTAAAAAAAATCATGCTCCAAATTCTATTATCCTTACAGAAGCAGGAATGATAGATATTGATTGTATTCAAAATTTAGAAAGTGTTGGTGATCCCGGATCAACAATAGGTTATTCATATTGTATAGATTTATGGGATGTATTCACGACTATTGTAAATAAGGGTTATGCAGATATAAGCATATTAGGTTGTGCTCAAATAGATAAATTTGGAAATATAAATTCTACAGTGATAGGAAAATATGATATGTCGAAAAGGTCTTATTTCAGGCTTCCAGGTTCTGGTGGAGCTAATGAATTTGCAGGACATTCAAATCGCACGGTTTATACGATGGTAGGTGGAAAATTTTGTGAAAAATTAGATTATTTAACAACACCAGGATGGCTTACTGGAGGTGATTCCAGAAAAAAAGCAGGTTTGCCTGGAGGACCTAGTGCTTTAATTACAAGAGTAGGTGTTTTTAGATTTGAAGGAGTAACGAAAGAAATTTATCTTGATGCGATATTTCCCCAAACTACTGTTGAAGAAGTTAAAAAACTAGTACCATGGGATTTGAAGATAGCAGAAGATTTCGGAAAAGAATTGAAAAAGATTCCTCTACCTAATAAAAAAGAACTAGAATATATAAGAGAATTTGAACCTTTTTTTGGAATCAGTGGAAATTTAGGGCGTCGATTACAAAGTCAAGTTTTGCCAGTTTATTATGAACAAGGAAATGTGCCACATGAATAAGATATTTAATTAATGATAGAAAAAATGTAGCTATACATTAATTTTTTTTGTTTATTTTATTTTTAATTTCCTTTAATTTGTCAAATTTACATTATTGTTAAAAAGATATTATATTTATCAATACAAATTAGTTACTGAAAAGGTTTTATAATTATCATATAAATGTTTATAAATTTTTAAAGGAATCTGTATAAAACATATATATCTTTTTTAATTTTGAAAAAAAAATACAAACTTAAATGCTGTAATTAAAAAAAATGTGTGATAAATTAACATGATTCCAATAATTTTAATCGTTGCGATAATAGCAGGTATAATATCGATATCAATAGCGGTGGTATTAGCTAACAATGTTTTAAAAGAAGATCCCGGAAACAAAGAAATGATTGAAGTATCAGGCTACATTGAATCAGGAGCAAAAACGTATTTAAAGGTTCAATATAAGATTCTTGCAATTTTCGTTGGTGGGCTTTCTATTCTAGTACTATTCTTTATGAATCCTCTCACTTTAGCCTGGCCTCAGATGATTGCATACATAATTGGTGCTTGTGGATCTATGGTTGCTGGAGCTCTCGGTATGCTAGTTGGCGTTAAAACAAATACTAGAGCGGCTCAAGGTTGCACTATAGGAACTAAAAAGGGTTTTGACATTGCCTTCTTTGGTGGTTCAGTAATGGGACTCATGGTGGTAGGTATAGCTCTAATCGGTGTATCTGTCGTATACTGGATTACAGGAGAACCAAATGTTGTTTTAGGTTTTAGTTTTGGGGCAAGCAGTATTGCATTGTTCATGAAATGCGGAGGAGGAATCTATACTAAAACCGCTGACGTTGGAGCAGATTTAGTAGGGAAAGCAGAATATGATCTTCCCGAAGATGATCCTCGAAATCCTGCAACCATAGCTGATAATGTGGGAGATAATGTAGGTGATATTGCAGGAATGGGTAGTGATCTTTTCGATTCTTATGTTGCATCTATAGTAGCTGCAATGCTTTTAGCTTCATCATTAGCGGTAGCATATGGAATGATAAAAACACCAATAGATAATCTTGCTTTAAACCCTGCTACAATAGATATAATTGTTATTGCTCCCGTTGTTTTATGTGGTGGCGGTTTAATTTCCTCATTATTAGGAATAGCATTCATAAGATATAAGGGTTCTGAGGAACCGGGAAAAGCTTTAAATACTGGTACTTATGTTGCTACTCTTATTTTTGCTGGAATTGCTGCAATATTGATTTCATTAATGACAATAGGATTAGATGGTCCTGGAATTATATTATTGTGGCGTATATACCTCGCTTCTATTATTGGTCTCGCTGCTGGTATGATAATAGGATTTACGAGTGACTATTTTACTAGAGATGATAGAAAACCTACTCGAAATATGGCAGAGGCTGCCCAAGAAGGTCACGCAGTCGTTATATTAAGTGGCTTCGCTTATGGGTTGATAAGTGTAGTACCTCCAGCATTGGGCATAGTTGTTGCTATGGTCTTAACATATATTCTTGGTGGTGTTTTTGGAGTAGCTATGGGCGCTGTAGGAATGTTAGCCATCGTAGGGACAATCGTTTCTAATGATGCTTATGGTCCAATCGTCGATAATGCCAGGGGTATAGCAGAGCAAGGTGATTTAGGGGAAGAAATTATACGTACAGCTGATAGATTAGATTCTGCTGGAAATACAGCAAAAGCCATAACTAAAGGATTTGCAATAGGTGCTGCAAATTTAACAGTAATTGCCTTTTTATTTGCTTTTGCTGAAGAAGCTAATGCGTTGGCTCCAACGACAATAGGCCGAATGGATTTACTTGTTATGAATGTCCTCATAGGTGCATTTATTGGTGTTGTAGTGCCAGCTCTATTTTCTGCCCTTTTAGTTCTCGCAGTACAACGAAATGCTGCCAAAATGGTCGATGAAATTAGACGACAATTCGAAGAAAATCCAAAAATATTATCTGGAGAGGAAGCAGCTGATTTTAATAAATGTATAGATATAGCAACTAAAGGCTCACTAAGGGAATTAGTTATCCCAAGTATCATTTCAATTGCTATTCCTTTAGTTGTTGGAATGGTCTTTGGTGCAGCTGCATTAGGGGCCTTTTTGGCCGGAGCGATTCTTTCAGGTTTCGTATTTGCAATCTTCATGTCAAATAGCGGTGGAGCGTGGGATAATGCCAAGAAATATATTGAAGATGGAAATTTAGGTGGAAAAGGAACAGAGGCTCACAAAGCTGCAATAACCGGAGATACTGTTGGAGATCCCTTTAAAGATACAGCAGGACCTAGTATTAATACACTCCTCGTGGTAATGTCACTTACTTCTACTATCTTTTTAGGGTTGATAATGTCAGGAATATTTAATTTTGGAGCGGGATTATTAAGTGCCCTATCGGTAATCCTTTAATAAAAATCTTTAAATTTTGATTTTTTTTTTTTCATTTTTTTTAAAAAATTATTTATAATTTCAGTTCTTAATCATATATGACAAATGAAACTGATGGGCTTACGGTGCTTTCAAAGTACTGAGGAACCTCGCGTCACTCTCCAAGCAAGGTGTAGATAACTACTACGGTGAAAACCGTAATTTAGCACCTGAAACGACACTGCCCATTTACTAACATTAATGACTTGGGAAAGCCAAAGAAATTGTAGGTGGGAATGGTTGGAACGAGCTAAAACCTTGGTGCAAGGCCAAATGAAAGCTTAGAGTACTTGGAGCTTGCTTTAGGTAGGCCGCTTAGTTTGATGCCCATAACTGTCATTCGGTGACGAAGATAGTACAGAAACGCGGGTATAGGTTTCAGTTGTCATATTTTTTCAATTATTTCCCTAAAACTAGTCGTGCAAAATATTCAAAATCTCGATCATAAGTCCTTTCTGCATCTTTTGAGATTTTAGCAAAGAAGCATCCCGGTAATTGATCCATAGCGAGATGATATTTCACGCATTCACAACACTTACCCCTTCTTGAACAGCTATAGGTGCACGTACAAAAAGTATTTTTCAATTTTTCTTGATTACATTCAACCATGTAACAATAAAATTAGAAAAGGATAAAAAATTTATTAAGCACTATAAATTGAAATATTAAATTAAAAGCATTCAATTTTAATTTAAATATGATGATTTTTTTTTATTATTAATTATCAATATAAATGTGATAAATGTAAATGCAATATGAAATAACAGAATCGTCTGATTTATTGGATCCATTTGGAGAATTGGTTCAGAAAGGTTGGGCAAGAAAAATTCTTTTTAATTTTAATAAAGAGTATATTTGGAATAGTTGGCCTCGAATGAAGGAATGGGATTATTATGCTATACTACATCCGGATTATGGCATAACTTTTACCGTTGCGGATATAGGATATTTAGGAATAATAGCAATTACATGGCTAGATTTTAAGAAAAAAACATGCATTTCTGATGAAATTCTTTTATGGTTTACAAGAGGTAATTTAGCTTTACCTCGTACTCCTGAAGAAGGAGACATTATTGTCAATAAAAAAGGAATTTCCCTTTCATTTGAAAGAAAGAAAGAAATGCGAATTTTAAAAGTAGATTATCCTAAATTTAATAAAGGTATGGGAATTAAAGCCGAATTAAATTTAACCCAAGATCCATTAATGGATACGATGGTTATTCTATCATCATGGAAAAAAAGACCAACTAAATTTTATTATAATCAGAAAGTTAATTGCATGCCATCCCAAGGAATTGTAACTCTAGGGAAAAATAAATATGATTTTAATCCAAAAAATTGTTTTGGCGTTTTAGATTGGGGTCGAGGGGTATGGAGATATAAAAGTATTTGGTATTGGGGGTCGGCATCAGCAAAGCTTGATGATGGATCTTTAATTGGTTGGAATTTAGGATATGGATTTAGCGATAGATCACGAGCAAGTGAAAATATAATCTTTTATAATGGAAAGGGTCATAAAATTGAAGATGTTACTTTCCAGATTGATCCAAAAGATTACTTAAAACCTTGGAAATTTACTAGTAGCGATGGACGCTTTGAATTGATGATGGAACCCATTCTTGATAGAAGTTCTAAAATTGATTTAATAGTATTAAGGTCCATTCAGCATCAAGTATTTGGGTATTTTACTGGAGATATCATCCTTGATGATGGAAAAAAGATCCATGTAGAAAATATTTTAGGATTTGCTGAGAAAGTAGTTAATAGATGGTAATATTGTAAATAAAATTGTTTTTTAATTTATTCCTCTATTTTTTATTAATTTCTCCTCTAATTATTCATGACATTTTAAAGTTTTGATTTCCCGTTTTTCGAGCGACAAAAAGGAATAATTTTAAATGTAACATTTATAAGTAATCCAAATGATTCTTAAATTAATTAAATTGTGATTCTAGCGAAAATCGATTAAAAATTTTGGGTTTTCAAATTAGTAAATTATAAATCAAGATATTTAATTATAATCCAAGTAAATTCAGTTTTTAAATAAACGGTGGTTTAAAATGTATAGAGGGTTAAAAGTAAAATTTGTAAAAAGTGATTTTAAGATTTATTTGTTCTTCTCATTTTTAATTGTATTCATTGTATTTGTCTCTCAAATTAATTTGGATACAACAAAACAAGTTGATACTAAAGAATATAACAATGAAATTGAGATTATTTTTCCTAAAAATTCTGCATCATTTATAGAAAATTTCATACACGTTGATAATAATTGGTCTTATACCGACACAAACGAAACATGGTGTTATAAAGTAGGAAATACATATATCATCGAAAATGTTACCATTGATGCAAATGGTGCTAGTTTTGGAATATTAATTAATAATTCTAATAATGTTAAATTTATAATAAGAAATTGTTCTGTTTCCAATTCAGGAGCAGGGCTTTTAAAAGGAGGGATCATAATAGAGAATTCAATAAATGGGACCCTTAAAAATAATACGTGTTTTAATAACAATCAAAATGGAGTTTTATTGATAAATAGCAAAAATATTACGATTTCAGACAATATTATAAGAGATAATACTCAATATGGATTATATATTAATGACACAGATTGTCAAGATAATATCATTTTTAATAACCGTTTCATTGATAATGGAATAAATGGTAATGATAATGGAACGGGAAATAAATGGAACAATACCATTATTGGTAATTATTGGAGTGATTATACCCATAAAGATGCTGATGATGATAATATTGGCGATACACCTTATGTCAATATAGATGGTTCTGCTAACAGTGAAGATGAAATGCCTATTTTTTGGGATCCTCCAAAATTTTCAATTATTTCACCTTCAAATTATTCACTAGTTGGAAAACAAGCTATAGATTATAGTATTACAATTGAAGAAGGAGTGGGTAATTATACTTGGCATGAATTCATTGAAACGGGAGATATGTCCACTCCATTAAGTTTAGGAGGAATTAATGAACTGAATAATGAACCTTTCGATCAAATTTTATGGGATAATATAGAAAATGGAACTATCACAATTAGATTTTATGTTAACGATTCTAAGGGTGAATTAACAAATAAAGATTTAATTCTAAGGATTGACATTATTGAACCGATATTGAATATTGATGCTCCTGATGATGGCACCTACCATAATTCGATTTTTAATGTCCAAGCAAGTGCAACAGATCCTAATTTCGATTCGGTGTGGTACGAATATGGCGGCACCAAGTACCTGCTGACCAGCACCGTGGCAGAACCCCTGAATGGTGGTATCTGGTCGGGACTGGCTGGCGAGGAGTCGTTCACGATCCAGTT
>JBHLME010000174.1:0-7094 GCA_048938445.1 Promethearchaeota archaeon | reverse complement strand
ATTTAATAAATTTTTATATTACTATAATGACAGAGAAACAAAAAATAAAACAAGATTCTACTAAAGAAAAAAGTAAAGAAGAGCTTAAAAAAGAAGAAGAAGAAAAAGAGAATAAATTAAATTCTTTGAAAAAAGCAGGAAAAATAGCTCAAGATGTTAAAAGTTATATAAAACCTAAGATTAAGGTTGGAACAAAGGTTTTAGATATTATTAATGAAACAGAAGCAAAAATTGTAGAATTGGGAGGTGCTTGCGCATTTCCTGTTAATTTCAGCATAAATCATATTGCTGCTCATTATACTTCTCCATTAAAAGAAGATGATCTTATCATCAATGAAGAAGATATTATTAAATTGGATTTAGGCGTTCACATTGATGGATATATCGTTGATACTGCATTTTCTATTAATTTCAATAATGATCAATCTCTCGAAAATATCATACAAGCTACTGAAGTGTCATTAGAAGCAGCTAAAATGATGGCTAAACCAGGAGTGAATACTAGGAACATTGGGAAAAAAATTGAAGAAATTGTTAAGGGTTTTAAATACAATCCTATTAAGGAACTAGGTGGACATCAGATTGAAAGATGGACAGTTCATGGAAAAAAACAATTACCCGAACTAGGTTCCCAACGTGGGAGTGTGATGGAAGTAGATGATGTGTTTGCCATTGAAATATTTGCTTCTACAGGAGAAGGTTCAGTTCATAATACTAAAAATGTTTTTATTTATGAATTGAATCCATATGCTGGCAGAGTTCCACTACGAAGAAAAATATCAAAACAACTCTTGGGTTATATTAATAAAAATTATAAAGGATTACCATTTGCAGAGCGTTGGTTGACCAAAGAATTTAGAACAGGAGTAGGATTTGGACTCCAAGAACTTGTTCAGACAGGAAAATTGCACACCCATAATGTATTGGCCGAAAAAAAAGGAGTTTATATTGCTCAATCAGAAGAAACCGTAATAATAACTGAAGAAGGATATGAACAACTAACTTGATCTTTGAATAATAATTATTTTATATTTTTTTGAATTTTAAATGACTAAATTAAATATTTGTATTGTATCTTTAACAGTTTTTCCAGATAATACTAGTGGTGCGTCTAGAGTTGTGAGATCACTTTTCGAATATTTAAGAAACCAAGGTCATAATGTAAAATTGATAACAGCCAAATGGAATGTTAATTTAAATGATCCTGATATCATCCAAGTTAAAATTATTAGAAAAAGGTTCTTATGGTTTCCCCAGTTTAATTTAAAAGTGGCTAGATTTCTCAGAAAAAACAAATTTGATATCATTCATGGTGATGGTGCTAAAGGTTCCTTACCAATTATTATTTCTAATCAAAAGAAATTCATTTCCACTATTCACGATTTAGGACCTTTCGAAACTAAATTTACAAAAATTCCAATTGAAAAAATTTTAATGAAATTTATTGCGCGTAGAGCTACACGTATCACGACTGTTTCTAATTTTATCAGAAAAGAATTTAAATATTATCTTCCAAAAGTTAAATCTGATAAAATTTACACCCTCTATAATGGAATTGATCAAAATTTTCGACCCTACCCTGATGAAGCTAGAAAGTTAAAAGAAAAATTAAAAATAAGTGGCCCAGTGCTATTATATCTTGGACGAATTGCTCCCTATAAGGATGTTGGAAATATTATTCTTGCTTATAAAATAGCAAAAAAAAAAATAAATAACCTTAACCTAATTATTGGTGGAACTCCTGATTTCGCTATGGAAAAACAATACTTAGAATGGAAAAAGGAAAATGAAGAAGTACATTTTGTTGGATTTATTCCTGAAGAACAAATGCCCTATTACTACACGATGGGAGATATATTCATCACTTATTCCTTCGCATCTGAAGGATTTGGCCTTACTCCTGTTGAAGCTATTGCTTGTGGTACTCCTGTAATTTGTTCTTCAATATTAGCATATCGTGAAGTATTACAAGAAAATGCAGTTTTTGTACCAATCAAAGAACCTGAATTATTAGCCAAGCAAATAATAAATCTCCTTGAAGATGATAAAAAAAGGATAAACTTAACACAAAAAGCTCAAACATTTATAAAAAGATATTCTTGGGATGTAGTTGGTAAAAATCTTGAAAAAATTTATGAAAATATGCTTTAGAATCTGTTAGTAATAAAAATCAATTATAAAATCTAATATTGTTTTAAATTCTTTTTAACATTATCAAAACATATTTTAATTGGATTTTCAAAATTTTTAATTTTCTCCTTAAACTCCAATGTAAATCGATCAGATTCAGGTCCTTGATCTAAGATTTCAATAGATTTTTCAATTATTTTCTCAGGATCTCTAATGTGTTGCATTGGAAAGCCATTTTCTATTAGAAACGTTTCTTGCGGCGCAGAATCACCCGGAAAATATTCTATACTAGGAACATTCAAGAGACTTGACTCACGAACTATGGTCCCTCCCCCACTGATGACCAGAGCTCCATAAAAACATAAATCAACAATATTAGGTAAATAACGAGTGATTAAAATGTTTCCCTCAGAAATATATTCCCTGAGTTCCCTCTTTAGAAATTCCTCCTGAAGGGAAGTGCGAACTAACAATAAATATTTATAGTTAGGGTATTTTCTATAAATTTGCGGTAATATCTTGCTTATTAATGTTTCTTCGGGTTTTAATTTGTCGATTAAATAACAAGCAAGCGAGGGTTCACTCCTCATGAGAATATATTTTCCCTTTTCTAATTCAAACTTATTAAGATAATTATTTAACATAGTGCTATCAGGTTTAAACTCTGAAATCCAAGCTATTTCATCAAGTCCATCATATCGAATGATTTTCTCTCGATCAGCATGATATTTTATGTATAAATCTATAGGAATGCATTTAGGCGTGATGATTTTATCAAGAAAAGGGAATAAAAGTTTACAGACAGGAATATTTCGTGGTTCATCATTGATACCAATTGAAGGGAGTGCTAATCCATACGCAATTCTTGTGCCTTCTATAGAAGAAAAAGTAACAAAATGATCTGGAGAAAATTTTTTCACATGAGGTAATAATTCTTTCAATCGATCTATATACGTCTCTAATTTTCCAACACGACTAGCTCCTCCGTGTTTTCCAACTTTAATATGGTTAACTCCATTATCCTCTAAAATCTTATACGTAGAATCATAATCCCTTGCGGTAATTAAGAGTTCAGCACCTTCTTGTTGAAACATTTTAAATAATGGATTGAACATTATACCCGTTTTAGGTTGCTCAACATCAATCCAGATTTTTTTTTCTTTCATGTTCATTTTAGAATTTAAAAATTACTGTGATAGCTAACAGTAAGTTAATTATTTCTATAACTGAAATAAAGTTTTCCTTCACTGATTAAATGAAAAAATTTATTGATGATTAATAATCGATGAACAGCAGCACGGATTTGAATTACATTTTAAGCATTTATTTGGATACTTTTCTGATAATGCTGTTTCAAGATCAATTTCTACTAAATTTGCTAAAGAACTTATCCAGGCAATAATATCTGCCATTTCCTCGGATATTTTATTTAAATCGATGTCATTTTTTTCCTTTAAATGATGTGCCAGTTCACCAACTTCTTCTACCAACCAAATAAAAGTTTTTTCTATACCACGAGCACTATCTTGATGAAAGAAAAGTGTTCTCATTAAATTCTGGAATTCAGAAATATTCATTATTATATCAAGAATTTATATTACATGAAAAACCAATCAAATATGTTAAGATGTGCTAAAATTATTATTACAATTAAAGCCGTCGCTAATAACGCAGTAGAAATTGGTCCGATTTTTATGCCAATTGAAGCATCCTCAAAAAATCGCATCAAACCTGCTCCTCCCATTGGCATTGGGGCCGTTCCTGACCTTCTTTTCCTACGTCTTGATTGTCTTTGTCTTGATGACATGATAATAGACACGTTTTTTTAGAAACAAATTATTATATTTGCATAAAAATGCAATAATATTAAATTTTATCTGAAAATTAAAAATTAATTTTAATAAAATTTTATTTATTGATTTAATTATTGAAGTTAATTCAAGTAAATATTAGAATCATGAATAAGAAAAAAAGCATTTTTATATTATTCATTGGAATTATTTTGGTAACATTTACGATCTCAACTCTTTTGATCAATCCTGAGAATGTTCCTTCAGATCAATTCATTTTTGATTCTCCAAATATATCTGCTGATATTGCAGGAATGGATGATGTTATAATTACCAATATTTCTCGAAATGTAGAAATAAGTGGTTATGGAATTGTAGAAGTTAAAGATATATTAGAAATTGAGAATAATTACGACAATCAAATTAATTCAATTTATATAGGAATCCCTAAAGCAAATTCTGAAAATTTAATTTATTATAGTGCTACTAAAAGTGATAAAAAAAGTTCATTATTGGTAGAAAGATCAATGGTTGAAAGCGATGGATTTGAAATGATCGCGATATATTTTGATTCCCCTTTACTACCCTCTCAAAAGAAAACAATTATTTTCTTCCAGACATTCAAAGATTTAATAACTTATAATTATATAGATGGATTACAACATCACTTAAGTTATACAGGTCCTGTATTCCCAACTTTACCGTATGAAGCACATGGTTCAATTACAGCTATATATACTGCTTCTTCGAACGTAAATACTGCTGAATGGGGTAGTATTGAAGGTGAAACTGTAACATATGATTTGGATGAAAAAGCTACATATTTAGCACCTTTTCAGGAAAATTTAGATGCAAATGATCAAAATATAACAATTCAATTTACAGAACAATCATTAACGAAGTTGGAAATAAGCGAACTTAATCGAGATATATTTATTTCACCTTGGGGAATTATTAGAGTATCGGATGAGATAGTTATTAGGAATTCTGGATACATAACAAAATACTATTTAGATCTTAAAATACCTTCTTTTGCCAGCAGTGTTTCTATAACAGATGATTTAGGTGAAATATTGGGAACAAAATTAGATAATGGTAATCTAACTATTGATTTTATAGATACACGTCCATTAGATCAACGTCCAGATCAACATGAAATTAATTCCGATTCTAATCGTCCTGCTTTAATACCATTTTCAAATATTAGGTTCATATTACAATATAATTTACCATTTGAGCAATATTTCTCAATAAATTGGTTTCAAGAATCCATAAAAATAGATCTATTTACTACAACCTTTGACTATTTGGTAAAAGATCAAACTATAAATTTGATAATAGATGGTTGCTCGGGTATTGTTTTTAATACTGTATCTCCAGATGCCATCCAAAGTTCGCAAGGAACGATGACCATCACATATTTTTCAGAATATGTAAGTCCATTAGAAAATAAATTAATTCAAATTACTTTTAATATAGATATATTTGACTTATTATTAAGACCAATTATATTTATTCTCTTAATCATTTTAGGTTGTTCCTCATTTGTAATGTTTAATAAAACAAGAAAGAAAAAGGAAGATATTACTATAATTTCAAAAGAAATAATTCCAGTACATGATATTAGAGAATATTGTTCATTATGCGAAGAAAAGAACGCACTGATATTAGAAATAAGATCTACTACAGAAGCACTTAAGAGAAAGAAAATAACGAAAAAGAAATATAAGAACATAATTGATAAAAATACTCCAAAAATCGAAGAGATTGAGAGAGAAATAAAGCCTTTTAAACAAAACTTAATTGAAACGGGACTGGTATTTGAAAATTTAGTAAAAAAAATTGAATTTCTAGATGCTGAACGAATTTCCATTAATGATGGACTCAATTTACTAGAAGCACGTTATAAAGAAGGAAAATTACCATCTAGAGCAGCTTATCAAAAATTATCCGATAATTTCTTAAAAAGAAGGCGAAAAATTGACCGCAATTATGATAAATTGATTCAACAATTAAGAAGTTACCTATTATAATTACTATATTATCATTATATTAATTTAAAGGAGATTTTTATGAAACCTTGGTTATTAGATATTTTAGCTTGTCCATTAGATAAATTTTATCCTTTAAAATTATATATTTTTAATTTTGATACAAAGATTGAAGAATTCAACGATTTACTCGAGACATATGAAAAAAGAGATATAGAACAGATAAAGAATTCGGATATATTTGAGATCACTAAAAAAGATAATGATATCTTAATCAGAGATAATATTTCAATTGAATATAATTCCCTTACAAACTATATTAATCTTATCTTATCAAGTATTAAGGAGTTAGAAAATATTATTGATAATTCTAATAATCAGATGAGTATAAAATGTTTAAATTTGATTTTATCAGATGTCAGAGAAAAAATTCAAACTTTTGCAGAAAATGCTAATATGGAAAATATAAATGAAATTCTTCCAGAATTATTTTTATTAAATAAATTTAAAGTTGGCACAGAAATAGAATCAGGTGTTTTATTTTGTGAAAACTGTAATCGCTGGTATCCCATAATGGAAACAATACCAATGTTGTTATCTGATGAATTTAGAGATGAACAAAAAGAAAAACAATTTTTATCTCAAGCAATAGAAAAAAATTTATTAGACGATAAATTTTTAAAACAAGATATAAAACCTTATAATATTTAGTTTAGGTTTTTAAAGCAGAGTCCGGTGGTGTAGCGGCCAAGCATATGGGGCCTTGAACCCCGTGACCACGGTTCGAATATTAACGAGACTACTCGTTAATCGAATATCCGTGCCGGACTACTTTTTCTTACATTAATTAAAAAAAAATCTAAAAATAAATTAATTAAACTAAATTTAGATAAATCATAATTTAACTAGAGAAAGAAATGATACCATTAACTGATTTAAACTGGACAATATTAGAAATTATTTATCTAATAATCATTTTTGCTGTTGGTTTTGGAAGTACTTATTTAATACTTCCTTATATAATTAAATTTATGAAAAGAAAAGGATATATTGGTTATGACATACATAAAAATGCTAGACCTGCTGTAGCAGAATCTGGTGGGCTTAGTATCCTTATTGGATTTACAATCTCATTAATTTTTTTGATGATTTTTTTCCCTTCTTTTTATAATGAAATTCTAAT
>JBHLME010000051.1:0-30070 GCA_048938445.1 Promethearchaeota archaeon | reverse complement strand
GAAAATTAAATCTCCTAATTGCATTAATAAATGATCCACAAATTCTCTTTTTAGATGAACCTACAGTCGGAATGGATCCACGAGCTCGACGAGCTATATGGAATTTTATAGGATCCTTAAAGCAAACTGATAAAACAATCATTTTAACGACTCATTATATCGAAGAAGCTGAAATACTCTGCGATAGAGTCGCAATTATTGATTATGGAAAGTTAGTTGCAGTAGGTACTCCAAAAGAATTAATGGAAATGCATGAATCTAAAAATTTGGAAGAAGTATTCATAAAAATAACAGGAAGAAGAATCTTGGAGGGGATTGAACAATGAAGACGCAAAGAGTTATGGCCAGTTTAAATATTCAATTTAAAAAACTAATGAGGCAACCAGGTTATCTTGTAATGCTATTACTCTTTCCTCTAATGATAGGTGGTATGTTATACTTGTTTACTGGAAAAGTGTCCGTTCCAATGTCTGGAAAGACCATATTTGATACAATGGTTCCAGGATTACTTGTAATGCCCGCTCTTGTAGGTATGATATTTGTTTCTATATCATTCTCTCAGGTAAAAGGAGAAGGATTGTTAAAAAGAATATACACTACACCGACTACTGCTAAAGAATTTTTAGGAAGTGTTATTATTACAAACAGCATTATAGCTATTGTGCAAATCGGATTACTATCAGTATTCATAGCTCTCACTGGTTTTCAGTATAATGCAAGTGTTGCAGGAATCGCGTTGGCAGGTTTAATTATAACGATTTTTTATATAGGTACAATTGGATTTGGACTTATATGTGCAATTCTGGCTAAAACCATTCAAAATGGATCTGGATATGCGAATCTTTATAGCATGCCACAGCTAAATATAATGTTTTTTACACTTCCTGAAGCAGAATTATTTAGAAAATTCATGCCAGTCTATTATCCTATGGATGCTTTAACACTAATCTTTGATGGAATTGCTTTGACCAATTTTAATATTTGGATTGATTTTGCTATTAATTTGATCATTACAATGGTCATAATTATAATTGCAATACTACTATTCAAGAGGCACGGAAAAACTTAATTAATTAATTAATTTTTTTTAATTTTATAAAATTTAAAACAATAAAAAAAAAAAGGTGAAAAATTAAAAAATGAGTAAAGATGAGCTTTCATATGAAGGAACAATCTCAAGAGATTTCAGAAAAAAACAAATTCTAAAAAATTTCTTTATTTATGGCTTGATTATTGTCCCAAACTTGCTATGGATTGTATTAATGATCATAGGCATTGATATAGTTGAGGCGGAATTTAATTTAGGATTGGAATGGTCTCTCTGGATTATCGTGTTAGGAGGCATTATTCCTTATATTGCGGCGGTGATCTTAACTGCTATATATTATTCGGCTTATGTCCGAAGATTTTCTTATAGAATCATAGAGGATAAGATTATAGTTAATCATGGTGTCCTGACTCGCACTAGAGCTACCATTCCTTATAGTAGAATACAGAATATTACGATTGTAAATGGAATTTTCGACAGGATGTTTAAAATTTTTACTGTTAAAATTGAAACAGCGGGATCAAGTGGTGCTGGAGGAGGACAGGGAGGAAAAATTAGACCTGAAGGATATATCCCTGGATTAAAGGATCCACATGTCATTGAAAATAAAATTAATGAAATGTTGACAAAATATTCGCAGATTCCCAGTGGATTGGAAGATAAGATCTTTAAACCAGAAGAACTCGCATTTGATAATTTCATAAGTTATATCATGTCAAAAATGCGAGAAGGTGAAAAACTAAGAACTACAATTAAGGAACGCATGGAAAATGCAAACTTCACGGAATCAGACCTAGCAGAAAAGGTTGGGGTACCCATTGAAACAATAAATTACTTAATAGAAGGACGATACAATCCAAGTTTAGCATTAGCTTATAAAATTGCTCGAGTATTAAATTGTAAGATCGAAGATCTCTTTGAGTTAACCTAAAATTTAGTTTTTTTATTTAATTATTTAAAGTAAAATTAAAATTTTATACCGTAATGGAAGGCGAGAAATAGGTGCGCTTTAGAGAAAAATTAGTATCAAGAATAAAAGAACTCCGAGAGGAACAAGACATGCAACAGCAAGATTTGGCAAAGCTCTTGGGAGTGTCTCGCCAGACCATTTACTATTTAGAGAAGGGTACATATACACCTAAACTTACTTTATCGTTAAATATCGCAAGAATTTTTGATAAGCCGACCGAGGATATTTTCTTTTTAGAACCAGTTATTAGAGATATAATAGGAAGTACTACAATCGATGAATTGGAAAGGATAGCTGATGAAACGGGTATGGATAGGAGAAGGATTGAAGATTTGAGGAAAATTAGCAATAGTGAACTAGAAAGTAATTATACAAAGAAGGAATTAGATAAACTTTCAAAAGTTCTTGGATATAACTTTCAAGACTTATTCGAAGATTAGATGTTATATAATTCCTTAATTGATGCTATATTTGGAATAATTACCATTTTAAATAGATTTTTATCACAAATCTTATTTTGAAATAAAAACCCAAAGATTTAAATATGTAAGTTACTTAATGTCAATTAAGGGTTGACAAAAAATAAATTAACAAAAAAAAATTACAAAATAAAAATGAATTATGATAGTAACCCTAAAAAAATGGGAGATGAGTGATAAATAATGTTTCAAAACGCTTTTGATAATTTTTTCAATGGTCGTCGCTATCTTGAAGATCCACGTGAAAAGATTACTATTTCAAGAGAAAAATATGAATTACTTTTAGAAAAAGCTAAAAAATTAGAAGCGCTTTACTCGGAATATAAAGAAATCAAGGCACAAAATCAAACTTTAATTGAAGAAATCGAACGACTAAAGGAAGATGGAAGAAAACTAAAAGAACTTGAGGAGCAAAATAAAAAATATTTTGAATCATTAGTTCGGGCAAAAGCAGATCTTGAAAATTATAAAAAAATTTCAGATCGCGAGAAACAAAAATATACAACATATGCTTTGGAAAAAATATTGATAAAACTAATCAATCACTATGATGATTTACTACGAGCTGAAAAAATAATTGAAACTATTGAAAATGGGGATTCAATAAAGAAAGGATTTAATTTACTTATAAAAAATTTCGAAAAAGTACTTGCCGAAGAAAAGGTAATTCCCATGGAGACTGAAGGACAAATTTTCGATCCATACAAGCATGAAGTAAAATTAGTTAGAATAAATGATGATCTCCCAGAGAATACGATTGTAGAAGAATTAAATAAAGGTTATTTATATAACAATGAAGTATTAAGACCAGCAATGGTCGTAATTTCAAAAAAATCAAAATCTGAAAGTTAATTAAAAATTAAATAAAAGGAGTGAAAAAATATGGGAAAAATAATCGGAATCGATTTAGGAACGAGTAATTCAGCTGCTGCTGTATTGATAGGTGGCAAGCCAACAATCATACCAAGTGCAGAAGGAAACACATTAGGTGGCAAGGCATTTCCTTCATATGTTGCTTTTACTAAGGATGGACAAAGATTAATTGGAGAACCTGCAAGACGACAGGCAGTTTCCAATCCAGAACGTACCATTCAGGCAATAAAACGAAAAATGGGAACGTCTTACAAGGTAACCATTGATGGGAAGGATTATACTCCACAAGAAATATCAGCAATGATCTTAAGAAAAATTAAAGAGGATGCAAGTGCGTATTTAGGTGAGGAAGTAACTGATGCTATAATAACCGTACCTGCATATTTCAATGATAATCAACGCCAGGCGACCAAAGATGCGGGGAGGATCGCGGGATTAAATGTAAAACGTTTAATTAACGAACCTACTGCCGCTGCGGTCGCCTATGGCCTCGACAAGAAAGGAGTGTCCTTAAGAATTGCAGTTTTGGATCTTGGAGGGGGTACATTTGATGTTACCTTGATGGAAATGGACAACCAGGTTTTCGAAGTAATCTCGACTGCAGGTGATACCGCCTTAGGTGGAACTGATATGGATAGAATTCTTTTGGAGTATTTAGTGTTAGAGTTTAAGAAAGCCGAAGGTGTAGACTTGAGTAAAGATGCAATGGCAATGCAAAGAGTTCGAGAAGCTGCTGAAAAAGCCAAAATAGAATTATCTACATCTCTATCAACTGATATTAATTTACCATATATTACTGCGACGGATTCAGGGCCAAAACATATGAATCTTACCTTGACAAGGGCAAAATTAGAGCAATTAATTGATCCTGTTATTCAAAGATTAGATGCACCTATTAAAAAAGCACTTCAAGATGCCGGCCTTAACAAGGGTGATGTAGATAAAGTCATTTTAGTCGGTGGACCAACTAGAATGCCAGTAGTTCAAAAGAAATTTGAGGAATATCTTGGAAAAACCCCTGAACGAAGCATTGATCCAATGGAATGTGTTGCTATGGGCGCAGCAGTTCAAGGAGGAGTGTTAACTGGTGAAGTTGAAGATTTACTCTTACTAGATGTGACTCCACTCTCTTTAGGAGTCGAAACATTAGGTGGTGTTTTTACTAAGTTGATAGAACGAAACACGACAATTCCTACGAGAAAAACGGAAATCTTCTCAACCGCAGCTGATAACCAACCCGCTGTAGAGATAAATGTTTTACAAGGCGAGCGGCCAAAAGCTATGGATAATATCTCCTTAGGCAAATTTCATTTGACAGGAATTCCACCAGCACCTAGAGGGGTGCCACAGATCGAAGTATCATTTGATATAGACCAAAATGGAATCATTAACGTTTCAGCAAAGGATAAAGGAACGGGGAAAAGTCAATCAATTACCATCACGGCATCCACAAAAATGTCCGAAGATGAAATCAACCAAAAGATAAGAGATGCTGAACGACACGCTGAGGAAGATAAAAAATTCAGGGAATTAACTGAAGTTAAGAACCATGGTGAAGCTTTAATTTATCAGACAGAAAAATTAATGAAAGAAAATGAATCGCTAATCGGTGATTTAAAGGATGGAATCTTGAGTAAAATTTCCGATCTTAGAGCTGCAATGGAATCTGAAGATGTTTCAAGAATCAAAAGCACGACTGAAGCCTTACAAAATGCTTTACATGGAGTATCTAGTAGAATGTATGGACAACAACCAGGACAAGGAGGATTTCAAGGAGCGCCCCCTGGAGGAATGGGTGACGTGCCACCAGGAGCTTATACGTACCAAGGAAAAACTCAGGATGAAATTGAAGAAGAAAAATTCAGGAGAGCCAGTGGACAAGACAGTGTGGTTGATGCTGATTATGAATAAATAAAATTTTTTTTTTTTTTATTTTTTTAAATAAAAGGCTTGATGTGTGTAAAGGACTAAAATATTGCGATTTAAGCTCCTACCAATGCGGGTTCGAATCCTGCCAGGCCTATTAAAAAAAAGGTGAAAAATAATGGCAAAGGATTATTATGAGATACTAGGTTTGGATAAGAATGCAAGTAAAGATGAAATCAAAAGAGCATTCCGCAAGTTAGCAAGAAAATATCATCCAGATGTGAATCCAGATGAGCCTAAAACGGGTGAAAAGTTTAAAGAAATTAATGAGGCTTATAGTATATTAAGCGATGATAAAAAAAGAGAGATGTACGATAAATTTGGTGTTGTAGAAGGAGATCCCGATTCATATCAACAATGGGGTGGTGGAATACCTCGAGGCGGACGTGTTCATAGAGGTCCTGATGGAACAACCTATTATTATTCAACTACTGGATCACCTGGAGGATTTGACTTCAGTGAAATTTTTGGAAACGGTGGAAAATCAAGATCAAATAGAGGATTTGGAGGATTTGATTTCTTTAATGATTTAGGAGATATATTTGATGTTTTTACACAACAAGGGACAAGTTCAAGGGTAAAAAACGGGGGTTTTGGCAGCCGTCCTATCGAAGGAGAAGATTTAAGATATGACATGGAAATAGATTTTATGGATGCATTCAATGGTGGTCAGAGGAAAATATCATATAAAGATCCAACTACAGGACAACAAGCAACTCTAACAGTAAAGATTCCAAGAGGTATAAAAGACCAGCAGAAATTACGATTAAAAGGCAAGGGAATGCCTGGTATGAATGGTGGACCTCCGGGTGATTTATATATAAATGTTAATATAAAATCTCATCCAAGTTTTAAGTTGGAAGGAGATGATATATATACTGAAAAAGAAATTCCCTTTACAACCGCAGTTTTAGGTGGAAAGGTTGATGTAAAAGGGATTGAGAAAACTTTAAGTGTAACAGTTCCTGCTGGTACTAAAGATGGATCATTATTAAGATTAAAAAATCAAGGATTTTATAAGACAGGTTCAGAAAATAGAGGGAACCACTTGGTAGAGATTAAAATTAAAATACCCAAAAAACTAAACAAAGAACAAAGAGAATTATTAGAAAAACTAAAAAAAACAGGTTTATAGGAGAAAAATAATAATGATGAAATTTGATAAATTCACGATTAAGGTTCAAGAAGCCATAATGGCTGCACGAGCACTAGCTCAAGAACGAAATCAACAACATATCGAACCATTTCATGTATTGATAGCACTAATAGATCAACAAGAGGGAATCACGTCACCTCTATTACAAAAATTAGGTGTCGATATACGCCAAGTATTAAGTGACGTCTTTAATGAAATTGGAAAGATTCCTAAAGTCACTGGGTCAGGAGCATCTGATGTTGTATTATCGAGAGAAAGTAGTACTCTTTTTGATTCTGCATGGAAAGAAGCCGAGAATTTACGAGATCAATTTCTAAGCACTGAACATTTACTTATAGCAATGAGTGCAAATAGCTCTCTTTCTATAAATTCAATATTTAAAAAATATGGTATAACCAAAGATAGGATCTTACAAGCATTAATGAGTATTAGAGGGCATCAGACAGTAACTGATCAAGATCCTGAAGGAAAATACCAAGCTATTGAGAAATACAGCCGTAATTTGACAGATTTAGCAAGAAGAGGAAAGTTAGATCCTGTTATAGGGAGAGATGATGAAATAAGACGATTGATGCATATTCTTTCAAGAAGGACAAAAAACAATCCTGTATTAATCGGTGAAGCTGGTGTTGGAAAGACCGCCATTGTTGAGGGGCTCGCATTGAGAATCGCAAGTAATGATGTTCCCGATTCTTTAAAAGACAAGGACATATTATCTTTAGATCTAGGTGCCCTTATTGCTGGAGCGAAATATAGGGGAGAATTTGAAGATAGATTAAAAGCCTTTCTAAAAGAAGTCGAAAAAGGTGAAGGAAAATATATCCTTTTCATTGATGAATTACATACCTTAGTAGGTGCAGGTGCCGCTCAAGGTGCCATTGATGCCTCAAACATGCTAAAACCTGCATTAGCTCGAGGAGAATTGAGATGTGTGGGTGCTACTACTTTAGATGAATATCGTAAATATATTGAAAATGATGCCGCTTTAACTAGAAGGTTTCAAACTGTGTATGTATCAGAACCTTTAGTTGAGGATTCAGTTGCTATTCTAAGAGGTTTGAAAGAAAAATATGAAATTCATCATGGAGTAAGAATAACAGATGCAGCCATACTTGCCGCGGTTACGTTATCACATCGTTATATCACAGATAGATTCTTACCAGATAAAGCAATTGACTTGATGGATGAAGCTGCTTCACGATTAAGAATTGAAATTGATAGTATGCCTACTGAAATCGATGAAATCGAACGAAAAATCATACAATTGCAAATTCAAAAAGAAGCTTTAAAAAAAGAAAATGATAAGTCTTGTGCAGAGAAAATAGAAAAAATTGACGAAGAATTGCGTAATCTTAAAGAAAAAAGCGATGCAATGAAAGCACAATGGCATAATGAGAAAGAAATTATTTCTAAAATCAATGAGCTTCAAAAAAAGATGGAAATAACCAAAATTGAAGCGGAACGAGCAGAAAGACAAGGTGATTTAGGGAAAGCTGCTGAATTGACATATGGTGTTCTCAATCAATTAAGAAAAGATTTGGAAAAATACAATTCTGAATTGAATGAAATTCAAAAGAACAAGACTATGCTAAAGCAAGAAGTAGATGAAGAAGATATCGCAAAAATTGTTTCACAATGGACAGGAGTCCCAATCTCAAGAATGCTTGAAGGTGAACGTGAAAAATTACTAAAAATGGAGGATCGATTACAAAAAAGAGTGATTGGACAAGATTCTGCCTTGAAATTGGTTTCTAATGCTATAAGAAGATCAAGAGCAGGAATTCAAGATCCTAACAGACCAATTGGTTCTTTTATATTTATGGGTCCAACTGGAGTTGGAAAGACAGAAACGGCCAAAGCTCTAGCAGAATTTTTATTTGATTCTGAAAATGCGATGGTACGCATAGACATGTCAGAATTCATGGAAAGACATAGTGTCGCAAGATTAATTGGAGCTCCTCCGGGATACGTAGGATATGATGAAGGAGGATATCTAACAGAAGCAGTGAGAAGACGACCATACTCTGTAATTCTATTTGATGAGATCGAAAAAGCTCATCCCGAGGTATTTAACATTTTATTACAAATAATGGATGATGGACGTTTAACTGATGGTCATGGAAGAACCGTTGATTTCAAAAATACAATAATTATCATGACGAGTAATATTGGCTCTGAATTTTTATCAGACTCAAGCAAGATAGATTTCGTGAAAAATAAAGAATTAGTTTTAAATGCCTTAAGAGGGTATTTTAGACCAGAATTTATAAATCGCGTTGATGATATCATAATTTTTAAATACTTAGAAAAGGAGCAAATCAAAGATATTGTTGATATTCAAATAAGGAATTTAAATAAGATTTTATCTGAACATGGAATTCAATTACAACTCACTGAAAAAGCAAAAGAATTTCTAAGTGAAAAAGGATTTGATCCAAATTTCGGAGCACGACCATTAAAGAGAACAATCCAAACTTATATTCAAAATCCACTATCTCTGAAAATTTTGGAAGGAGAATTTATGGAAAATGACATTGTTCGAGTTGATACCAATAAAAAGGATGAATTACAATTTCATAAAATTTCTTAAATTTATCATTAATTTTTTTTATTAAAACATAATAAACATTTTTAATAGTTCCAAGTTTAATTATTTCCTAATAACTAAATTGGGTAAAATTAAAATTGGTTTAATTAAAATGGATTTCTTTGATCTTAACTACTAAGATTAAAGATTTTTTTGTATAAAATCCTACCATATCGATTTAAATACAAAAAAAAATATTTATTTTATAATTCTTTAAAATTAAAGTTAAAGAATTGTATTTGGGTGAAATCAAATGAAACCACAATATAGAGTACTTACCTACGTAATTATAGGATTAATTGTGTCAATTATTGCTTTGTTTGTGATTCCTGCTTTTACAGTTTCGATGATTGTTAGAAATTGGGGACAAGACTTTGCTCCTTTTCCTTATGATCTGTTTTTCCAAAATTTTAGAGACTATTTTTGGTTGTATCTAGGAGCAGCTTTTGGATGCGGATTTATCTTCTTTATTCTATTAGGTATTATAGATATTGAACATTATAGTTGAATCATATCAAACTTAATAGAATTAATATATAAAATAAAGCAATAAATGAATCAAATTTGATATTAAATAATTAGCAATCTATGAGAAATCTTTATTAATATTGAAACTGATTTTATATCAATAGGAAATCTACATTAATGTCAATTTTGTATTAATTATAATATTAAATGATTGTCTAATGTATAAAGAAAAAAAGTATCCTCTTTCTTTAGGATTAGACCACCCAAGCGTTCAACAAGTAATAGATGTTGCGGTAGAGCTCACAAAAGAGCATAAATTAATTAATACCGAATTATTATATAATAGAGCTAAGAGGAAACTAAAAATTCCTCGAAGTGGGCTGAAAATTATTATTCAAATGTTAATAAACAGAAAAATTTTAGTGGATGGTTCAAAATTCACGAGAGAGACGATATTAAAAAACAAGTTTCGAAAATTTATTTATAGTATAATCAAGACCAATAAAGGAATCCATTTTTCCTCCTTAAAAGAGACGTGTGCGAAATATAAAGATAGTGAAATAGGCGTTGGTCATTTGGTTTGGCACTTAGAAAAGCTGATTAAATTCAATTTAGTAAAAAAATTAAAAGTGAAGAATTTTACGATATTTCTTCCCGTTGAAATGAGCGATGAGGAAGGAATGTTATATTTTATTTTGAGTGATGATCTAAATAGAATTATAGTGAAATTAATATTGGAAAGAAAAGAAATAAAAAGATCAGACATATACAAAGAATTAAGCATTGAACGGGAAAAGATCTATTATCGTATTAAGAATTTGATTGGATATGGAGTAATATCCCCTTCACCTGAAAATAAGAAAAGATTATTCATAAAATTGAGTAAAAGAGCTTTAATAAATGAAGTTATAACTAATATTTTAAATGATTTACAAGATAATCAGGAACTTAAATTAATATCAATGGAAATATAGAGGTATAGAAATAAAAATGACATTAAACTGGTCTATTGAAGTAATCGTGTATTTAACTCATGCAATTATAACATCTGTATTATTGGTTGTATTCTATTTAAGACTTAAAAATTTTAATTTTAAATCTATAAAATTCTTTCAATTATGTATTTTATTTGTAAGCATACGATGGTTATTAGAAAGTATAGCAGGTTTACTTATGAATTCCCTCCTTGCTGACTTATCATATTTCCTTGCTCATTTATCATCTCTATTGGTCTTACCAAAGGTTATCTTATTTGTAATTTATCTTAACTTGTCAACAAAAGAATCACCATATTCCATTCCTTTAATTCTATTATGCATATGTATGCCTGTGAATATTGTAATATCCTTTTTACCCAATTCATTGGAATTATTAAGCTTATTCAATAATATAATGAATACGATATTTGCAATTTTTATAGTCTATGGAGGTACTATTATTTGGCGAAATTCTCCATTTTTATACAAACTAGAAGCACTGACATTTTTTCTCTGTATACTAATTCTGATCCCCATTGCTTATCTCATAAGTTTTCTAGCAATTTGGATTCATGTTCTTGTCTACTTATCACAAATACTATTTATTCTTTTTGAAGCTATTATGATAATAATCTTAATGATAGAACCTAAATTGTTTTATATTCTTCCTTTAAATGTCCACAGGATTGTAGTAAAGGATAATGATGGCTTTCCTTTATTTGATCATGATTGGTCGGAATCTAATATAGGAGAAAATATTTTCGCGGGATTCATATCTGCTCTTCAAATAATGAGCCAAGAGGTAATGCATGTCGGTCGGTTATTAGATATTAAATTACAAGAAGGGTTTTTAATTGTATATTATTCAAAATACATTACAGTTGGTCTTGCAGTCTCTAAATCCTCGAAACTCCTCAGAGATTGCCTTAAAAATTTTGCCCTGGACTTTGAAGAACAATTTGAATATCTTCTAAAGACATCTTGCAGGGAAAAGAAAATGTATGAACGAGCTTATCTGCTTATTGATAAACATTTCTCTAATTTCCCTTATGGAATCATAACTAGTAAACATCAAAATCTGTTGGTCTCAAGTGAATATGGGAAAATTCCTTTACAACTTGATAATCAATATAATCAGATTTTTCAGAACGAAGAAGATTTGGGACAGATAAAAACTGAAATGCTTCGCTCACCCTTGAGTTCTCATGATGATTTTTTAGAGTTATATAATGAGCTGAAGAATGAAAAAGAAATAAATTTTGATGAAAAAACCGAAGAATCAATACCGGAATAATCTCTAAATTTGAATTATTAATATTTTAAAATAATCATTAAATTTGATATCTAACAATTAGTTAATCATGAGTAATCTTTATTAATATTGATAACGATTTTATATCAATATGCAATTTACATTTATGTCAATTCGATTCTCACCATTATATATGATTGCCTAATGTGTATAGAGAAAAAGTATCCTCTTTCTTTAGGATTAGACCACCCAACTGTTCAACAAGTAATAGATGTTGCGGTAGAGCTCACCAAAGAACACAGGTTAATCAATACCGAATTATTATACAATAGAGCTAAGAAAAAATTAAAAATTCCTCGTAGTGGGCTTAAAACTATTATTCAAATGCTAATAAATAGAAAAATATTAGTAGATGGATCAAGATTCACGAATGAGACGATTTTAAAGAATAACTTTCGACAATTTATTTACAGGATTATTAAGACTAATATAGGAATCCATTTTTCCTCGTTAAAAGAGACGTGTGCGAGATATAAAGATCATGAAATAGGTGTTGGTCATTTAGTTTGGCACTTAGAAAAATTAATCAAATTCAATTTAGTAAAAAAGGTAAAAGTAAATAATTATACTATTTTTCTTCCCGTTGAGGTGAGCGATGAGGAAGGAATGCTTTATTTCATCTTAAGTGATGGTTTAAATAGGGCTATAGTTAAATTAATACTAGATAAAAAAGAGATAAATAGAGCAATTATATACAAAGAATTGAATCTTGAAAGGGAAAAGGTTTATTATCGTTTAAAGAAATTAACAAAATATGGAATAATATCCCCTTCACCTGAAGGTGAGAAGAGATTATCCATAAAATTGAATAAAAGGGCTTTAATAAGTGAAGTGATTACTAATATTGTAAATAATATGCAAAATAATCAGGAAGTTAATTTAATATCAATGGAAATGTAGAGGTATTGTAAATAAAATGGCAATAAACTGGTCTATTGAAATAATTATTAATTTTTGTGCTGCATTCATAATGTTATTAGGATTAGTTATTTTTCATTTGAAACTCAGAGATATTAAATTTAAATCATTAATCGCAATTAAATTAACTTTTTTATTTATGTTTTTAACTTGGCTCTTTGAAGGTCTGGCGGACTTATTTTTAATTGTGTTTCTTAGTCAATTATCTTTTTTATTTTATATACCTCTTTTAATATTTTTTATACTTTTTATAAGCTTGTCAAAAAAAGAGACAATATATTCTACTGAATTGATTATAACATGCGTATTTAGTCCTATTTTCGTAATTTTCGCTTTTTTACCTGATTCGATAGAGCAAATTAGTGTTCCTATTTTTGGTTATACTAAATTTGCATCTATAGGTATATTTGATTTTTTAGTTGTTATATACACATTAATATTATTTATTTTTCTATTATATTGGAGTATTTTAGTTTGGAATAACACTCCATTCTTATATAAAAAAGAAGCATCGATTCTACTTATTACAACACTGTTAATTTTACCCAATAGTTTGATATTTTTATTTCTTATATATTTACATCCTACATTTGTTATATTCTCTGATATAATTTTGATAATAGGATGGTCTGTTTTTATCTATATTTTCATAATGGAACCCAAATTATTCTATATCCTTCCGTTCATCGTCCACAGGATTGTGGTAAAGGATCATGATGGTTTTCCCTTATTTGATCATGATTGGTCCGAATCTGAAATAGGTGAAAATATTTTCGCGGGATTCATAAATGCTGTGCAAATAATGAGCGAGAAGGTGATGCATGTGGGGCGACTATTAGATATCAACTTGCAGGAAGGTATTTTAATAGTATATGATTCTAAATTCATCACGGTTGGTTTAGCAACCTCTAAATCTTCGATTCTTCTACGAGATTGTGTCAAAAATTTTACCATCGATTTTGAAGAGCAATTTGAATACCTTTTAAAGACCTCTTGTAAGGACAAGAAACGTTATGAACCTGCTTATTTACTCATTGACAAATATTTCTCGAATTTCCCTTACAGAATCATCCCGACTGAACGCCACCCTCTCTTGGTCTCAAAGGAGTATGCGAAAATTCCCTTACAGCTTAATGATAAATATAATCAGATTTTTCAGAACGAGGAGGACTTGGAACAGATTAAAGCTGAATTAATTCGCTCGCCCGTGAGTTCTCATGATGATTTTTTAGAGTTATACAAGGAATTAAAGGATGAAAAAGAAATAAATTTTGATGAAGACGCAGAAGAACAATCACCTGAATAATTGCAGAAATTTTACAAATGTAATCTTAAATGAATTATAAATTAAACTAATTGTCATGTATAACGTAAAACTCAACTATATTTATCAAAAACTACAATAGAGGTTATAGAATGAATAAATAAATAAAAAATGAAAAATTTAGATAATTTAATATAATCTAAAAAGCTTTTTTTAATTATTTTTAGATTTCTTCCTATTATAGGTCTTAATATTGTCTATTAGATCCTCAAAAGCTATACCAATACCAACTATTAACAATAAAACACCACAAAATATAGCAAAACCTATACCAAATCCAATTAGAATGTTATTCCATAAATTATCGAAAAAAAAGTCTCGAAAGTTCAAATCTGGAAGTTCAAACCAAGGTGGGGGGATATAACCAGGAGTATAAATTGTAGAGGTGCTATACTTTATAGGAATATAAATTACCATTCCTACATATATCATTATACCAATTAAATCTAACCAAAGAATCCATTTAATTTTTTTTTCATTCTTCTTTAAAAGATAATACCCTGGAATTACAATAAGTAAAATCCAAAAGCCTAATAGAAGAGCACTTATAAAAAATGATAAATCCAACCATTCAATTGGAAGGAATAGAAATAACGGCATCGATGATAATATAGTACAAAATATAAGACTAAGTATAAGTAATAAAAATCTATTTTTACCTTTATTCATTAAAATCCACATTCCGGGCAAATGAAAGGCAATTACCCATATAATTATTAATATAAAACCTATATCTATCTTCAATTCGACAAATTCAGGAGACACATTATAAAATATAACTATTAAAGATGTCAATACAACTAATACTACTCCAATTAAGTTTAACATTATTCCTTTCCCTTTTCTTCTAAGACCTGTTAAAATGATTATAACCGCAATTACCATTATTGGTTCAATTGGAATAACTGAAATTGAAGATATAGCTCTATTAAATATAGTAAGGTCTAAGGTTAATGCAACTAAAAATAGAACCGCACCAATGTAAACTCTTTTTTTATTTTTAACATAAACATCATGAATTTTGCCATTTAACTCCTCTAATTGGTTAGGTTGATCATCTTGATCAACAGATTCTAGTAAAAGAATAGTAGATTTGTTATTTTGACTTTTGGGGAAAAGAGGGCTCCCACATTTCAAGCAATAATTAGTATTATCCTCTAATTTTTTTTCACCACATTTAATACAAAAATCATACATGTTAATTCACTTTCATTATTTTTTCTATCTTTTGGTTTCGCTTTTATGTTAAAATAATTCCTTATTAAAAATAATTCCAAGTTCATTAATAAATCAATATGGACTAATTTTTTACAAATAATACCATAAATGAGATAAAATGTCTGATAAGTTATAGGTTTAAGAAATCAAAAGATGTTACATATTAATAAAATAGTGGACAAAACCTATCTGCCCAAGTTTTTTGTTATTTACTTTTTTTTTTTGTAAAAAATCCTTCCATATTGTTTTAAATATAATCACATGGATAATAAACCAAATGTCGAAATTATAAAAAAAAGCAAAATAAAGTCAAAATACAGGTAATGTTTAAAAATGGTAAATGGAAGTGGAAAAAAGTATATAGCAATTTTTATCGGTTTGATCATGGGTGGAACATCTCTTGGAATCTTAGGATCTTTCTACGTTTCTACTTTTTTTCCTAATGATTATTCCTACATTGAATGGATGTGGATTTCGGGAAGTAATACAGTTAATCTAAATGGTGTGTATGGTTTGAAAGGTGTTCCAAGCGCAAATAATTATCCTGGGAGTAGAAAGGGTGCCGTTTCTTGGACAGATTCTAATGATAATCTCTGGCTCTTTGGAGGTTATGGGTATCCAGAAACGGGAGAACAGGGATATTTAAATGATTTATGGAAATATGACGGCGTGAACTGGACGTGGATGTCGGGAAGTAAAATTGCAGATGTAAATGGTGTATATGGATCGAAAGGTGTGTCAGACTCTTCAAATTGTCCCGGGGGTAGAGAAGGTGCCGTTTCTTGGACGGATTCCGATGATAATCTCTGGCTTTTTGGAGGACGTTCAGAGCGGTATACTGTAGATTTTTTAAATGATTTATGGAGATATGACGGCGTGAACTGGACGTGGATGTCAGGAAGCACATTATGTGGTGTAAGTGGCGTATATGGAACGAGAGGTGTGCCAAATTCTTTGAATTGTCCCGGGGGTAGAGAATATGCCATTTCTTGGACGGATTCCGATGATAATCTCTGGCTTTTTGGAGGTAATGGGCGTCCGGAATATGGACATTCTCTATGGTTAAATGACCTTTGGAGATATGACGGCGTGAACTGGACGTGGATGTCGGGAAGTAAAATTACTGATGTAAATGGTGTATATGGCACGAGAGGTGTGCCAGACTCTTTAAATTATCCCGGGGGTAGAGAAAATGCTGTTTCTTGGACGGATTCCGATGATAATCTCTGGCTTTTTGGGGGTTATGGGTGTCCCGAATATGGAGACTGGGGATATTTAAATGATTTATGGAAATATGACGGTGTGAACTGGACGTGGATGTCGGGAAGCAAATCATGTGGTGTAAGCGGCGTTCATGGTACGAAGGGGATTCCAAATATAGCAAATTTTCCCGGATGCAGAAAAAACTCCATTTCCTGGACGGATTCGGATGATAACCTCTGGCTTTTTGGAGGTTGGCAATCTTTGGATCAAAGATGTTGGGGACATTTAAGCGACTTATGGAAATATGATGGTGTGAATTGGACATGGATGTCAGGAAAAAAAACAAATGGAGTATATGGCATCTATGGTATGAAAGGTATTCCAAACACGGAAACTCATCCTGGGGGCAGAGAAAGTGCCATTTCTTGGACGGATTCCGATGATAATCTCTGGCTTTTTGGGGGTTATGGGTGTCCCGAGTATGGAGATTGGGGATATTTAAATGATCTGTGGAAATGTGATCCTTATATTATCAATGATTGAGTTTAATAATATTAATTGATTTCTTTTTTTCCTACGAAAAGATTAAAAACTTTATGGAAAATCTATAAAAATATTTTATAATGAATCATTTTTTTTTAAATAGTTTTAACTCCGACCGCATTATAGGATGAAGTAATTATTATGAAAAATATATTAACATATTTTGATAACTTTTTTCGCTAATTTTTATGTAAAAAATCAGTCCATATTATTTTAAATATATACTAATTGTTTTATTATAATAAAGTTCTAAATAAATAGGTCATATTAATTTAAAATGCTTCTATATAGCGAAATCTAATTAAAAAAAAATATAATCACAAATAAATAAGGGATTCAGGATGTTAAGTCAACAGGAAAAAAAGACGATCAAAGAACGAAAAATTAAAGTAAATTTCAATGCGCTCCAGATCTTATATTTTTGTATTTTTATAATAACATTTAGCCTTAATATCATAATACTCTCAATATTTTTCACGATTGCACCAAAATTAGATTACCCTCTTTTCCGCTGGATATTTTTTGATTATACTCTGACTCTATATATTATAATTATTACAATAACATTCATAAATATGAATGTTAGCATTTATGAATTAGTAAGATTTATGTTATTCTTAAAAACTAATATTAAGGATGCAGAGGGTGCGATTCATAGAGCTAAGGGTTTTATAGGGACTAAAATTATTAGAATTTTTTACCTCGTTTTTATGGTTATTTTAATAATTGTAATGAAAATTTGTATAATAGTAGCAGATGCATTTTTATCAGGACCTCGACCACCAGAAGCTTCAGATTTTGGGATTCCAGAATTTATGTTATTTTATATGATATTTGCTCCGGTTATCTGTGTTCAAGTATTTACTCAAGCTATAGCACCACATTTAATGTCCTTTTCTTTAGATTATAAGAAAAGACAATATATAACTAAAATAATAGTTTATTCAAATATTTGGATAGCTGTACTCCTTTTCATAAATTTCTTTGATCTAAGATGGTTTATAGTGTATTAAATATATTGCTTTCATTAAAATCAAATTTTTTGTAAAAAATCCGTCCATATTATTTTAAATATGCATTTAATATTTTTTTATATAAAGTTTTCAATATGAATTTGCATTTAAATCCAGAAAACTTATCCATTAACGAAATTGAATTTAAAAAAATTAATGAAATCAAAACAAATCAAAAAAAAATTAGTGGTTTAGAATGATAAGTCAAACTGAAGAAAGAAGTGAAGAACGAGCACTGGAATTAACAGAAAAAAAAGCAAATTTATTAGCATTTAAAATTATAAATTTCATAATTTTCGCATTAACATTAAGTTCTAATATCGTAATAATATTTGGATTATTGGAAATCGTGCCATTTTTGGAATATCCTGGTTTATATTATCTATTAATAGATTCTCCTTTACGATTTCTATACATTGACATTCTTATTGTAGCATTTTTAAAACTGATAGTTGATGGGTATGAATTAGTGAGATATATAATATTCTTAGCATCTAAAGATAATAGTAAAGAAAGTGCATTGCAAAGATCAGGAGATTTTATTGGATCAAAAATAATTAGAATCTTTTCTATTGTTTTTACGATGATATTATTAATCGCTTTGGAGTTTAGTGTAGTATACACGTACCTAACAATAGAATTTATGCCTGAAGCGGTTGGATTTATACCATTTTACCTCATTTTCGTACCTTTCGTCTACATTCAAGTATTTATTACAGCGACAGCTCCACACATACTAAAATTTTCAATTGAACCTAGGAATAATAAATATATGGGTAAATTCATTGCTTATTCATTAACTTGGATATCTATATTAATACTAATATTGACTTTCAAATATGGTATTTTTATGTTCTATTTTAAAGTATTTTAATTTTTTTTTTTTTTAGAATTTAAATTTTTGATTAAGACTAAATTAAGAAAGTTTATTTTGTACAAGTATTTCCAGGATTAAGTTAAAAAATCTTTGTTATGTTATAACCTTAAGAGATTATATAAGATGTTATAAGTTAATAAAAAAGGGTATAAAGTCATGTCTGAACGAGTTTTTTTATAATTTGCTTTTTTTGTAAAAAATCAGTCCATATTATTTTATATATACATTTTAATTTTTTTTATTTAAAGTTTTCAATAAGAAATTGCATTTAAATCCCGAAAACTTATCCATTAACGAAGTTTAAATTAAAAAAATTAAAGAAATCAAAACAAATCAAAAATAATAATGAGTGGTTTAGGATGATAAGTCAAAGTGAAGAAAGAACATTGAAAGAAACGAAAATAATAGAAACAAAAGCGAATTTATTGGCATTTAAAATAATGTATTTCATTGTTTTCGGAATATCAGTTAGTTCTAATATCATAATAATATCGATGTTGTTGGCAATCGTACCATACTTAGAATTCCCTATATTCTATTCTGTATTAATAAATTCTCCTCTTCGATTTCTCTACATTTCCATTTTTATTGTAGCATTCTTGAAATTGAATATTGACGGGTATGAATTGGTCAGATTTATTATGTTCTTAGCGTCCAAAGACAACAGTAAAGAAAGTGCATTGCAAAGATCAGGAAATTTTATAGGGACAAAAATAATTAGAATATTTTCGATAATTTTTACAATGGTATTATTACTTTTTTTAGAGATGTTCGTAATTTCTGCTTATTTTGCAATAGGAATACAACCTGGAGCTTCTGAATTTATGACATTTTACAACATTTCAGCACCTATCGTTTACACTCAAGTATTTATTGTAGCAACAGCTCCACACATACTAGCTTTTTCTATAGATCCTAAAGAGAAAAAATATATCGGCAAATTCATTGGTTACTCATTAACTTGGATATTTGTATTTATCCTTATATTTATCGCAAAATTCAGCATTCTAGCTTATGCTTTAGGTCTATTTTAATTTTTTTTTTCTTTTAATTTATATATGATAAATTAAGACTAATTTATACAAGTTTAATTCAACTCAAATTTCATAATTCAATAACTCATTATAATTTATATATCTTGATCAACATATTACTAATAAAGAGTTTATTAAATTTTAGTTAAAAATAATTCTAAATGGGATAATTCTTGGCAAAAGTCATACAAGATCTATGGATTTTAATGGACACGGGGGTCGTGTTGTATCATAGGACTTTTGATACCCATTTAAGTGATCAATTATTTGGTGGGCTCATGTCTGCTTTGAATACCTTCGCAGAAACCATTGTAGAAGGAGGATTATCCAGTTTTGAATTAAGTAATAAACGCTTCAATTTATTAAAAAAACAAGGTTTATTTTTTGTCTCGAATAGTGATAAAAAACATAAGGAGAAAAAAATTATTCCCGAATTAGAAAAAGTAGCTGATAAATTTACTGAACGATTTCCAGAAGGTTTTTTTGAACAATGGGATAATGATGTCTCTATATTTCAGAAATTTGAGGATCAAATTGGAGATCAATTAGAAGATCCAATTAAAAAATTCTGGGATGGATTTTAATTTCGATTTTTATAAGCTTTTCATATTTACTCTTATTTTAATTAGTATTTTTAATCATTTTATAAAAAAAACCTTACATTTTTGTGAATTTTTTTATCAATTTTTAAAAGTTAATAAAGATTAGCATCTAAATATCTAATTGGAAATATTTAGTCGAAATTAATTATATTTCTTTACTTAATATTAAAAGTGTGAATAAAATAAGAGATCCATCCTCTGGAGTTAATAATTTTGAATAATTCTCAAATTTTTGAAAACTTACAAAATATTTATGGACCTAATGCTTTATCGAATAATGACGAAATCCTAAAAGATTACTCGAAAGATCTAAGTTTTTTACAAGAAATGACACCTTTATGTGTAGTTTGGCCATCAAAAACCAAGGAAATCGAGGAAACCGTTAAATTAGCAAATAATTTAAATTTCTCTCTCATTCCAATAAGTTCAAAAGCAGGACCAAGACAAAATGGTGATACTATTCCACGTAAGGATAATTCTGTGATTCTAGACTTATCAAAAATGGATAAAATCCTAGAAATTGATGAAAAAAATCGTGTAATAATGGTTGAACCTGGAGTTACATATGGAGACCTCATACCAAAATTAAAAAAAAAGGGATTAAGATTATCTTTACCATTATTCCCTCGAGTCTCAAAGTCGGTGTTATCTTGCGTTCTTGAAAGAGAACCAACCACAATACCTCGATATATGTGGGATAGTTCAGATCCTTTATTATGTACCGAAGTAATATTCGGAACTGGAGATTTATTTAGAACTGGAACAGCTGCAGGTCCAGGAACAATCAAACAACAAAAAAAAATGGGCCAAGCTCAAATAAATCCAATGGGACCTACACAATTCAGTCCTTATAGAGTAATTCAAGGAGCCCAAGGAAGTATGGGGGTCGTTGCTTGGTGTACTATTAAAGTGGAACTATTACCTACAAAACAAAAAGTATTTCACATTCAATCAGATAAAATTGAAGATTTACTGAACTTTCAACAAAAATTACTAAAGTACAGATTATGTGATGAATTATTGGTTTTAAATGATCTTAACCTCGCCAGTTTGATAAGACAAGATTCGGAAAAGATTCTTGATCTTGCTAATGAATTAAATGAATGGAATTTGATATATGTTATTTCTGGTCGAGGTGAGTTAGCTAATGATAGAATTTCATACCTTGAAGGAGATATTAATGATATAATTGAAGAAGAAAGTCTTATTAGCTTGAAATCTTCTAAGACATTAATTAGTGCTGATATTCTTAAATTCTTAACTGAAGCTAGCAATAATCCTTGGAGGATGAGGTTAAGAGGGGGATCTCAAAATATATTTTTCATATCAAATTATAATAATATTCCAAAATTTATTTCGCTTGTTAAAAAGCAAGTTTCTAATGATCTAGGAATTTATATTCAACCTATAAACCAAGGAACATCATATCACTGTGAATTCAATCTTTTTTACAATCCTGAGGAGTATGCTAGATCTCAAGATTTTAAAGAACGCTATATGGGCATTAGCAAGGAACTGATGGATAATGGAGCCTTTTTTAATAGACCTTATGGATTATGGGCAGATGAAGTATTTAATAGACATGCAGATTCCACTCAAATGGCTTTAAAAAAAGTAAAAAAGATCTTTGATCCAAAAAATGTTTTGAATCCAGGAGTTTTGTGTTTTGATAAATAAAATTTTAAACTAATATGGAAAAAACGATTATCATGGATGAGAATGAATATAATGAAATGATTAAAACTTGCCTAAGATGTTCTATTTGTAAATGGATACCACAATTACAAATTAAGAGTCAAAAATATGCAACAATATGTCCTGCTATTGACATGTATAACTTTCATCCCTATAGTGGTGGTGGAAAAATAATATTAGCCCTTTCACTGCAAATGGGAAGGATTAAACCAACAGAAGAACTGAGAGACCTCGTGTATAAATGTACTGTATGCGGAGGATGTGCCGTATCCTGCAAATTTTTGAATAATTTAGAGCCTTTAGAAATCATAAACCAACTTAGAGAGAACTTGGTAAAAGCGGGATGTGGTCCAATGCCTAAGCAACAAGAGTATATTGAGGCTGTAAAAAATGTAAATAATCCTTATAATGAACCACACAATAAAAGAACTGATTGGTTACCAAAAGACATCCAAATAGATCCAAATTCGAAAACATTATTCTTTGTTGGTTGTACAGCATCATATAGAAGAAAAGAAATGGCTATTGCTGTTGCTCGAATATTGAATGCTGTAGGAATAAAATTCCGTCTTTTAGATGATGAAGTGTGTTGTGGCAGTCCGATATTACGTGCAGGTGATAAAGAATCCTTCTTGGAGTCAATGAAGAGTAATTTAGACGCAATAGAAGAGCAAAATATAGAAGGAGTGGTTTTTGCATGTTCTGGTTGCTTTGATACGTTTAAAGTAGATTATTCTATGTTTCGCAATTATAACTTTAAAGTAATCCATGCTACTGAATTATTTAACGAATTAATTGAGAGCGGGGAATTAAAATTAACGAATAAAGTCCCCTTGACAGTTACATACCATGATCCATGTCATTTAGGAAGAAATGCTGAAAGATATGAAGAATGGGATGGTGATATTGTTCCATTGATGCCATTAGTATCCATCGCAATACCACAGAAGCCTAAAAGATGTGGTGCTAAAGGTATATATGATGCTCCAAGACGAATTTTATCGAGCATACCTGGTTTAAAACTTGTCGAGATGGAGAGAATAAAAGAATATTCATATTGTTGTGGTGCTGGTGGTGGAGTAAAATCAGCATTCCCTGAACTTGCACTCAATACGGCTCGAACTAGGTTAGAAGAAGCTGAAAGCACTGGAGTTGATGCTTTAATATCTGCGTGTCCTTTTTGTTCTACAAATTTTCAAGATGCCATTCAAGAATATGGTTCAAAATTAAAATATTATGATATTAATGAGCTAATTTTATTAGCAATAGGAAAAGATTTAGAAAAATTTAAAGAAATAGTGGAGGAGATTGCATAAATGGTCTTAAATCAAGAGATTTATAGTGAATTTGAAAGTGTAGTTGGTCCTAAAAACATTAATGGTGGAGAAGTAATCACAGAAGCATATGCATATAATTGGTGTATGGAATTAATTAATTACATGGATGGCAAGGAACCTATTCCATATTCCCCTCGACCTAAAGCTGTTTTACTGCCTTCGACAACAGAGGAGGTTCAGAGAATCATTCAACTATGTAATAAATATGGGATGCAGTTTAAAGCACAATCAACTGGATTAGGCCCTTGGAACAATGTTTCAACCGATAATTGCGTCATTTTAGACTTACGTCGCATGAATAAAATTGTAAAGATTGATGAAAAGAACCTTTATGCTGTTATAGAACCTTATGTTAGCGGTTCGCAACTTCAAGTAGAAATAATGAAGTATGGTCTCAATTGCCACATGCCTGGTGCAGGTCCCCAAGTATCTCCTCTTGCGAGTGCAACTAGCATGAATGGTCCTGGTTTTACCTCACCATGTACAGGACATAGTTCTAGAAACGTGTTAGGTGTTGAATGGGTCTTACCTGATGGAGAAATAATGAAATTAGGTTCTTATGGATTAAAAAATAATCCTGATTGGTACATGGGAGATGGTCCAGGACCTAGTCTCAGGGGAATAATGAGAGGTTGGGCAGGAGCAAAATCGGGGATAGGAGTATTCACTAAAGTTGCAGTAAAGCTATTTCCTTATCCATGCAAGACTGATTTTAATATCAATGGACATTCTCCTAACTATGGATTTAAGATTCCTGATTACATGCGATTATACGTGATGGATTGTAGAACTCATAAAAACCTTGAGAAGGTAATGTTAAGTATTGAAAAAGAAGAAATATCCTTCATGTGTAGTTTTTTAGCAGGATTTGCCGTGATGGCGATTTTTGCTAACTCCATTGAGAAATTGATGGATTTAATGGCAATTGGAACGATGCAAGTTCCTATTGTAACAATCATTGCAGCTCGCACTAAACGAGAATTTGACTATAAACAAAAAGTAATGGACTACGTGATTCAAAAGCACAAGCTAGAAAATATTATTGGAACAAAATATATACCTGAACCTATTTTTTATGCTGAAGCTTTACGTTCTAATTTAGGACAACATGGATTCATTGCCACAGGTGGTTTTCAAAGCAATAAAGGAGTGTGTGATACAGCAAAAATATGTCTTCGTAGTGCAAAAATGAACATCCCTCTAAAAAAAGAATTTATAAAAATGGAGGCACTTCCTAATGATTTTGGAGAAGGTCAATGGATGTCTTCTTATGAAGGTGGGCATTATTTTCACATGGAAATCCCTACAATGTTTGATCAAACTAAAGAGCATAGCGTTAAAGGGATGGCAAAGTACTTGGAGAGGAGTAATGAACTTGACCTTGTTAAACATTTAGGTGCACCATTTTTTGTAGAAGGCGATAAAATGCATGATATGTATGGACCTCATACATCAAATTATCATTTATGGTTGAGGAAAATCAAAACTGCGTTTGATCCAAATAATATTGCTGATTCTGGATTTTATATTTCACCAGAAACATCAGACAAGATTGAAAAATAAAAAAATGGTTTAATGATAATGAATGAGACTGAAATGGAAGTAAAAAAAGTTAGAGGCTTTGCAGGACTTTTGAACAATGTCCTTGCCTCTTTAAATGAAAATGAGAAATTTAAAGAAAACTTTTCGGAAATAAATGTTAAGATACTCATCAATGCTAAGAATGCTAACTTTGCAGCATTAATCATAATCAATGAAGGTAAATTACGGGTGGAGAGCATTCCTAATAAACCAGCAGACAACTTGAAAAAAGAAAAAGTTGGTTGGGACGCATATATCGAAATGGATACCCAGATATTTTTAGCATTCGCGATGAAAAGACTATCATTAATTGGAATGTTGGTAAAAGTAATAACACGCAAGGTAAAGTTGAAAGGACTTTTAAAATTATTAGTTTTAATGAAAATAATGAAACTTTTAAGTGAATAAAATGAAAAAAGAATATAATGTTGGTCCTATGATCAAGGAAGCTTGGACAGGACCTGGAAATAAGGATGGAACGATAACCGTGTTCAAACCTGAACATGATGGTTTGCACATTGACATGAAAAAGAAAGGTAATGCCGAATGGTGGTATTTTGATGCCCGTCTAGAGGATGGTCATTTCGTTGTTGGATTTTTTAGAGCAAAACACGAAAGAACAGGTAAGACGGGTGTTGAAATCACGATATACAAACCGGATGGAACAAAAATTCAAAAAATATATGATTATACTCGTTCGGATTTAACTGCTACTAGCAAGGATGCTAATGTTAAAATAGGTAATAATTATATCAAGGTTGACTTCTCTAACAGTAAATTACCTGAATATGAAATTTTTTTAGATGAAGGAGAATATGGAATTCATTTAAAATACAAGGCAACTGTCCAAAGTTGGATGCCAGGAAAAGGATATACTGAATTCGGAGATCTTGGCCATTTTGGATGGTGCATAGCTCTTCCTCGAGCAGATGTGGAAGGTACTATTAAAGTTGAAGGTAAAACTATTCCAGCAAAGGGGATCGGGTATCATGACCATAATTGGCTGAATTTTAATCTCGTGAGAGTAGTTGAGTACTGGTATTGGGGGAGAATCTATTCCGATAACTTCACTCTTATATATGCATATATCAAATGCAATAAAAAGATGAATGATCATGGTATAAAAGTAATGATGCTCGCCAAGGGAGAAACTATCCTTTTAAGCACCGGAGAGTCTGATATAATTGCAGAAGATTTTCAATTTCATGAATATGTTAATAATCATTATCCCAAGATTCTTAAATTTAATATTTCTGAGAAACAAAAAGTTAAACTTGAAGTTCAAGAGATCATAGATGCTGATAACCTTCTATTTGAATTAGGTCCAGTTTTGAGGTTTATAGTAAAAAATATTTTAAAACTCAAGCCAGGTTATTTCAGATTAAAATCAAAATTCAATGTGAACATTCAACATAATGGTGAGATATATAAAGAAGAAGGAAATACACTTCATGAGATGGTAATCGCAAAATAATTTTAAATTACTATTTCTTATTAATTAATTTATCTATTCTTCCAACGCTTTTTTTGGAAAAAGTCTTTTTTTTAACTTAGATGTTCCTAAATCTTCATTATAATCTATAAGACCAACGCGTGCTAGCTCCTGAACTGATCTCAAGACAAAAGCACCTCCTACTCCTGTTGAGTTTTTCAATTCTTCTCGATTCATTTCTTCTTTATCTCCATGGAGAACGTGTAGGATGCGATAATGTGCTTGTCCTTGCCAAATTTCCTCAATTAAAACCCTATAAATTGATAATAAGGCCTGAATTTTCTCAAAATTTAATTCTGATTCTTCATGTTCTGCAGCTGCTTGAGCAAATTTCTTTAATTCAACTTTTACTTTCTCGTATTCATCTAGTAATCTCATTTGTTCTTCTGTCATTGCCCCAATCTTTTGATCTCTCTCTTTTTTTTCTTGTTCTAACTTTTTTGTTTCTTCTTCTAATTGCTTTTTGATATCTTCTAAATTAGCTTTTTCAGCTTCTAATTCTGCTTCATGGTCCTCTAATCTATTCTTTTCTTCTTCTGCTTGTTTTTTTTTTGACTCGAGGTTAAGAACTTCAGATCTTGCGGTAATTAATACATCCTTAAACTTCTTAAAAATTTCATCTGTAGTTACAAGAGCTTCATCAATAATATTTATGGCGTTTTTTTCTCCTGTCATTCTACTCACAAAATTTGGCTATAATTATTGAATATGTAATGTATTGATTTAAAATTTTTCATTAGAATATTTATATATTAAAAAGATAATTTATATACTATTGTTTAACCTATAACTTGAATATGTATTATAAAGGAAGTAGAAAGAATAAGTGTAAACATGTCAAAAAAAAAAACTCCGCGAATTATTTTAGATGTCAGCATCCCCGTGATTATCATGGGATTAGTTTCTTACTTTACGGATGTATCTTCTGAAATGATAACTAGTATATTGCCATTCTTTATAATACAAATAGGTGGTGATGCATTGATTTTGGGAGTGATAGGTGGTACAACTGTAGCAATTTCTAATATATTTAAAGGTGTAACTGGTTGGATATCTGACAAAATAAATAAAAGAAAACCTTTTGTAGTAGCAGGATATACTATTTCAAATTTATCAAAACCCCTTATGGCATTTAGTCCTTCATGGGGATATATTTTAGCCTTAAAAACAACAGATAGATTTGGAAAAGGTGTTCGAACATCTGCTAGAGATTCAATGATTTCTTATTATTCCTTAGAGAAAGGACGAGCTTTTGGCTTGCATAGAGCTATGGATACGTTAGGAGCTGTTACAGGATCTTTTTTAGCATTTTTATTTTTATTTTTTACATGGAGCTTTTCTCAAATAATTTTATTTTCAATATTTCCTGGATTAATCGCGATTTTTTTAATTTTATCTGTAAAAGACATAGATCCTAATCAAATTGACCAAACAAAATTAAAATATCAAGGAGAAAAAAAAGTAGATAAAATTAATAAAAACTTTATTAAGTTGATTAGTATTTTAGGAATTATTGAATTTGCAAGTGTAGACATTATTTTCATTCAAGTCAGAGCAGAGAATTTTACAAGTTTTCTTTTTTTAATTCCACTTCTTTATATGATGAGTAATATTGTGTATACTATATTTTCCCCCATTAATGGGATTTTATCAGATAAGATCGGTAGAAAAAAGGTAATTTCTACTGGTTTAATAGTGTTATTAACCCTTTCAATTATATTAGCAATACCAATTCAAATTTCTATTTTCTCTTTGATTTTAATTATTTTGGTTTTTCTTATGTTTGGATTTTATATGGCATCTGTAGATCCGATATCACGTGCTTATGTTGCGGATTTAGCAGGAAAAAATAAAGCGGGAAGGGCTTATGGAGCATATTATTTATCAGTTGGTCTGATATCTTTTTTTGAATCGATCATATTCGGATTTATTTACAATATTTCATTTATATTTGCATTTATTTATGTTTCAATTATGTTATTGATTAGTATGTTGATATTTATTAAAACAGATTTCTCAAAGATTTTAAACAAAAACTAAATCTTTCTATATCATAACTAAATTTAATTCTCAATCCGACTATTTATATTAAAATTTTTACATAGATGTCGTGTAGTGATTTATGTATTGAAATCCATAATTATAAAAGTGAATCAACGCAATTTAATTTGCAATTATTTATTTCAATTGAAATTAGAAAATTAAGCAAATAAGACTAATTTGATGAATTAATGTCAAAAAAGGAACTAGGAATTCAAGTTGAAATGGGTAATGATAACCCTAGTGAAAAATCTTCAAAAAATTCAAATATAAATTTTGGATGTATCGATAATCCATGGAGTGTAAGTGTACCTGAAATTATAAATAAACTTAAAGTCGATCCTGAGAAAGGTTTATCCCAAAGCGAAGCTAATAATAGAAAGACATTATACGGACCTAATATTTTGGTACAAGAGAGAAATATAAGTTTATTTAAGGTTTTCAAACATGAAATAGTTGAACCAATGATTCTTCTTCTGTTATTTGTTGGTGTATTTTATAGCATTCCAATATGGGGAGAACTCTATGATTCGATAACAATTTTTACGATAATAGGAGTGCTCATATTTGTAGAGATATATAATGAATTTAAAGCAAAGAAGAATATTGCTTCTCTTAAGAAGCTAGCCGCTCCTTTAAGTCCTTTATTAAGAGATAGCAAATATGTAGAAGTGGATACGAAAGATCTAGTCCCTGGGGATATAATTTTACTAAAAATAGGTCAAAAATTATCCGCAGATGTTCGGCTTATTGAATCTTATGGTATACAAGTCGATGAATCGCTATTAACAGGAGAATCAACGGCGGTTTTTAAAAACCACGAAGAAGTTTTAGATCCCGAAATTGAATTAGTTGAAAGAAGAAATATGGTTTTTGCGGGAACAACAATAATTAGAGGTAAAGGAAAAGGTATAGTTGTTGCTACAAGTATTAACACTGAGTTAGGAAAAATTGCGGGAATAACTCTGGAGATAAAGGAACCAAAAACTCCATTGCAAAAGGCAATGAAACAGTTGGCTCTATGGCTTGTATGGGTTGCATTATTCTTTTGTATCTTGATCCCAATAATTGGTATTATCCAAGGACGTGATATAATAGTAATGATTCTAACAGGTCTAAGTTTATCATTTGCAACCATTCCAGAGGAATTACCTATTATAATCACTATTGTACTAGCTCTAGGTGCTATAAAACTCTCAAAAAGAAACGCACTAATAAAAAGATTAAATGCTGCTGAAACTTTGGGGAGTGTAACAGTAATAGCAACTGATAAGACAGGAACTTTAACGGAAAATAAAATGAAGGTTGCGAAAATTTATTCAGGCAGTAAATTAGAGGATTTAAATTTAGAAAACCTTAGTAATAATCAAGAAGAAATCTTAAAAATTGGAATTCTC
>JBHLME010000050.1:0-30381 GCA_048938445.1 Promethearchaeota archaeon | reverse complement strand
GGTTATTAAAATTATTATTTCTTTTCAAATATATAATTTTAGTTAATGAATACAGTGATTTTATTCTTAAGTTTAAATTTTTTTTTTTGTAATAATAGAATATTTCTTAAAAATAGAATGCTTAAAAATTTAGATAGTTAGAACAGTAAAAAATTAGTTGTTTAGCCTTATTTATTGTTTAATTCTTTATCTGTTAATTTCCTTGTTTGATCAAAAAAAATAATACAAATTATTTTCATAAATTTTAATTAATTATAAGGTCTAATCCATTTACTCTTTGAGAGAAAAATTAATGACTTTACCCTCAGAATCAAAACACTTGATACAGCTGAAATCATCATAAGGATATCCTATAAGTAGAGTAAATCGCCTTTTTTTAAATATTTGGTTTAACTTTTCATTTTTAGCCAAAGATCCTTCAGGTCGTGATATGAAAGTTCCTTGATATGATAAATCTAAAGGAATTGCGCATGAAGGAAGACCCCAAACATATCTGTCTTTTTTAGGGTTTGTGCAAGCATAAGAAGGGAGAATATATTCGGAAACAATTCCTTTCTCCACACTTAAGAGTCCAGTTATTTTTTTAGGATGGCTTTCTTTACACATTTTCATTAATCCCTCTAATAATGCTTTTTTTATGAAAATTTGATCAGATGCTATGCTTTCTATTAATAAAAATATCTCATCAATTAATTCTATAATACTTGGTGGTGTAGTTTTATGCCAATCTCTTAATGTTGGAATTATTTTATCTAATTTAAAGAATTTTCCATCACCACGCTTCAATTTTACCTTTGGTAACTTGGGATAATTCTTGAAATAAATATCTAAATAAACATCATTTATAATTGGTACTTTTATATTATAATCCTTATTTTTTACTTTTAGAGCCTGAGGATACTTTTTAATAATTTCTTGATTTAATTTTTCAAGATCCAGCATTAAAATAATTAAGATCTCCAAGCTTTAATTTTTAATGCTTCTAATTTGAATTCAAGATTTTTTTTTGTAAAATTTTGTTCCTAATTGTTTTATATATCAATTGAAACTTTTTTTAAGTAACTAAAAATCAATTAATTGTCCTTAAAGGTAATGATCAAATGTTAATAACAGAAATGATATTAATTTCTCTCAGTCCTATAAATACAAGTGAATTTATTTATACCTTTCTTAGAGGAAGTTGGGGTTCTAAACATCAGCATGTTGCTGCTTATTTATTGGAGGATTTAAGATTATTAAATAAAATACGTATTAAAAATGTATCTTTTCTGAGAAAGGAATTAAATATAAGTGGGAGGATACAAATTTTGGATAGATCTCCCACAGGTATACCAATTTTAGATGATCTAATGGTTAAATTGTCAAAACATCGAAAAAGTTTGTATCGTTGGATTAGATTTTTAGGTAAAGAAAGATACAATATTTTAGGTAAAGAAAAATACAATATACAAACAAGGATATTAGATCAAATGGTCGAAGATGGCTTGATCAAACAAATCTATGGAAGATATAAAATTTTAAACTTGGATAAAAGAAATGAAATTAGAAAAATAGTCCGTAATTGTCTCTTATCAAAAAAAATTCCTAATCAATATATGCGTTCATTAATCGCACTTTGTCATGTTATTAAAAAATGGTATATTAATAAAAATTTTATTGAAAATAAAGAATTCAATCGATACTGGTTTAAAGAATTAAAGTCTTGGTCGAAATCTATTGCTAAAGAGAATACTATCGCATATTGGTTAAGTTATGGATATAGAAGTAGAAAAAATCACATTCCATATTTTCCTTAACCTCTTAAATTCATAATTTTTTACATAGAATATAATTCATTATATTATTTAGTTTCAAATTCCCCGAGATATTAGAAAATAAAAAAAAAAGAATAATGTTTTCAATACTAGTTTTTATTGGGATGAAAGTTTAATAAATTCTTTATAAAATTTACAATTATGACCTTTTTATAAGATCTAATAAAATCTTTATGAAAGTGAAATCACACGATGAATGAAAATATTAAGAAATATATTTCTTAGAAAAAAAAATAACATATCCTTTTTTATAATATACATAAACTCAAAGCCAAATATTTTAATATTAATTAGTTGATTCTATTTATAGAGAGCATTTTTTAAACTTTTATTACTCCCTCAATAATGAGATGATATGTCATGGAATTTAAAAAAAAAAGCCTAACCGAAGCCGAAAATTATTATAAGCAACTCCATCTAACGTCAGATCAAAGACGAAAAGTTCGTTTAGTCGCAAAATTAGCGACACAATATATTCCAATAAGTGAACATGCCATGTGTGGTTTTGCATTCCGTGCATTACAAGAATATCAAATCGAAAATAAGATTGAACTTACTGAGTTTGAATCAATGTCAAATGAAGCTACATTAAAAATGATAAATGATGCGATGAATCGAGTTAAGAATCAATTATTAAAAATACTAATTGATAAAAAACAAGAGCCTGTTCTAGATGATGCAATAGTAAAATTGCTTGACTTTTATAAAAAAAATTTACTTTAACCTTTTTTTTCATTCATCCCATTCATAACGTAATAATTTTGAAAATTACTTCCCCTTAGCAATTTCTTTCAAAATAATTTCAATCAATAATGTTTCACATTCATTTCCCGCGCTTATCTTCAGTACTTTATTTTACGGAATTAAAATTTAATAAATCTTATATGAAATTAACAATTATGACATTTTAGTATAATCCAATAAGATCTTCATGATAGTGAAATGATAAGATGAATGAAAATGTTAAGAAATACATTAAGAGAGGGACAATAAAAAATATTAATTCCAAAATCTCACAGCTATTTGTTGAAGCTGGTTTGGAACAAATAAGGTCTTGTATAAATTGTGGTACCTGTACAGGAGGTTGTCCTTCAGGGAGACGAACAGCTTATCGCACGCGTTCTGCTATTCGTCGAGCTTTGATTGGAGACATTTCAATTTTACAAGATATTGACATTTGGGAATGCACGACATGTTATTATTGCTATGAGCGCTGCCCCAGGAACATTCCTGTAACTGACATGATCATTAAGCTCAGAAATATTGCTGTTGAACATGGAAATATTTTAGGGAACCATCTTTTCTTAGCGGACAAGCTTTTATATGCCACGGGGCATGCCGCACCTGTAAATGCCGAAAATCATCAAAATTATAGGGATCTTCGTGTTTCTTTAGATTTACCTGCATTACCTCCTACAGTTCATTCATATCCAGAGGCACTACAAGAATGCCAAAATTTGATGAAAGTTACGGGATTTAGGAACTTGTTAGATAAGATCATCATTGCTAAAAATAATAACAAGGAGGGAAAATAGAATGAATTCATTAAAATATGGATTTTTTTTAGGATGCATAATGCCAAATAGATACCCCCAAATCGAACGAAGTATAAGATCGGTTTTTGAAGAGCTTGGAATTGAACTCCTGGAAATGCAGGGTGCATCATGTTGTCCTGCTCCTGGTGTAATTAGAGGATTTCACATTCCAACTTGGCAAGCTCTTGCAGCGAGAAATATTTCAATTGCAGAAGAATTGAGTGTAGATATTGTAACAGGTTGCAATGGATGTTTTGGATCTTTAAGGGATGTATGGTGTGAACTCAATGAAAATCCAGAAGAAAAAAGAAAAGTGAATGAATATCTTAAGCAAGTGGGGCGCCAATTTAAAGGATCTTCAGAACCAAAGCACGTTGTTCAAGTTTTATATCAAGACCTTGGAATTGAATATCTTAAAGATCATATAAAGAATAAGTTCAAAGATCTAAAAGTAGGGGTTCATTATGGTTGTCACATCGTAAAACCAAGTGACAAGCGCCCTTGGAATGGAGAATACGAATATCCGTCATTTCTAGATGAAATGGTTGAAATAACAGGTGCTAAGAGCGTTAATTATAAAGATAAATATGCTTGTTGTGGTGCAGGAGGAGCAGTTAGAGGAGCTATTAGAGAAGTTTCAGCAGACTTTACACGTGAAAAAATAATAAATATGAGAGAAGCACACATAGATATTGTTATCAATTGTTGTCCATTTTGTCATTTTCAACTAGATGCAGGTCAACGGGAAGCAAATGATATTTATCCCGAATTAATTGATACTCCACTAAATCTTCCAGTTATCTACATAACTCAATTACTTGGACTAGCGATGGGAATAAATCCATCTCGATTGGGATTGGCTAAAACTCCTAATATAGAAGGAGTGCCTCCTATCATATCTATTGACCCATTTCTAAATAAAATAAAAAAACAATTAATTTGAATCAATTTTTTCCATTTTAATCATTATCTACAATACTTTTTCAAATTCTATAAAAATTATTTATAAATTTTAAAAAAAACGACAAAGATCAAACACCAAGTTTTCCAAAAAGGAAAAAAAACATTCAAGACTTCTTTATTTTTATAGGTTTAAGAAATAAAAATTAACTAAAAATGGACAACAAGTTTTAAAAAATTTTAACAAATTTTTTATTAGTTTTTTGATTTTACAACGTAAGATTATCTATTTTAAAGTTTGATCAAACAAAAAAAGTTAAAGACTAACTTTTCGTTTAAATTGCCAAAAAAGCAGTTTAATAATCAAAAAAAAGAAATGATTAGAACATGAGCGATAATGTAGATAAATATATTAAGAGAAAGGTTTTTAAGGGAATTAATTCTAAAATTGCGCAGAAATTCGTGGATGCAGGTCTTGAACAATTGAGAGCTTGTATCAATTGTGGAACTTGTACAGGAGGATGTCCATCTGGGAGGAGAACGGCTTATCGAACTCGTTCAGCAATAAGAAGGGCTCTTACTGGTGATGAATCTGTTTTATCAGATATCGACATCTGGCTCTGCTCTACTTGTTATTACTGTTATGAACGTTGTCCACGTAATATACCAGTAACAGATATGATCATAAAGCTTCGAAACATCGCAGTTGAGGAAGGATATATATTAGATGCCCATTTTAGTTTGGCCAATAATATTTTCTATAAAACAGGACATGGAGTGCCTGCAGATGGAGAAGCTAATAAAAAATGGCAAGATTTACGGGAATCATATGGATTACCTCCATTACCTCCCACAGTACACTGTCATCCAGAAGCAGTAAAGGAAGTGCAAGATTTATTAAAATCTGTCGGGTTTACTGAATTGATGGACAATGCTGCGAAATTAAAGGAAGAAAGAGCGAAACAAGAAGAAAACAAGGAGGAAAAGAAATGAGTGAAGAAAAAAAATGGAGATATGGTTTTTTTCTAGGATGTGTTGCTCCAAACAGATATCCCATGATTGAAGCATCAATTAGAGCTGTATTTGACCATTTAGGAGCGGAATTGTTAGAGTTAGAAGGTGCTTCTTGTTGTCCAGCTCCAGGTGTATTTAGAGCCTTCCATATCCCATCGTGGCTTGTTATTGCCGCAAGAAATATATCAATCGCAGAAGAGATGGGTGTTAGCCCTCTTACTGGGTGCAATGGATGTTATGGAACTTTAAGAGACGCCTGGGTTGAGATGGAACATGAACCAAAATTAAAAAAAATGGTAAATGAGCACTTAGCTAAGGTTGGACGAAAATATAAAGGTAATTTAGAACCAAAACATGTAGTTCAGGCATTATATTTGGATATGGGTATTGATTATTTAAGAGATCACATAAAACATAAATTTAAAGATTTAAAAGTAGCAGTACATTATGGATGTCATATCTTAAAACCAAGTGATAAACGTCCTTGGGATGGTGAATATGAAAACCCAACATTTCTTGATGAAATAGTTGAATTGACTGGAGCAAAAAGTATTAATTATAAAGATAAATTCATGTGTTGCGGGGCAGGTGGAGCCGTGAGAACAGCTGTAAAAGAAGTTTCTGCTGATTTTTCAAGGGAAAAACTAGATAATATAAGAAATGCTGGCGCTGATATTATTATAGATGTATGTCCATTTTGTCATTTACAGTTAGATTTGGGGCAGATGGAAGCTAATGGGATATATAAAGACCTCATTGGAGAGCCATATAAGATACCTGTAATTTACTTGACACAGTTGTTAGGTCTATCCTTTGGTATTGATCCCAATCAATTGGGGTTAATAAAAAATCATGAACTAGCAGGGGTTCCTCCTTTTATCTCGATAGATCCCTTTATGGAAATAGTTAAAGAACAATTAATAGAATAAGAGGGAAAAAAATGACAGAAGCTAAAGATGAAATCCAAATTACAGGCAGAGAAGTACCAAAAATAGGTGTATATGTATGCCACTGTGGTATTAATATAGGTGGAGTTGTATCCGTTCCAGACTTGATTGAATACGCTAAAACTTTACCTAATGTTGTCATGGCAAGAGAATACAAGTTTTTTTGTTCTGATAATGGGCAGGAAATAATCAAAAAAGATATAGAAGATGGACTAATCAATCGAGTGGTTGTAGCAGCTTGTTCTCCAAGAATGCATGAACCAACCTTTAGATTAGTGTGTAAAGAAGCAGGTTTAAACCAATTCTTGTTTGAACAAGCAAATATCAGAGAACATGCAACATGGGTCAATATGAGGGATCATGAGGGTGCATATGAGATTGCAAAAGACCATATTAAAATGGCCGTAGCAAAGGCTCGAAAATTGCTACCATTAGAAGTTCAAAAAGTAAGCGTTGAACCTTCTTGTTTAATTATAGGTGCAGGTATAGCAGGAATGAATGCTGCTTTAGATTTAGGTACAGAAGGATATCAGGTTCATTTAGTAGAGAGGACTCCTACTATTGGAGGGCATATGGCCCAACTTGATAAAACTTTTCCTACCATGGATTGTAGTGCATGCATTCTTACACCACGTATGGTTGATGTCGCGAGAAATGAAAATATTAAAATTCATTCTTATTCTGAAGTCGTAGATGTGAGTGGATATGTTGGTAATTTTGAAGTTACTATAATGCATAAACCTCATTATATTAATCAGGAGACTTGTACTGGATGTGGAGCATGTGCTGAAGTCTGCCCGGTAACTTGTGGAAATGAATTCGATCTAGGGTTGGCAACTCGTAAAGCCGTTTACATTCCGTTTCCTCAAGCTGTTCCTGGACAATATACCATTGATATGGAAAAATGCATTCAGTGCGGACTTTGTGCTCGAAATGATGTTTGTGAACCTGGAGCAATTAATTATGACGATAAACCAGAATATATAAAAGTAAAAGTAGGTACCATAATTATTGCAACGGGTTGGGACTTATATGACGCTACTGAATTAAAGCAATATGGTTTCGGAAGGTATCCGAACGTGATAAATGGCCTGCAAATGGAAAGGTTATTAAGCTCTACAGGACCATTGGAAGGAAAACCTGCTCGACCTTCTGACTTGAAAGCTCCTCACAGTGTCGCATTTCTTCAATGTGTTGGAAGTAGAATGTTTAAAGATGGATGCAATCAATACTGCTCGAGAGTGTGCTGCATGTATGCTACTAAACAAGCACGACAATATAAAGAGAAACATCCTGAAGCAGAGATTTACATTTTTTACATGGACATAAGAGCATTTGGAAAGGGATATGAGGAATTTTATGAGTCAGCAGCTCGAGAATATGGTATAACGTATGTAAGGGGGAGAATTGCGGAAGTAACCGAAGATGAAAATCATGATATCATTATTAGAGCAGAAGATACATTACTTCAAACCCCAATTGAACTTAAAGTAGAACTATTCGTGCTTTCTACAGGATTAGAAGCAAAATCCGACGCAGATAAAGTAGCATCCCTATTAAGCGTACAGCGTTCTTCTGATGGATTTTTTATGGAAGCACATCCAAAATTAAGGCCTGTTGATACATTAACGAATGGTATTTTTGTTGCAGGAGTCGCCCAAGGTCCAAAAGATATTCCAGATACCGTTTCTCAAGCAAAGGGTGCTGCTTCAAGTGCTGCAACATTAATGGCAAAAGGAGAAGTTGAGATCGAACCTTATTATTCTGTTGTATTAGAACATGAATGTTCAGGATGCAGGTCATGTCAAAGTTTATGCCCTTTTGGAGCTATTGACTTTGATGAGTTTAAAAAGGTTGCTGTTGTCAATCCTGTACTATGCAAAGGATGTGGAACCTGTGTTTCAGCTTGTCCTTCCGGAGCAATGGTTCAGAACCATTTCGCTAATTTCCAACTCAATGAAATTATAAGTTGGGCACTTAAAGAATAAATATTCTATATTTTTTTATTTTTTATCTTTTTTCCTTATTTTCAATCTATAAATTTAAATAAGTACCTTAAATTGAATATATTTATAAAAAAATAGATAGATAAGAAGATTATCATGTATAAATATAGCGTATCAATTTTAGGAACTGGATTTATAGGATTATGCAGCGCTGCTTGTTTTGCTCAAAAAGATATAAAAGTATTGGCTTCTACTCATAACGAAAAAAAAGCAAAAATGATAAATGATGGAATAGCACCATTTTATGAGGCAAATTTACAGGATATTTTGGATGAAATTAAAAAAAAAAATCCAGATTTACTTCAGTGCTTAACTGATCCTGTGAAAGCAATTACAGATACCGATATTTCAATGATTACTCAAGGAACTCCAATGCGTGAGGATAAGAGTATTGATCTTAGCTATATAGAAAATACCGCAAGAGAAATTGGTGAAGCTTTAAAAAACAAAGACAAGTATCATTTAGTGGTTGTAAGATCCACGGTCGTTCCTGGAACTGCAAGGAACATGGTTGGTAAAATCATAACAGAAGTCTCAGGTAAAATTCCAGGTAAGGATTTTGGATTATGCATGCAACCCGAGTTTCTAGCAGAGGGACGTTCTATTGAAGACACTCTTTATCCCGATAGAATTATCATAGGAGAAATTGATGAAAGAAGCGGCGCAATGTTACAAGAATTTTATGAGTATTTTTATGGAGATCATTTAAAAAAATGTCCCATCATGCGCATGAATCTTGAAAGCGCTGAATTGGTAAAATATGGTAACAATTGCCTCCTCTCTACTAAAATTAGTTTTGCAAATGAATTTGCCAACTTTGCAGAATTGGTCCCAAATGTAGATGTGGTCCAAGTTATGAAAGGTGTCGGATTAGATTATAGAATAAATCATAGATTTTTAGGGGCAGGAGTAGGTTTTGGTGGTTCTTGTTTTCATAAGGATGTTAATGCAATAAAAGCATGGTCAAAATCAAAAAATTATACTTCACGATTATTAGAAGCGGTCCTTGGTATTAACGATGATCAAGCAATTCATATTGTTGATATTGCTGAAGAATTAGTAGGAAAATTAGCAGGAAAGCGAGTTACGTTACTTGGACTTGCATTCAAGCCAGGAACCGATGACATGCGAGAAGCTGCGAGCATTAGAGTTGTAGATGAATTATTAAAGCGAGGAGTTAAAGATATCGTAGGATTCGATCCTAAAGCGAATGAAACGGCAAGAATTGAAATGGGTGAAAAAATTACATATGCTAATTCAATTGAAGAAGCTTTAAAAGATTCTGAATGTGCATTTATAATTACCGAATGGGATGAGTTTAAAGATCTTTCACCAGATGATTTTAAAAAGAACATGAAAATACCAAATCTGGTAGATGGAAGACGCTTGTATGATTACGACAAATTTAATCAAGCTTTACCATTTAGGGCTATAGGAAGATTAAATTTATAATAATTGATATCCACAAGTTGGACATTTTTGCCTAAGATTGGTAGTTATATTGCTGCATATGGGGCATATAACTACCTTTATATTTGATTTTTTTTTTCTTTTCTTATCTGTTTTATTTTGTCTTATTTCATCCATTTTTTCAGACATTATCGCCATTGGATCCTCAACATGAACCATTTTTGGTTTTTCTTTTGTTTCTAAATCTTTCATGTATTTTACAATATCACGTTTTTCAATTTCTTGTAATTGCTCTTCAGTAGGGATGACCCCAGATTGCACGTCATCGACATATTTCTCATCAAGTTTTAAAATATTATAGCATATATGGCATCTAAAAACATGTGGTATTCCAATATGAGAAGTTTTAGCCCATTGGGCCCAACAAGATTTATGGGTCTTTGTTTCACATTTGGGACATTGCACTACTCCACGCTCACTTTTCTTAAAACAGATAGCACAAGTTTCAAGAGTGTTGATTGGTATAGGATCATCTGCTAAGTTAATGTAAAAGGGTTGATTTTCTTTTAAAATTAACGGCTCCTTTTTGGCATAAGAAGGTTCGACTCTAATGTATTTTTTTTCGGTAAGTGTTAATAAAATTGATTCCAAATCTTTCAACTTACTAATTTCAAAATATTTACCTTTTGTACTTGCAGCTAAACTTGCTAACTTCTTGCTTTCTTCGAGATCATACCCATTGATATGGATTATATCAATAAAAAAGGGTATGTTCTTTACTTTATCTATTAAATTCTGTAAAACTGGAAGATATTGAGAGGGTATCTTATAAGAACCATCATCACATAATATTATCAATCTAAAATTTTTTTGAGATATCGTTTTATACACTTCGATGATAAAAGTAATTGCAACAAAAATGCCTCCAGCAAGATTAGCTCTTGTAAGTTCTTTTTCCATAGACTTTAAAGTGTTCAGTACAATAGTAGGATCTAGTGTAAAATGGTCTAAATAACTCGGAGCCATCTCTTGAAATGCTATAAAATTAAATCGATCAGATGGATCTATAGATTGTTTTTGAGTCATGAATTTCGCTAATGTATCACTAATTGGACTCAACTTCTTAATTTTATTCGGAGTCAATCCAAAAAATATTAATATATCCTCTGATCGTGTGACTTGCATTTATTTTATCCTACTTTATAATGAATTAAATCGATTGATAAGCTATATTTATTAATAAATTCACTTGTGAATTAATAGTTTTACGGTAAAAATTTAATTCAATCGCTAAAATTAAAAAGACAAAACCATATATTAAATTTAGATATTAAATTTAGAATAGTAATAAGAATACTCTTTTTACTTTTTAATTGAAAACGAATTTGTTTTTTGAAAATGGTCATACGAGAAATAGGTTTATTATTATATGGAATGCCGATTTTTTATCAGCCCTACAATAAAGTTTCTAGTGAGGAGTCCAGCTTGATTACTCGGAGTGCGTTTATTTCAAGTATTTTAGGATTTGCTGAAAAATTAATTTCTCCCGTTGATTATTTTGAAAGTGAGAAATATATATTTGTTTTTCAAAAAGATTTTATTCTTTCAAAACGCACAAAAGATAAGGAATTATTGATTGCATACACTATACTAGATCAGGAAAGAAATGTAGATAAATCAATAAGAAATCGGATTTTACCAATACTTCAAGAGGTATTAAAAAAGTTTATTTCATTATATAATGGTCGAGATCTAAATGAAACTTCACAATTTAATTCTTTCAAAAAAGAACTTGATAAAATTCTTGGCACTGATGCAAAATCTCTCGATGAAAAAGTTTCAACAATGTTTTTTGGAAAATAATTTCTATTAGAAATTAGTCTAATATTCAACTTTGTTCCTATTATCAATACGACAATAAAATCTAATCTATTACTTGTCCTAAATACAATTTATCACAAATAAATTTAAATAAAAGTACATAAAGGATTATTATAACTAAATTTAATTAAAGTTGTATAATTTATGGCACCACCCACTATTAGACTTATAATTGTATATATTTCACTGCCAATCGTTGTAGTTTTTTTTCTCTATCTAGCATATAAAATTCTTAAACGTTCCAAACAACGAATAAGCAAGATCTTTAGCGCTTTATATATATCTACAGCTTTTGGAAATATTATAAACATGTTTTATGCTCCATTAGAAGTTTTATATTTTGAGCTTCTCATAATAGTCCTTCATGTTCTCACGCTTTTTTTCATATTTTTTGGAATAATCTTTATTTTAGTCTCTAATTTAATAATACTCTCTTCAACAACAGCATTCACTGCTACAAAACAAAATTTGATAATAATTTTTTATGGAATTTTATTAGGTTGCATGGCACTTTTCATTCCTCTTAATGGCATATCCGTTAACCGTGAATTCATTTCTGAAGGATATCCTATTTGGACATGGTTTTTCTTTCTTTATGTGGTGTGCGTGGTTACAGGTATAGGGGTAATCCCCATCCTTTATACATCATTTAAAATATATAGAAATTTTACAAATGAAATGTTAAAGAAAAAATGGTTATATTATATAATAGGAGTTATAGGATTGTTAATTCTCCTTTATGGAATAATGATTGCCAATCTTTTAAATATTTACATTATAAGAGTAATAAATACTGTTTATAGCTTATCAGTTATACTATGGGTTTTACTCATGTATTATGGCATTGGCAGACAACTAAAAAGTGAGTAAGTTCCTAAATACATGGAAGACCTTAATTTTCTATTTATATTTCTAATATTAATATAAACAATCCTTAATCAGATATTTTTTTAATTTAAATACCTATATCTTTCCTTTTATCGTTTGTTATAATGACACGTAATTCAAACTGAATACTGTATTATATAAGATATCTCTCCTATTGTACTTTAGATTAGATTCTATTTTTTCATTTTTTTCCCGCGAAAAAAGTGAAATTAAATATTCACAATGATTAGGGGAGATGGAACGTAACTTACATAATCTTAAAAAATCAAAATAATATATCATCTACTCATGACGGTTATTTTCAATCATTCCATGCTAAAGATGGTAGATTTTATGGATTAAGATTTGCAATGCCAGAAGATGCTAGATACATTTCAAAAATATATAGAGAGCAATATTCCAAATATTACGTGGACCCCCTTGTATATGACGTTGAAGCTCTAAGTAAAAAAATAACAGAAAAAAATATTTATTGGGTTGTATGTGAAAAGATAAATAAAAAACCTGAGATATGTGGAACAGGTTTAATTGAAAAAAGATATACCACGGCATTTGCCTGTAAAGCAGTTCTTAAGAAAAAGTATCAAGGAAAAGGATTATCTACAAAATTAGGATCTGGAGGAATCATTCACATTCTACGATTACCAGAGTTTAAAAATGTTGTCAGGCTTGATAGTGACGTGCGTGCTGTTAACATCAAATCTCAAAAACTCCTTGAAAAATCGGGTGGAATTGGATATGCATTCATTCCTAGTTATAATAATTTTTCAAATAAGAGAAAATTTGATGCTTCGAAAGGTGAACCTTGCACAAATGGAATTGAGGAACCTGCGATTTTGTATGTTAATATTCTCAATACTTTATGGAAAAAAAGACAAAAGGAAATCCATCTCATTGATAATGAGGATATTTACTTTTTTTACTCCCTCATGAGAAATAAAAACTTGCGAAAAATGAAAAATGATAGAATCATCTTTGATGAGTTTAGTGGATTTAGAACCGAAAGTTACCAAGTTCAGAAAGATTTGTATAAAGGAATGGTAAGAATTGGCGGATACTTGAGAAAAAGCACGCTTAAATACCTTTTAGAAAAGTTTTCATCATGGAGATTAATTGAATGGCGCATTCCTACAACTCATTTAGGAAGGTATTCGATCAAGTTAGCTCTCAAAAACCAATTTAAAGTTGTTGGCTATGATGTTGGATCGATGTTGAACTATGATGGAGACTTATTAGATAATGTAGTCATGTGCAAGTTTCCAAACGGAATAAAAGCAAAACAATTTAAAGACCTACATCTTACTAAATCAAACCAAATTTTAGTAAATAGAGTTCTCGAATCAATTAAAGATCAAATTATTTAATCTGATTAATGTAATTTTTTATGAATGAGTTAAAAATATTTCATAATTTTTCAAAATTAAATGTTTTACCTATTTTATCCACGAGTTTAAAGTATTTAGATTGTTCTATTCTATTTTGTATATCATTTAAGTGATGGCAATCTAAAGAAAGGATTGAGTTAGGTTTTATAACACGATGAAATTCTTTTAATACTTTATTTGGTTCTTTTAACATGTGAAACATGTCAAAGCAGAGAATCCTATCAATAGATTCATCATCCAAACCGATATAACAATCAGTTGTGATAGTCTCAATATTTTCTAATCTCATTGATAACGCTTTTGCATTAATTTTTTTAGCAGACAACGGATGAATATCTGCAGCATAGACTTTGCCTGAATCTCCAACAACTTTAGCAGCGGCAATAGTGTAGGCTCCAGGTCCACATCCATAATCTAAAACATGATGTCCTCTTGAAACTTTAGCTTTCTTTATCTTTTTCATAGGATCGTTAAATAAGTCTCTGACAGTAAATAATGCAGACATCATTTTAAATCCAATATTAGGCATTGCTTTATCATTTTTAGTAGCTATTGTTCTACACCTCACTATTTAATCTTATATAATAATATAAGTGACAACTTATATAGATTATAATTAATATAAGTAATCACTTATATTTAAACCTAACTTTAATTATAGTCAACTAATCACAATTGATTTAATTAATCGAGGAGAGGTATTATAAATCCTTTTGTTAAATTTTGTGATTGTGAGATTTATGTCTTGGACATTCACTACACTTACCATTAAATGTACACCTCATGATAGACGAATCAAGTGCCTGATTAATGATATTTTTTAGATTTGTAAATTTATTTCTATTAATATAGTAATACTTGCTATTCTTATCACGTTTTAGTGTAATAAGATTTTGATCCTTCAGGATATTAATATGTTGGGTTGCTGCTGGTTGTGAAATTCCGATTTTTTCTGCAAGATCGATTACTTTACGTTTATCCTCATCATTAAACATCAGCAAGCTAAAAATCTTGAGTCTAGTAGGATCAGAAAGAGCTTTAAAAATATCAGATAATCCTTCAAAAAAATCTGTCATGTTAAGTAACTATAAGTAAAAGAAGTATAAGTATTTACTTATATTTTCATTATTTTCATTAAGATCGTATTTATGAAGGATTAATTTTATTTGTCATTAAAAATACTCTATTTTCATGATAAAGAAACATTATACTGACGTGTCCGAAGAAGTCGTTACTAAAGCAAACTCCACTAAAACGACCATTCGGTGGTTAATTACTAAAGAAGAAGGATCGACACGTTATACAACTCGACGTTTTGAAATTCAACCTGGAGGTCAAATCGGAGTTCATTCACATCCAGAAGAACATCACATCTATATTTTGGAAGGAGCATGTCAGTTAATCAATGAAGCAGGAGAAAAAATAGCAGCACGAGTAGGAGATGTCATCTATTTTCCTCCAAATGAACCTCATGGCTATAGTAATGAAGGGGCGGAAACTGTGGCTTTTCTCTGTGTCATTCCATATTTATAACTACATTGGAAAACATCTTGATATCATTCATTTGACATTAAAAATTAAAGAATTACTATTATTTAACATCACCCTTGTTTCTTAATTTTTCTCCCATTAATTTTTATTTTTTTATTTAAGCGAGTAAAATATCAAATTACATGGCAAATTTTTTAATAAATTTTTAATGATACTTATTATCAAATCAATTTCATGAAATTATTAACTGAAAACTAATTAACGTTAAAACTACAAAATTGAAAAATCATGACGGTAAGTGAGTTTAATCCAAAAATTTTAGCTATTTTTTGCAACTGGTGCACGTATGCTGGCGCAGATCAGGCTGGAACTTCGCGCATGCAACGACCAGCCAATTTACGCATAATGCGTGTGATGTGTGGGGGAAGAATGGAACCACAACATGTTTTGGATGCTTTAATGAATGGCGCGGATGGTGTACTTGTTTCACATTGCCATGCGGGTGATTGTCATTATGTGGAAGGAAATTATAAAACATTTGCGAAAATGAAATTACTTCATCGCTACTTGGAACAATACGGGATAAATCCTAAAAGAGTTTATTATACCCAAATTTCAGCTTCAGAAGGAGCAGAATTAACGGAAGTAGCTAATGAATTTGTTCACACGATTAAGGAATTAGGTCCAAATCCACTAAGACAGGAGGGATAAAAATGTCTCAAGATTTCACGCTTAAGATTAATAAATTTTTATGTACTGGATGTAATGTATGCGTAGTAAGCTGCCCCATTAATTTTAATAGGTTAAAGATTGATGGCCAATTAACTTCTAAAAATGCTGTCCTATTGGTAAGAAATGGCACGGCTTATCCAATTTTCATCGATGATAGAAAACAAAATTGCGATGGCTGTGGTGTATGTGTCAAGGAATGTCCCCAAAATGCCATTGATATGTCAATAAAACAAATAATTTGATAAAAGAGGTTCTTAATTAGAAATGTTTCCTAAAATATCGAGGAAGAAGGAGAATAATTTTGAAACTGTAAATGTTCAATTCTTAAAAGAAAATCTGGAATTAATTCTTGATAAAGAAAAATGCGTGGGATGTGGAGTCTGTTCCCGAGCATGTCCTAAAGAGGCAATCTCAAAACAAAAACTCAATGAACCTATTAGATTTTCCCACAAGCAAATCATAAAAAAAGTGCGCCATTTCTTAATTCCAAACGTGAGAGATCCATCAAAATGCGTCTATTGTGGAACATGTGCATATCTATGTCCTTTTGAAGCATTAACTTTATCAATAAATGGAGAATCCCTTCCTGTTTCCAAGATTCAATTAGTTGAACAGAAAGCACTCCCAAAATTAGAATCTAAAACTATAACACTAGATTCAGGAAAGAAAGCTAACATATATACCGAGGGATTTGTAACGATAAACACTAATTTATGTGCAGGTGGGTGTAAAAACTGTGCAGATTCTTGCCCTTCAGGTGCGATCACGTGGTCTTGTGAACAAGGAGATATTACATGGGATTCAGAAATCATACTTACTATCAATAATGATAAGTGCATTGCATGTGGAGCATGTCATAATGCATGCCCAACTGGAGCTTTAACGCTTGAAATAACTGATGTTAAGTATTCAGGCACTTATAATAGCCCATTTTGGGATAATATCGTATCAAGATTAAAATTAAATGAAAGAAAAAAATAGAATTTTTTAATGTTTATAAAATAAGAGGTTAAGATGAATGTTTCCAAAAATTAGCAGAAAAATAATAGGTAATGAAGAGATTGTTAAAGTTCAATATCTCACGCAAGCCCAGGAGTTAATTTTGGACAAGGGTAAATGCACGGGTTGTGGCACCTGTGGGCGCGTTTGTCCAAAAGGTGCAGTTCATAGAGGACCAGTAGGGGCATCCATTAGACTCTCCAATACAACTGGATTGATTCCTGAGGTTTACGATCCAAATAAATGTGTCATGTGTGGGACTTGTGTCGTTTGCTGTCCCTTTTCGGCATTAACTCTGAAAATTAATGGCGAGGTACTTAATTTGGACGATATTCCAATCGTTAAACAAAAAGCTGTTCCAAAATTGGAATTTCAGGCTAAGAAAATTAAGAATAAAAATGGTGTAGAAAAAGTAGTCAAGCAATATGTTGATTCCGATATCAAGATAATTGATGAGGAATGTGCAGGGGGATGCAGAACTTGCTATGAAGTCTGCCCTTCTGGAGCAATAACAATCCCACCACCTGCCGAGAAAGGATGGGAGCATCCTCCTAATGTAATTGTCGATCCTGAGTCGTGTGTGGGATGTGGTGCTTGCGATAATGCGTGTCCAACTGGTGCAGTTGTTTTAGACATCAAAGAAGTTAAATATTCAGGAACGTTTAATGAACCATTTTGGCCAGAACTAATAGAACGATTAAAAACAATGAGAAGACATTCAAGGAGTGAGAAATAATGAGTTTAAATGATGTTATATTGTTAACAGGACGAACTATTCAGCAAGGTGTTGCCCTTGAGGGTTCAAAAACAACGAAAGAAAATGTTCGTGCCGCTGGAATATGCATGTTTGATAAAGATGATTTTAAAAAATTAGGATGCATGGTTGGAACGCCTGTAAAAATTATTACAGATCATGGAAGTGTAGTTGTTTATTCTACAATTTCAGAAGAGGGACCTCATCCCGGTGTAATTTTCATCCCCATGGGGCCTTGGGCGAATCAAGTAGTAAATCCCGATTCGAAATCCTGTGGAACACCTACTTTTAAAGGAATGAAAGCAAAAGTAGAAGTAGTTCAATCTGGAAAGGTTTTAGATGCATTAGAATTAATAAAAACATTAATAGAGGTATGATAATGGCATCAAAAAATATAAATACGTGCAAGGATGTTGTTTGTCCTTTTTGTGGAACGCTTTGTGATGATTTAGAAGTTGACGTGGTTGATAATAAAGTCATTGAAGTCAGGAATGGTTGTCAAATCGGCACGAAAAAGTTTTTCTCCTCAAATCCAAGCCCTCATAGGTACACAAAACCACTCATTAAGGATGGTGATGGTCATAAAGAGGTAAGTTGGGATGATGGAATAGATAAAGCCGCAGACATTTTAGTAAAAGCAAAAAGACCATTACTCTATGGATTTTCAAGCACTGAAGCTCATGCACAAGGAAAAGGCGTTGAGTTAGCTGAACTCCTAGGGGGAATTTTAGATAATACTGCTTCAGTTTGTCATGGTCCAACATTATTGGCAGTTCAAGATGTAGGTGTTCCAAGTTCAACTTTAGGAGAGTATAAAAATAGAGCAGATTTAGTAGTTTTCTGGGGGTGTAATCCCGTTCACGCTCATCCAAGACATCTTGGAAGGTATAGCGAATTCATAAGAGGCTATTTCAGAAAAGATGGACGTCATGATCGTTATGTTGTCGTGGTAGATCCAAGAAACACACACACAGCTCAAATAGCAGACTTGCACTTACAAGTAAAACCCGATGAAGACTACGAGCTACTTAATGCGATAAGAGCAGTTGTAAGAGGTATAGAACTCGATGCTCAAGAAGTTTCAGGAGTGTCAACAAAACAAATTGTGGAACTTGTTAATAAGCTAAAATCATGCAAATTTGGAGTCATATTTTTTGGTATGGGATTGACTCAAACACTTGCTCATCATCGAAATATTGATGCTGCAATTTGTTTAACCCGTGAGTTAAATGATTATACAAAATTTTTGATCACTGCCATGCGAGGACATTACAACGTGAGTGGGGCGAACACTGTTTTTACCTGGAATACAGGATATCCATTTTCAATTGATTTCTCAAAAGGTTATCCCCGATACAATCCAGGAGAATTTTCCTCATGCGACGTATTGAGAAAAGATGAAATCGATGCTTCACTAATAGTTGCCTCTGATCCTGCAAGTAACTTTCCAGCTGCATCGGTCAGAAACATGTTTAAGCATCCATTAATCTCAATTGAACCCCATGAGACACCTACTTCAGCCTTTGCAGACATCATCCTACCTCCAGCCATTGCAGGAATTGAATGTGAGGGTACAGCATACCGAATGGATCACGTACCATTAATGCTAAGGAAAGTAAAAGATGCTCCTGGAGAATGCTTGACTGATGCAGAAATTTTGCAGCTCTTGATTGATAAAGTAAAAGAAAAAAAGGGGGAAAAATAACATGGCAGATGTAAAATTAAAGTTAAAAAAAGTTCAAGTTTATCCAATAGAAGCTGAATCAATAACACCTGATAATTTTGCGGGAAAATCTGCTGATGATATAAAGAAATTGCCTATTTTTTGTGGAAATGAAAAACTTTCAATAGGAGATTTGTTCACCGTTTCAGGAAAAGCTGGTGAAATTGCCGATACTAAAATCATTATTGATGGAGATCTTTCAAACGTGAAAAGAATAGGAGAAAAAATGACTGGTGGAGAAATTGTGATAAATAGTGATGTTGGCATGCATGTAGGATCTCTAATGAAAGGAGGAAAAATACTAGTGAATGGAAATGCTGGTGACTGGGCAGGAGCAATGTTAAAAGGAGGAGAATTAGAGATTACCGGTAATGCAGGAAATTATGTTGGTGCTGCTTATAGAGGGTTTTGGAAAGGAATGGAAAACGGAGTGATCAAGGTGAAAGGGAATATTGGACATGAAGCCTTATCATGGGTAAGTGGATCCAAACCTGGGAAAAGATTTCCTACTCTAATCTGTGGTGGTGCTGGGGCCTTTTTAGGAATTCACAGTCACGGAGGGACTATAATCGTTGAAGGTGATTGTGATAGAGGTGTGGGAGCAGATCAAGTTAGAGGAACAGTCGTTGTAAAGGGAAAAGTATCGAAGATACTACCCTCTTATAAGAAAATCGGTGAAGTTAATGAAATTGAATTAATGAACGGAGAAATAATCAAGGGAAAATTTATAGAATATAGTGGAGATCATTCAGTAGAAAAGAACCATTCAAAAATTGATAAGGCTACTCAAAAAGTATCAAATAGTTCTAATGGCAGGTTGTATGTCGCTGCCTAAGTAAATTTCTTTTCTCTTTTAATTTTAAACTTCTATTTAAATCTATTTTATATTCTTTACATTTTTAATTTTATATTTAGTTAGAGAGAAGATTTTTGTATTAATCATTATTTACATTCATTAATAAAAGCTCATTAAAATTATTATCTCGTCATGTTTAAACGCCCTGTTAACATTAAACGAATCAAGAAAAACGAAGTTATCGACATGCAAGATACTATCCTTGTCGAACAACCCGTTGATTTACACGTCAATTCAAAACCTTTATCCAATATTATTTGCTTGCCAAATGATCTAAAAGAACTTGCAATGGGTTTTTTATATTCTATAGGGATCGTGAATTCAACTAAAGATATCAAAGAGATCAATATAGATGAATTAGAAAATGTAGTTGATGTCAAATTAAAAGATATTGTAGAATTTAATATAGACATTTTAACCATGAATCCAATTAGTAGGGTAATTGATACAACTTGCGGTATCTCATCACCTTGGAGAAATCTGATTAAAAAAGCCCTTGAGGATTCTGAAAAGAATTCAAAAGAAAAAGATGACGTTAAAATCAAGGCAGATATTATTTTTTCCTCAATCATAGAAATGCAAAAACACACGAAACTATTTCGAGAAACGGGAGGATGTCATGGTGCTGCCATTTTTGATTTTGATGGAAAATTATTATCATGTAAAGAAGATATTGGTCGACATAATGCCATTGATAAGGTAATTGGAGATTTATTGTTGAAGAAATCAGATTTTAGTCAAAAGTTTTTAACATCAACAGGGCGATTAACGGGAGACTCAGTTCTTAAAGCAATTCGGGCGAAGATCCCCATTATTGCATCATTATCTGCTGCTGTTGAATCGGGTGTAAGACTAGCTTTTGCTTATGGTACAACATTAATTGGTTTTGTTAGAGGTGCGAGAATGAATATTTATACTCATCCTTATAGAATTGAAGTTTAAATTACAGACTTTCTTCCAATATACTCATTTTTTAACCAATTGTATCAATTTCTACTTTAAACAAAATAATTATTTAAGTTTTATAAGAATAAGTGATCCAATACCCAAAACTGCTGAAATTAGATTAAGAATTGTAATACTTAAATTAACAAGAGCAAGAGTTTGGGCAATTATCATCCCAACTAAATGGTTTATTGCAAAAAAGCTAGATATCGTAATAATACTTATTGTTATTACTATGTTGAACTGCTCATTTTTAGCTCTTAAAGCATAAATAATCATGATTATCATTGATAAATTCCATATGGCTATTTCACGTATCCATCCATCTGCATATGCAAATGTGACTACTGAATTATCCGCGATAGGTCTTGGGAATAAGAATAGGCCAGCACACACCAAAATGAACGCGATTAAACAAGCAATAAGGTATATCTGATGTAATTTATCTGCATTTTTTTTTAATACTTCCATTTTTGTAAACCTATTGTAAAATTTATGTTTAAAAATTTAAATTTATTAAACTATATTCATTATGATATTTAAAATTGAAAGAGAGTTGGAATGCATTAGATAAGTTTTTTTAGTTATCACGTTGATGTATTCTGGCAAAATCTATTAAAAAGAGAAAAAAAAAGATAAATATGCATCTAAATAATTATAAAGAACTCATTGAACTCATTCCTCTAATACAAGAAAATGCTTTAAAAAGCTTGAAAATGGAGTTTAACATGTATGAGTTTGATGAACGACAATTAAATCTTAAATTTAAACTGTTTAAGGAGATTATTGCAATTCTACAAGGAAAATGGACTGTTGAAATTTGCTATACATTATTAATATATGGGGAAAGTAGTTTTAACCAACTAAAAAGAATGCTTCCAGAAATTAGTAACCGAACTTTAACTGATCGATTACGCTCATTGGAAAAAAAAAGAATTATTATAAGAACTGTTTATTCAAAAGGACCTATACATGTTTATTATGAATTGTCAGATTTTGGGAAAGAAGAAATACTTCTTCTTATTCCCGCCTTGCTTTATTATGTTTTACCATTTAGATATAAGAAAAATAATCTTGAATTAAAAACTATCAGAGCATCTTTACCTTCAGAATTCATAAATAAACCAGAAGAGATAATAGGGAAAAGAAATAGTTTATAGATAAATTCTTATAAAAATTTTAAAAATAATTACATTTATAAAATTTCTTATGATGTATCACTATTGTTCTAATCATAGAATTATTTATTTTCAAGACAAACTGGTTCTGAATTACCAAAAGTTAATTTAATTAATTAAGCAAATGATTTAGAAATAAGATTGGTATTTACCTATAAAACTACTCTAATAGGATTTGTAAGGGGTGCTAGAATGAATATTTATATCCATCCTTATAGAATTGAAGTTTTACTTGGAAACTTGCTTACAAAAGACACATTATAATCAACACATTTTTATTAAATTCAATATTACACGAAATATTACTATTTATAAATGAAATTACAAAAAAACATGTGAGAAAAAACAAGATGCCTGTTAAAGTAGCTTTTATGCAATTAAGTTCATGTTGGGGATGTCATCAATCATTATTGAATGCTCATCTTAATTTGCTTCCGATACTTCCAGAACTCGAGATAGTTTACTGGCCAGCTGTAGTTGACTTCAAGCATGATTCATTAGAAGCTAGGAAAGATGGTGAGATTGTGGTCGGGTTCATTGAAGGTGTTGCGAGGACTAAACAAGATACTGCTAATGTGAAGTTAATGAGAAAAAAGTGCAAAGTTATCGTTGCATTAGGTGCCTGCGCGGTTCATGGAAGTGTAAAGGGTTTAGCTAACTTATTTGATAAAGAAGAATTGATCACGAGAAAATTTTCACAAGTAGAAAGTATTGCCGATAAAAGTGGAGGAGAACCTACTGTACATGTCCCTGGTTTTGAGGATCATCTCATACTTACTAAAGATATAGTTGACGTGGATGTTTTCATTCCTGGATGTCCTCCTACTACAGAAAATATTCTAGCCGCAGTCTCTTACTTACTGACAGTAGTTGGTGAAGGTCCAAAGTCTCTTAATAAAAATAAATGCGTCTGTGATACATGTGCTTTAGCTAAAGAAGGCTGCTTCTTAGATAAGGGAACCTTATGCTATGGGTCAATCACCGCAGCAGGTTGCGAAGAAATGTGTCCTAATAACGGAGAAGTTTGCTTTGGATGTTTTAGAGCAACTGCAAAACCTGGTAAAAAAGTAGAGAAATTAAAGAGCATTGTAGAAAGCGTTAATACCTTAACACCTGAACAAGCTTCAAGCTTGCAACACTTTTTAGATCTATATTTAGGAGTTGCAAATATCGGTAATTTTTATTTCCGTGGAGATTTGATTCAAAGACTTGCGTATGAACCTGATAGTATTGCAACTAAGGAAGTCAAGGGGAAATTAACATTAGATGTAGCTCCAACAGGAAATAATATCATTGATAATATTGCTGGAAGTGCATTATATTTGTTAAAAGATGATCCAAATTTTAAATATAGTTCAAAAACCGTTTGTAGTCATTGTGATAGAGAAGTTGCGGATAAGGTACCTGGTGATTTGAAGCGTGATTATGAAGGATTACCAACCATGGATACTTGTTTCCTAGAACAAGGATATATTTGTTTAGGACCCGTCACGCATGCCGGTTGTGGAACTATCTGTCCCAATAAAGCTAATGCTCCATGCTTAGGTTGTTATGGACCACCTATCGGTGTAAAAGAACAAGGTGCCAAGTTTATGAGCACATTAGGTTCGTTATGTGCTGATAAAGATCCTGACGAAGTCTTAAATCAGATTAAAGATCCTGCAGGATTATTTAATAGATTTACCGTAGCAGCTAGTACTTTAGGATATAAACGACATGATAAAGGAGGCGAATAAAGAAATGGTAAAAGAAATTGAAGTAGAACCAGTCACTCGATTAGAAGGACATGGTGGGTTGCACATTAAAATCGGAGACGATGGAAAGGTGCAGGACGTGCAATTTAACATCACTTCGACGAGATTTTTTGAAAAGTTCGTGGAAGGACGTTACTGCGAGCACATTCCAAGGATTACCCCGAGAATCTGCGGCATTTGTCCGATCCCCCACCACATTACTCCAACAAAGGCAGTGGAAGATGCATGGGGCGTGGAAATCCCTCCCGCCGCTTACAAGTTGCGGCAATTGATCATGAATGCCAAGCAATATAGTTCACACGTGTTGCACTTTTATGCCTTGGCGGCACCTGACTTCTTATTGGGACCCATGGCGGATCCTGCATTGAGAAATGTCGTGCACGTGATCAATCAAATGCCTGACGTGGGTGCGATGGCCTTGAAGATGATGGATTTTGGCCAAAAATTATGCGCTGAAATTGGTGGAAAGTCCGTGCATCCCATTTCCGCAATTGTTGGTGGAATGAAAAAACCCATGAGCGAAGAAGGAAGGGACAAGTTCCTCAAGCAAGTTGACGAACAAATTGAATTCACGAAAAAGACGGTTGAAATTGCCTTAAAAGTGGTTGATGATTATTTTGATGTCATCGCGAATGTCGGCGTCGTTCCAACGTATTATTTTGGTATGACCAAGAATGGCGTTCACGATATTTATGACGGTGATATCCGGATCGTGACTCCCGATGGAAAGAAGATCGATTATGATTATCATAACTACTTGGAAGCGTTAGGCGAGCACATTCCTGAGCATTCTTATGCCACGCACATGTATTACAAGCCTGCGGGCTACCCTGATGGAATTTATCGTGCGAACTGTTTGGCAATGGTCAATGCTGCCGATAAGATGGCAACACCATTGGCCGATCAAGCCCTCAAGGATATGCGTGCTAAGATTGGAGACAATCCGCATCACACGTTTGCCTATCATTGGGCTCGCATCATCGAGACCGTGGAAGCAATCGAAATGATCGCAACCCTGCTCAAGGATCCTGACATCGTAAACCCTGATTGCAAGACTTTGGATGTCGAACCAAGGGCTGGGAACGGTGTTGGCATGACAGAAGCACCACGAGGAATATTGCTCTATAATATTTGGTCTGATGCGCAAGGAATTTGTGAGAAAGCTAACCTCTTGGTTGCGACGAATCACAACATTGCTGGCATCGAGAAATCCTTGATGCACGTTGCCAAGCAAGTTTTTGAAGACAAGGCGTTGGATGGACTGAAATTACCAGATCCATGGATAAAATAATATAAAATTTTTTATTAAAACAATAAATTTATTAAAAGTGAAAGAAAAAAATGGTTGCTGTTGATTATGAATTAAGAAAAAAAGTAATGGATGCTCATATTCACGACGCGTTAAAGTATTGTTATCAGTGTTCTCGATGTACAGATGTATGTCCAGTATCTAAAGTAGCTCCTGATAAATATAATCCAAGAGCAAATATAATGTTATCATTCTTGGGTATAAATGTATTCAAGGGACAAAAAGATAATTTTTCAATATGGGGTTGTACTGTATGCGACACATGTGATGAAGTCTGTCCACAGAAGATAGAATTAACGGAAATATTCACAGTATTAAAAAATATGAGCATAGCTGCCGGAGAAGGCCCTGATTATTACACCACTCAAGCTTCAACTATTTATGATGCGGGAAAAGCAATTCCACCGCAACCTGCAATAGAAAGAAGAAGAGAACAATTAGGCCTCCCTAAAATTGAAGAACCAAATGTAGAAGAGGTTCAGAAACTTTTAAATGCAACAAAATTAAATATAATTTTAAAGAAATAAAGGAGGAATTAAGATGACTGAGTATAAAATGTTCCAAGGATGTACAATTGGAAACAGAATTCCTTTCCTTGAAGCATCTGCAAGAAAAGTATTTGATAAATTAGGAATAAAGACGTCCGAAGCACCTTTTGCTTGCTGTCCAGATCCTGTTGGTTTTAATTCAGTAGATCATGAAAGTTGGTTGGCAATGGGTGCAAGAAATTTAACTATAGCTGAAGATGAAGGGAAAGACATCATCTCCTTATGCAATGGATGCTTTCAAACACTCAAACTTGTAAATAAAGAATTAAACCATGATGAACATGAAAAAGCAAAGATTAACAAGATCCTTAGCCAAATCGGGAGAGAATTTAAAGGTACTATTAATGTAAAACATTTCGTTGAAGTTTTACATGATATCGGCGCTGAAAAAATAAAGGAAAAGGTCAAAAAAGATTTAAGTGGTTTAAAAGTAGCATGTCATACGGGATGTCATTATAACCGTCCTTCAGAAATAGTGCAAACAGATGATCCAATGAAACCAAAGAAATTAAGAGAAATCGTTGCGGCCACAGGAGCAACTCCTGTAGATTATGAAGAAGAAGTACTCTGTTGTGGCTCTGGTGTTGGAAACACGGAAGAAGAACCAGCAATGCAAATTTTAGCAAATAAAATGAAAAGTGCAATCGGCGCGGGTGCAGAAGCACTTATCGTCAACTGTCCTGCTTGTTTTCAACAATTTGATACTAATCAAAAAAAAGCTGAAAAATTAGTAGGAGATACATTCGGGATACCAGTTTTATATATTACTGAGTTGCTTGCATTAGCATTTGGAGAGAAATCTGATGATATCGGAATTAAATTTCATCGCACCAGACCAAAAGAGCTATTGGAAAAATACAGTATAGCATAGAAATACAATTAAAATATAAACTAGCAAGTTAATTTTGATAAAAAATAAGTTTTTATACGAAATAAAGCAATAAAAAAATAAGATAGGTGCTAAAACATGAGTGATGTTCCAGAAGGAGTAGTAAATGTCTTGGAAATGATAGTCCGTTGTTTTGACTGTTGACTATCGTGTGCCGCTCACATTACAGTCGTTAATGAGAGTGGTGAAGAGATTTATTCTCGAAAATTAAATGTTGGTTTAGGATGAACGTCCAATAAAAAAACGAGATTGGACGGGACTTGCCCTTGCTGGGTTAAAACTAACAAACTTTTTCTATTTTTTTATATAAGTTTTCCAAATAGGTTAAATCCATCAACTTTAATAATTTTTATATCAACAAACTTACCATATTTTCCGTGATAATCATTTACAAATATATTTTTATATGCAAAATTTCTCCCAAATGCTTGATTTTTTCCACTACCTTCATGTAAGATTAAAACTTTACCGCTCCAATCCCTCCACTTATCATTGATATCACTTAAACTGTTTCTAAAGATTTTTGACAACCTAATTGATCTCTTTTTTATTAGTTTGCTGTCTAATTGTTTCATTTTTTTAGCTTCAGTTCCAGGACGAGGTGTAAATTTTGAGATATTGATAATCTCAGGTCTTAACCATTTGATAAAATTAATTGTCCTGTAGAATTCATATTCAGTTTCCTCCGGAAAACCGCATATGATGTCCGTGGATATGGTTAAATAAGGAAATTTTTCACGTAATATCTCGATTTTATCAATAATCTCTGATATCAAATAAGGTCTTTGCATCCTTTTTAGGACCTCATTACTTCCAGATTGAATAGGGATATGTAAAAACTGATAAACCTTATCTAGGTTAAATATCGATATTAATTGGTCTATTTTATCTATCAAAATACTAGGATTTATCATCCCAATCCTTAAAAAAAAGTCTTGCGGTAGAGCCACTATTTTTTTGATCAAATGAATTAATTCTACACCATCATGATTGTATAAACTACAATCTTGTGAAGTTAGATATATTTGTTTTATTCCCTGCTTTAATTGATATTCAATATTATTGACAATTTGTTCTGGATCATAGCAATTAAGAGAGCCACGTGCATTTTTAACGCAACAATACGTGCAAGATCCTAAACATCCTTCGGATATTGGTACAATTCCTGTAATCTTTCCCTTGGGATGATTTATAAAATATCTTGCCTTATCGATAGTTTTATTTGAGAGAAAAATTTGATTTTTTTTTGAATGTTTAAGTTTTTCAATAATATAGGGGAGGTCTTCAAGATTATTTAGATCAATAATCGCTGAGAAGGATGGAATTACTTTTTTTAACTCACCTTTATACTCAGGAGTAATATGGGGCAAACAACCCGCAATTATAACATATCGATCAGGATCATTTTTGAATAAATTGTTTAAAGTTTTTAACCTATCTTTTATTTTATTTTCTGTTTGTTCTTTTACCGCACATGTATTAATTATGATAAATTGTGCTTTTTCAAAATCCGTTTGATGATAATTTGATTTTATTAAAACATTCCTCATGATAAGTGAATCTGCTTTATTAGAAGTACAACCATAAGTTTCAATATAAAAAGAGTTTTCAATCAACGCAATCATGCAAATATTAAATTACATGTAAACTAAGTAAAATATTTATATACACAATATATAATAAAATCTAAATAAGTAAATAAAAACTATATTTAAAATAATTCTATTATAAAAATTTAGGATAAATGGTGTGAAGAATGGTAACGGGATATTGTAAAGTCTGTAAAAAGGAAGTTGATAAACCCATTAAAAAACCAATAGGTACCTTAGGGGCGGTTTTATGGGGACTCATTATTTTTGCTACTTTAGGAATTGCATTGATAATATATCTACCTTATCGTTTTCGAATTGTAAAGAAAAAGCATTGCCCTACTTGTTATACTCTTTTGGATTTCAAAAAAGTAGAAAAAGAAGAAGAAATTAAACCTCAATTTGATACATCAACTGCGAAGGGTAAAGTTCTTGAAAAAGTAGAAAAAGTAAAAGCAACAACAAAAGAGAAAAAGGGGGAGAAAGAATATTATTGTCCGTTTTGTGGTGCTCACATTTCTCCTAAAGCAGATACATGTCCTGCATGTAAAACAACTATAAAATGAAATGATATTTTAATAACCAAGGATAAAAATAATATTAACATACCAATAAATTCATAAATAAGGTATTCAAATATAGAAGTATTAAATATATAAATATAGAAACAAATAGTATATAAAAAAAGTTGATTAATGATGCCAAGGGAGAGAAAACCAAGGAAAGCACCGCTTAGAAAAGTTGATCCTCTAGATGAATACTCTACGTGGGATGTAAGGGTTGCCCGAACTTTTTATTATGCTACAATAATTGCCACTGCAGTCGTTGTATTGGGAATTTGGGGCACGATTTTAGGGATGCTCATTGAATCAAAAAAGTTAGAGATTTTTCTCGGGTTCCCTCTTGCCCTACAAGCAGCTATTATAAGCGCGGCTGTTACTGGACATTTAATCTTATTAGTTTTCTTTTACACATTATTTAGAGGAGGAATCTATAGATTATGTAAAGTCTTATTTCCTGATAGGAAAATAGCAAAAAAATATGAGGATTACAATACTCTAAGATGGCTAATAGCAATTACTCTTATAGGTGCTTTTGTCACAATAACCTTTATCATTATTTTTATATTACCCAAAGAATTTTACTCATGGGCATGGGGTATATGGGTTAATTGGATGTATACTTTTAGTGCGGGAGTATGGATACTTTGGTTTGGGGCCATGATGTTCCTTTTTATTCTATTTTTCTTCATAATTTTTCTTATTTGGAGCCATGGTGTATTTGCAGTCCTCAAGAGAGTGAAAAGAATCGAAGAAGAAATAGAGATTGAAGAAGAAATAAAAGTTGATAAGTTGAAAGGAATGAATGAAGAAGAACTTCATAAAGCTTATCATAAAGAAACAGGTAAGAATGCAATTTATCGTGGTAAAGAAACACGTTCATATAAAAATTGGAAGAAAAACAGGGTTGGATAAAAAATCAATAAAATTTATTCTTTTTTTTACTTTTCTTATTTCTAAAAATGAAAATAAAATAAAATTAGTAAATTAAATATTATATAAGGTTATCTTCTTGTCATGAATCGTGGATTTCTAAAGAGAATTTCTTCATGACGTGGGACTTTATAATCTGTCGTTCCGGTTTCTTTCATTGTTTTGTAGAACCCCTCTATGATATCTTCACAATCTTTCATGAAGAAGCACATTGCGCCGAATAAAGAGAGGATGATGTAAAATTCTTTATCTTCTGCCACAGCCTCATCGTAAATTTCAATTTCAACGTCTTTATCTAGTCGTTGCATGTCAAGTCTAGCAACTTTCGTTTTACCCAAGTA
>JBHLME010000049.1:0-30482 GCA_048938445.1 Promethearchaeota archaeon | reverse complement strand
CATGAGATTTCACAATTTATTTTGTTATAAGAATAAAGATACTTCCTACATTAATAAGTATTTAATAAAAAAAAAAGTATTATTTGTGGATATATTTTGATTAAACATGCTCTATGCTTTTTTTAACCTTTCCTTGATAAACTTAGGCGTGATAAATCCTAAATAAAAACAAAACGCACTCATTATTAAAAGACTTCGAGGTAATAATATAAGAATGTTAATTTGTTTAATTAAATCTTTTAACAAAGAATCGAATAAGGCACCTAAAACAAATAATACAAACGCTATGAGAAGAAAATATCCTCTTATTTTTCCTTCAGCTGTTCCTAATTGTATTGAGGATCGAGCAAGTAATATCCCTATAAGTAATACTATTAATGCGCTTATAAGGATGTAATACATGATTGCCCGGGAATAAGTCGCATTTACTGGTGTTTCTACAATTATAATAAGGGAAGAATCAAAATAAATCATGTATACAATGAATAATATTTCCATCACGATTGCGAAGATGAGGAAGATTAATCGAATTTTCCATCGGTAAGGCCTAAACATTATTTCAGTAATGCTAGTGACTAATATAGTTAATGCAATTGGGATTAATGGCACGACAAGCGTAAAATAAACCAGTTCATAATCCATTAATCCACGTTGAGTACCATCAAATAAAGCCACTATAAATGATGTTCCGCTACCATACCATGGTGATGCGAGAAGCATCCAAGCTAAACCAACTAAAAGATATACTTTGTCCTTGTTTTTTCTATAAATTAATGCTATTTTTAATCCCACAATTGTAAAACAGCATATTACTGCTAGGCTAAATATTCCATTAATAATATGTATAGGTTCTAATGGCATTTTTTTCTACCTAAATAATTTTATAAATAAAATTTAGTTTTTGCATTTAAAAAGATTAGCATGGAATTTTCGTGAAATGCTCGTTTCATGAAGTAAGAGCTATATGAGGATATTACATAGATATATCCTTCGATATTACATTATATGTCAATGCATTATTAATGGATTGATTTAAAAAATTTTTCATATGAAGAAAATATAAAAAAAATTATTTAGAACTGATAATTCCCAAAACAATTTTCGCAACACCATTTAACAATAGTGGAACTGCGATAATAATTATAAGAATTTGTTCTCCTAATGTTGGGATTGCTATTGATATTATCGACAAGATTAAAGTTATAATTCCTACAATTATTATAAGCCCCCTATAACCATTATTTAATTCTTTATTTATGAGTCCAACACCAATCCTTGCAATTCCTATTATCAATAAAGCAATACCGAAAATAATAACAGATATTAAGATCGATTCAGTTGGATTTAATATCATAAAAATTTCTGCTAATAAGCTTATAAATATTGCGAAAGATGCTGATATTAATTTAAATATTATTTCTGATTTCGGTGTTTTCTCGTTTGTTAATGCATTGTACATCCTTGCTATACCAATAATCAATAAAATATTTGCTATTATAAATAACAGAACCAAGATGGCTGCCGTGGAGAAAATTATAATAACTATTGATAATACACATACTAAAATTCCGATAATTATATTTAAAAGTCTGACGTGATTCTCGCTAAATTTTTCAAGCATTTTATCACCAATTTTTATTTAAAAGAGAATTTTGTTTTATTCAGTTTAATGATTATTTAAATCTTATGGTTATATTTTTTTTAGAAACAAGGTTTTGAATAAGGTCAATATAATAAATATCTAAATAAAGATGCAAGATCTTTAATAATAAATTATTAAAATAAAGGGTAGTTTCAGACAGATAAAATCCTTTAAATTAAGTTAAGAGTAATTTTACTCTCAATACAAAATACTATGAGCTTCTCTCATTTTATCAATACTTATCTGTCCGGGAGCTGTTTGATCCACTAATGAAGCAAAAGTTAAAAGGGCACCATATTTTACACAACTCACTCTTGAAAAAATTCCTGCCTCTCCCATGCAAAAACTAATGATTCTTTTTCTTACATCAGCCATTTCTTGACATAGTCTCAGGGGCACGAGGTTATCTTCAAAGTTTTGAGCTTTAAATATTAATTTATAGGGGAAATCTCTTATGGTAATTGCACCAATTGATAATTCTTTAACTAATCGGTTCTCAAAATCATCTATAACTTTTCTTGCTTCTACATAAGATGGAGTCTTTTCAAAATCATGGTAAGAAAAAATAATTTTAATTCCATTTTGAAGGGCAAGGCTAACAGATTCACGTATAAATTCATCATCGGCACTCATTTCAATGTCAATATAATCAGGTCGAGAATTTACCATGATAGTAATGAGTCTTAGGTGCTCATTAATATCAATTGATTTTTGTCCTCCTTCAGACTTGTCTCTAAATGTAAAAATAACCTTAATATCATTAACTCGAACTGATTTAATTAAAAATTCTAATAATTTCGGAGTAATTTTCGATGTGTCATCAATATAGTCGAGTCTAAATTCTATATATTCTGGATTAGAAGCTGTTACATTAGTGATTATTTCTTCATTCTGACTTAAATCACTTGATGTTAATTTTATTGGCACGCAAATATTTAAGATCAATAGTTCTATTAATTCCTTTATCTCGTCACGATTTAATTCAAGTGTTCTTGTTGCGTCGACGACTTTCATTATTCCCATATTCGAATAATATTCTATGATTGGTCTTGCATTTTCTTCAAAAACATCCAATCTTTTCATAATAGTTTCTTCTTTATCATCGCTTCTTTGTTTGAATTCTATCTCAGAACCACATTCATCGCAGATTCCTTCATGTTTAGGAGGTAAAAAGAATTTATTATATATCTTAGCGCAATATGGACATGAATACCTACCAAGTATTCTTTTAATCACTATTTCTTTGTCAATCGACAAGTGAATGAATATATCTGCATGTGTAATTTCTGTTAAAGCTCTTGCTTGTTCGATGGTCCTAGGAAATCCATCCAAGATGTATCCATGGTCTTGAACATCATCTCTTTCTAACCTCTCCTTGACCATACTAATAACGATCGCATCAGGTACGAGTATACCCTTATCCATGTATTCCTTAGCATTCAAACCTAATGGTGTTTTTTTTGATAAATTTTCTCGAAAAATATCACCTGTTGAAATATGGACAATATCTGGAAGGAATTTTTTAAGAACTTCAGTAAAAGTTCCTTTTCCTGCACCTGGAGGTCCAAAAAGAATAATCCTTTTTTTAGGTGAATATCCACTTGCGGTCATTTTACTTTTCCTTGATTCACATTTAAATGAAATGTTTATTTCAGAATCTCTTATAAATTTTTATATAATAGTTACTTATGAGAGGACTTATTATAAGGTTTGTTAAATAATATAGATCAAATTAATTTATAAGAGGTAATTCTTACCAAAAAATAATTTTATTTCTCTATTCGCTGATTGGTCAGAATCTGAAGCGTGGATCATATTTTCGGTGGTTGATTTGAGGGGTTCTTCTCTAAAATCACCTCTAATGGTTCCAGACTCCGCTTCTGCAGGATTCGTTGCTCCAACCATCTTTCTTACTTCAGGAACTACATTACTTCCCTCAAGAACCATTGCAATAGAGGGGCCTGATGTTATGAAATTTAAAAGTCTTTTGTAAAATTCTTTCCCTTCATGTTCGGCATAATGCTTTTCAGCCATCTTTCGTGATACACTAAGCATCTGCATAGTAATCAACTTTATTCCTGCTTCTTCAAATCGACCAATGATTTTTCCAACAAGATTTCTTCTCACTCCATCTGGTTTTATCATGACAAATGTTCTAGTAAGCCCCATTTCTTTTTCTACTTCTAAAGTATTAAATTAAGATAAATGATAAAAATTCTCATGCAATTTATTGTTTTTGATATTTGACCATGCTATCCACATATCACTACAATTTACAAATCGTATTACACTCAACACAATTATTATTTAAACTTTAGAAAATTCAATAGTAAGATCGTAGTTTGATTGAAAATGATGGCCATGTTTAATGAAGAAGAATATTTCTATGAATTTATTGAAAATGATATAAATAAATTAAACAAGCAAAATGAGAAAGATCTTCAAAAAAAGAAATTTCAATTAATTTCTAAACTGATTGAAAATTTATACCAACATAAGAATTCGAGAGAACATTTTAATTTGATCTCAAATCAACTAATTCTCTTGTTAACACTCTCTCATCAAAAGAAGCCTTTTGATATTTTTTTTGAAGAGGAAGAAGATTATATTAAAAATGCCAGCGATATTTTTGGTGATATCTTGAGAAGTGAATTAGCGGGGAAAAAATAATAATAACTTCTATATAGTATTTATTTTTTAAGTTTTTCAATTATAAGCTGAGCTACTTTTTCACCAGAAAGGAGCATTCCACCAAAAATTGGTCCCATACGCTGTCCTCCTGAACAAGCATTTGCAGCCATTCCAGCAACATACAATCCAGGATAAATTTCTTTTGTGGTTTCAATTAATATTTTCTCACCAATTTCCGCATGCATGGGTAGTTCTCCAATAATTTCACCTGTAGGTGTATTTAATTTAGCACCTGGAATTTTTTTAAGAACAGTCCTTATAACCTCAATATTATGCCCTGTTGCATCAACAACACATTTAGATTCAAACGTAACTGGATCGATGTGTAATTTTGCCATTTCAACTGCGGTCCAATTTATGACAACACCGGTTACATGATTATCTTGGTTAATTTTTACATCTTCAACAGATAATAAATTAAATATCTTCACACCTGCATCAACAGCTCCAGATGTTAATTTAGCAACGGATTCTACTGCATCAGCGACATGATAATTGGGTTCATATTCATTACTTTTTATATTATATAAATCTAAAATCCTTTTTGCTTCATCTTGGACCACTATTTTGTTGAACATAATCCCCCCACCCAGCATTCCACCACCAAACGACAATTTACGTTCAAATATTATTGTTTTTAAGCCCGCCTCTGCTAAAAATTTGGATGCAACTAAACCTGCTGGACCAGCACCAGCAATTATTACATCTGATTTTAAGTAATTAATAAACTCTTTTGTATATGATTCAATTATTGCTCTTGTTATAATAGTTTCGTCTAACATTTCATAATCCTTTCTTTTATTATAACTTTTGTAGTCTTATAAGTAATAAAAATTTAATTGCTATTGAACATAATATCTCTAAATCATACTAAGAGGATTATACATTATGATTAAAATTGGAGATATTACAATATATCCAACTAAAATAATTTGTTTAGGATTTAATTACTTGGATCATGTAGAAGAAACTAAAACAAAAACACCGAAAGAACCAGTGCTTTTTTGCAAAACCTTGAACTGCCTAATTACAAATGAAGAGCCAATAATATATCCAAAAATCCTTTATAATGATAGAAAAAACAATCGGGTAGATTATGAAGTAGAATTAGCCTTTATCATAAAAGATAAATGTAAAAATATTCCTAAAAAGGACGCATTTGAACATATCTTAGGATATACTGTTTTTAATGATATCACAGCACGAAAAATGCAAACAAGAGATATAGTTTCTCAATTACCTTGGTTTAGGTCAAAATCATTTGATACTTTCGGAGCTATTGGACCAAGGATTATAAGTCATAAAGATATAAGTGATCCTCATGATCTTGACATAGAACTAAAAGTGAATGGCATCATTAAACAATCATCAAATACAAAACATCTCTTATTTAGAATTCCCTTTCTAGTGGAATATATTTCACGATTTTTTACATTAGAACCTGGAGATATAATTGCTACTGGTACACCAAGTGGAATAGGACCTATTCATCCAGGAGATGTTATTGAGGGGACAATTGAAAAAATTGGAACACTAACAAACAAGGTAATCTTAGAAGAAGGGTGAATATTTACTCTGCAAATTTCCACAATCACTTTTAGCAAGATATTTTACATATATTAAATTCTTAATTATTGTTTATAATAATCTTCAAGGTAAGATAACATGTCTGAAGAAACTTACTTAAGGTTAAGAGAATTTTTAGATCACTTTCCCATAGGATTCCCTAAAACGAAAAGTGGAATAGAAATCAAGATTTTAAAAAGGCTTTTTACGGAACGAGAAGCAGAAATAGCAGTATTTCTAACACCTATTCCAGATAAAGTTTCCCGAATTGCACGAAGAGCAGGATTGGATAGAAAGGAAGCAGAGGAAATACTCGATTCAATGTCAAAAAATGGGCTAATTTTCCGAGTTCGTAGAGGAGGTAATACACTTTACAATTCTGCGCCCTTTATGATTGGTCTATATGAGTATTCAGTTAATAAAATCGACGAAGAACTTGCAAAAATGTTTAAAGAATATTATGATGATGCAATGATGGAGGAAATGGGTGCTAGCAACGTTCCAGGATTCAAGGTCCTTCCTGTTGAGGAAACAATAGAAATAAATACAGTTCTTTATCCATATCATAAGTTAAAAGAGAGTATTAAAAATGCCCGAAAAATAGCAGTATATGATTGTATATGCCGAAAAGAAGCTAAACTAACGGGCGAGGGATGTAATCATCCCATAAATAATTGTTTATCTTTTGGCGCCGCAGCTGATTATTACATTGAAAATGGAGTTGGTAGGCAAATAACTCCTGAAGAAGCCATACAAATTATTGAAGAAGCCGATAATGCGGGATTGATTCATGCTTCAGTTAATTCTAAGCATTTATCAAACATTTGCAACTGTTGTCCTTGCTGTTGTGCTTCCATGAAAGGAATCACTAAAAAAGGCCTTGGTAAACATAAATACCTGAATGCCATATTCGAATCTATCATTGACCAAGAGTCGTGTGTAGGTTGTGGTAAATGTGTGGAACGATGCCCAGTTGAAGCAATCACATTAGAAGATATCGCTATTGTAAACAGAGATCTATGCGTAGGTTGTGGTTTATGTGCTAGTGAATGTCCAGAAGATGCAATAACTCTTGAATTAAGAAAAGATGGCGAAGAACCGTTTAATAGAGTTCTTGAATTAGGAAAAGCAATATTAGATGGCAAGAGAAAAGGTTAAAGATAAAAATCTACTTATAAAAATTAATAGATTGGATCCATCTTCTAAGAAATAAATAATAATAGCAAGGAAGATTCTAGATGATTTCTATATATTATCTCAAGATTTTTTAGCTTTTAACCCATATTATTCTTAGAAATGAGTGAAAGCAATAGAATTTCTGAAGATTTAAAACTTAAGATTTTTCAATTAATTTCTACTCCAGGATTAGAAATCGAAGATATCACCAAAAAACTTCATATAGATCACGATACTTTAATGAAAATTTTATCTGAGGAATATTGTAAATATGATCTCGACCAAGGAAGACGATTATGTTGTAGAGGGTAACACTTTCACAATCTTAGCTTTTAAGAAGCAACCTATAATTTGGAACGTAAGAGATAAAAAATTTTTTTTTTTTGAAATTTTTAATAAATTTTTTTAGTTAGCATTCTTTTCAATAATTACTAAGTTAAAAATTATTTTAGACTTAGGACGTCTGAGACGGTTTCAATAGACTTAGATATTGAAATGAAGCAATTGATTCACGATATGTGAATGATCTACTTCTCCTAGTCTAAAATTCTTTTTAACGATATTTAAATTAAAAAAATTTGATCAACATGAGTGAAAAAGGAAAAATTGTTGTCAAAGCTTTAGTCACTGGAGGAGCAGCCAGCGGGGGGCCCCCAATCGGGCCTGCTGTAGGACCAACAGGTATTAATATTAAAGATGTCGTTGATAAAGTTAATGAGAAAACAATGATATTCAAGGGACTAACGGTACCTGTTCGTATTTTGTGCGATCCAGAAACTAAACTATTCGAAATTTTCGTAGAAACTCCAAGTACGGCAAGTTTACTTTTAAAAGAATTAGGAGCAGAGATTGGTTCAAAAAGTCCAGGAGAGGAAATAATAGGTAATTTATCCATGAAACAAATCATAACCGTAGCTAAAGCAAAAAGAGATATTTTTTTGGATAAAACATTTAAATCATGTGTAAAAACAGTAATAGGTACAGCTTTATCAATTGGAGCAACTGTAGAGGGAAGAAATCCAATAGTTGTTCAAAAAGCAATTGATAACGGAGAATTTGATAACATTATCAAGGAGGAGGCATAAAACGTGAAGGTTGAAGATAAAGAATTAAAGAAGTCATTAAACGATGCAATCGATAAATCAGTGATAAAAATGGATAAAAAAAAGGATAAGGTCCGTAAATTTGATGAGACTGTTGATTTTATCATAAATCTTAAAGATATCAATTTAAACGATCCAAAACAGCGCATCGACAAGGAATTAATCCTACCTAATGACATAATTACACAAAAATTACCAAATATTTGCGTAATTGCTTCAGATGAAATATTATTGGAAGCAAAGAAGAAGGGCATTGATACGATTGATTCAGATGGATTAATCAAGTTAAATGGTGAAGAAAAGAAATATAAAAAGAATTTTGTTAAAAAATATGATTATTTTGTCGTGGAAGACAAGATGATGAGGGATGTTGCCCGTTATTTAGCAAGATTTCTAGGTCCCGTTGGAAAAATGCCAAAACCATTTCCCTCAGGGTATGGAATCATATCAACTGTAGATGATCTTAATACAGCAATAGACAGATATAAAAAAGTTATTCGAGTAGCAGTTAAGAAACAGCCAATCGTTCAAGTAAAAATAGGTAAAAAATCAATGGAATCTGATAAACTTTTTGCCAACATGAAAGCTATAGTAGATTTTATTGCAGATCTCATGCCACATAGATATAACAACTTCAAATCAATTTATATCAAAACAACCATGGGTCAACCAGTAAAACTCGGAGGTACATGAAGATGATACAGAAAAAAGAGATACAACAATGGAAACGTGATGAAGTTGATTACTTGGTTGACTTGTTTAAAAAGTACAAAAATATTGCTATTATAGATATTGCAGGTATCAATGATAGACAAATTCAGGACGTTCGGAAAAAATTAAGGGGAAATGCCGTCGTGAGAATGTCTAAGAAGTCCTTGCAGACCTTTGCTATCGAGAAATTTAAAAAAGAATCAAAAAAGCCAAATTTAGATGAATTAATGAAGAACATACCTGCTCAATCAAGTTTTGTATTTTCCAACATGGATGCTTTTGAATTAAATAAAATTTTCCAAGAAAATAAATGGATGGTTCCTGCAAAACCAGGAGAAGTCACACCCGTAGATATTTGGGTTCCTGCTGGAGATACTGGATTACCCACTGGTCAAGTAATATCCGAATTAAACATGACTTTACGATTACCCACACGTATTCAAAATGATACCATCTGGGTAAGAGAAGACACAAGAACGCATAAAGCGGGGGATGTGGTGACAGTAAAACAAGCAGGTGTTCTAAAAAAATTAGGAATAACTCCCCTAGAATCATTGATAAAGATTGATTTCGCCTGGAGCGATGGAGAGATAATCCCTAAGGACGTAATTTACATGGACATTGATGCTCTCATACAGGATATCATATCTGCTCAATCAAGCGTAATAAAAGTCGCATTAGAAGTGGGTGTCATTGATGAGGCAACGGTAGATATCTTAATTCAAAAAGCATATAGAGAAGCAATCGCATTATTATTCGAAATGCCTTTCATAGATGAAAGAATGTTAGAAGATTATCTCCGAAAAGCAGAACAAAATGCAAATGCTCTCAAAGCAAGTATTTTTGGAATTGAATCATCTAGCAAAGCGGAGAAAATAGAATCTAAGGATAAAAAACCTAAAAAAGGAAAAGATGATGACGAAGATGATGAGGATAGTGTCGGTATTGGAAGTTTATTCTAATAATTAAATAATTTTTTGTAAAAATATATGAAAATTTTAAATATTAATCAAAACAATTAATAAAAATCGAGGTAAACAAAATGGAGAGTATTTATGCTGCCCTCTTGCTTCATAAGGCTTCTAAAAAAATTACAGAAGCAAACATCGAAAAGGTGTTAAAGGCTGTTGATGTTGATGTCGATAAAACTCAAATCACGAAATTAATCGCGGGTTTAAAGGGAAAAGATATTGATGAGATCATAGCCTCTGCTGCTGCTGCTCCTGTTATGGCTGCACCCATTGCTGCTACAGCTGGAGCCCCTGCTAAAGAAAAAGCACCTGCTAAAAAGGAAGAAGAGGAAGAAGAAGAAGAAGAGGAACCCACGGGGATTGGTAGTTTATTCTAACTCAGTTGTTCGAATTATTACTAATCTCATAGCCTAATATTTTATTTTTTTATTTTTTACTTTTTAATTAAACAACAATTATTCGAAATGAGAATGTCATTTTTACTAATTTTAAAAGTATTATGAAAGACAATTAAGAAAATTGCCCTTTATAGATCAAAAAGTTTTTTTTAAATTCATGTTTTTTTCACTTACATTAAAAAAGCAAATTTAATACACGTAAATTTTTACAGAAATAAATATTATCTCGAATTAACATGGCTGGAAAATTCATAAGATTCTTTGCACCGTTTGTACGAATAATGCCAGAGGTTAAGCAACCTCAGAGAGAAGTGTCTTTCAAGGAAAAACTTATTTGGACCGCCTTGGTCTTAGTGATCTATATTATCATGTCAAATATAGATCTTTATAAACCCTCTGGCCCTATTATCGTTGGTAGTGATCCGGTATATTGGATGAGAATCATCTTAGCTAGTAATAGAGGAAAGTTGACTGAACTGGGCATAGGTCCAATCGTCACGGCAGGACTTATCATGCAACTCGTCTTAGGTGCTAAACTGATTAAAGTCGATATGAGCGATCCTTATGATAGATCAATGTTTAGTGGCGCACAGAAAGTCATGTCATTGTTCATGACGATCCTTACTGCCATAATGTATCTCATTGGAGGACAATTTGGAGAATTAACTTTCCAAGATGGTATAATCATATTCATGCAGTTGATGTTGTCTGGTCTTGTAATAATCTTATTAGATGAGATTCTTCAAAAAGGGTGGGGGCTTGGTAGCGGTGTATCTTTATTCATTGCAGCAGGAGTGGCTGGCCAAATATTTTGGAATTTATTTAATTTTATCGAGGTACAAGAGGGTATTCCTCAAGGGATCGTAATAGCGATGGTTTCAGTTTTTATCGATAATGATCCAAACACAAATTTCACGGATATTCTCATTCGTCCAGACTATCCGAATATATTAGGTTTAATTACTACCTTTATCATATTCCTCTTCGTGATTTGGTTCGAATCCACTAAAGTCGAGATACCGCTTCAGTATGCGGGATATCGTGGATTCAAGGGAAAATATCCGATGAAATTACTTTATGTATCAAATATTCCCGTCATATTAGTCAATGCGTTATATGCAAACTTCTTGTTTATTGGACAATGGCTTCTTGCAGACAATGGCTTATTACGTGGGGGAGCAATTGATCCGTTTTGGCTAAATTTAATAGGGCAATTTGAAGTACAAGGAACAGGAAGTACAGCACGTCTAGTCCCTATAAAAGGTTTAATCTATTTTCTTTCTCCACCGAATGGTTTGGACGCACTATTCGCTGATCCTCTTAGGGCTATAGTGTATCTTAGCGTATTCATCCTTCTTTGCATTGGTCTTGGGAGAGTTTGGGTGAGCGTATCGGGTATCGGTCCTAAAGAAGTATCTCAGCAAATTATTGATTCCGGGATGCAAGTACCTGGATTTCGGCGCTCTGAAAAAATAATAGAGAAAATATTAAAGCGTTATATACCAACTCTCATCGTGCTTAACGGTATTATAATTGCAATATTAAGTTTCACTGCTGACAGCTTAGGTGCGTTAACGAGTGGTACAGGGTTACTAATCGCAATTGGAATTGTTCATCAGTACGCAGAGACAATTTCCAAGGAGGTGGCAGCCATGCAATATCCTAGCATGAGAGGTTTCCTTGGATTAGATTGATCTCATGATCAAGATACACGTTATATAATAACTAAAGTTTTAAATAAAAGTTTACATAATAGTGCATAGCCATGTTATTCATGATGTATCAAACTCTAGCTACTAATCTCATTCCAATGTTAATCGTGATGTTGTTAGCAGCATCATCATCATTAATTAGCGCAGGATTGACAAAATTGTTAATAGATACTAAAGAAATAGAAAGAAAGCAAAAACAAATACGGGTACATAAGGAAGAGAAGGAGAAAATCATTGAACTTGCTGATGTTGATGTTAACAAGTACAGGAAAGAGAGAAAACGGTGGGAAAGAAAGGACGTAATGATAAAAAAAACAGAGCAGAGAATGGGTTTGCAAAGATTCAAACCAACATGCGTAACAGCCATTCCTTTAATGATAATAATGATGGTGTTTAATATTTATTTCGGTGGCATTAATCCCGCGTATAGTCCCATGACTCCGAGTAGAATTCCATTGATAGGAAGCATGATCTCTCCAGGTCTAGATCCAGGGAATTCTATTAGTTATATTGCGTGGTATATATTATGTTCAATGACAATGTCATCACTTATCAATAGATTGCTTAAAATTCAAACTCAAACAAGTGGTGGCCAACTTGGTCAGATGTTTAGTGGTCAGAAAGCAAAAGCGCTTGAATTTCCTAATGTATGATATAGTTTGAATTTTATCTTAAAAAATTACAGAAATAAAAAGAGTAGTAAAAAAATCTTTTTTGTTTATTATTTATTTTTATGCTTCATGATGAGATTGAGCCCTTTTAATACAGCTAAAACGGAGCTCATTACGACATCTTCGTGTGTTGCGCTCGTTTTTACGATGTGATTTGATTCAATATCCATGATTTCAATAGTAACATGCCCTAAAGCATCAGTCCCTCCAGTTACCGCATCAATTCCATATTCAAGGAGTTTAGTTTTTCCCATCGGTTCGAAACATTTAACAATTGCTTTTATTGAAGCGTCTACAGGGCCAACTCCAACTGAAGAAGCAATTCTTTCAATAAAATCACCATTATTCCTTATTTTCAGTTTTACCGTAGAAGTTGGAATGACAGAGCCTGTCAAGACTGTTAATTCTTCCAGACTAACATATTTCTCTTGTTCAGGTAATTCTCCTAGCACGTCTTTTACAATTGCCAGTAAATCTTCTTCTGTCACTTCATGTCCTTTATCACCAAATCTTTTCACGTGTTCCATGATTTTTTGAAATTGTCCATCTGTAGTGTTCAATCCCATTTCTTCCAATTTGGCCCTGAGGGCATGACCACCCGTATGTTTTCCCAGTTTTATTGATTGACGGACGATTTCATCTACACTATCATTTCTTTTAATTCCTATTAGTTCCGGAGTTATAGGTTCAAAGGCTCGAGCATGTTGTATCATTGCATGGGCATGAATTCCAGATTCATGGGCAAATGCATTTTGCCCGATTAAAGGTTGAAGGCGTCCAATTCTAATTTTGCCACCGCAATAACTCTCAACCAATTTTGCCGTTGGAAATATTTTTCGCGTGTTCACATTCATTGGAATCTGATAAAGTGCATAGAGAGACATTGCTGTTTCTTCAAAAGAAGCATTACCAGCCCTTTCTCCAAGTCCCATTATTGTAGTTTGAGCTTCAGATGCCCCATTTTCAAATCCCGCAATAGTATTCGCCACGGCTAAGCCAAAATCGTTATGACAATGGACAGCAATTCGAATATTTTTAGGCAATGCTTCGTAATTTTTTCGGATGATATATCCAAATGCTAGAGGCGTGATTGTACCTACCGTATCTGGTATGTTTACTCGAGTAGCTCCACATTCTACAGCAGTTTTATTTGCTTTGATTAAATAATCTAAATCGGTCCTAGTTGCATCCATTGCCGAAAATAAAACTGTAGAATAATGTTCCTTTGCATAAGTCACTTGTTCAATGATACTATCAATGACTTCTTGTCTTGTCATTTTCATCTGCTCTTTTAAATGCAAATCTGATGTTGATATAAAAACATGAATACTATCCATATCCGCTTCAATGACCCTATCTATGTCAATTTTTTTAATTCGAGCAAGGCCCATTATTTCAGAACTTAAGCCCATTTTTGCTATATCTTTACAAGCTGCAAAATCCCCTTCTGATGTTATGGGCATTCCTGCTTCAATCACGTCAATTCCGACATCACTAATTGCCTGGGCAATGGCGAGCTTCTCTTCGTGAGAGAAACTAATTCCTGGTGTCTGTTCACCATCACGCAATGTTGTATCAAAAAAATAAGCTCTCTCAGGGAGATTCAGGGAATCTCGCAACTTGTCCATCATGTCAGAGACATATATATCCTTTTTTTCATTCATTTTCCTTTACCTATTTAAATTTGTTTTTTTTTTAAACGTCTCTCCTGTCCGCCCGAAAGAAAGAGTTCAATTCCTTCCGAACGAGAAGAGACTCCTCATAATAATAATAAGAGAAGTCCTAATAAATTTAACAATAAACCTAAAGAAGAAAATCTACTCAAAATGTTCACAGGTCGAGTGAAAAATCGTGTTTGAGTAACTTTCATTTCCTTAATACACATTTTATTGCTAATTATATAGAGTTATCCTTTCCTAAATAATAAACTTTTCCCTTAAGTATTGTCCAAGAATCCCAAATTGGATATTAAAGATATGATCCATAGTTACATATCGATTTTTTATTTTTATCAAATTATGATTAAAAATCTTAATTTTAAAGCGCAACGGGAGGGATTTGAACCCCCGAGTGCAGAGCACACTGGCTTTCTGGGACCATTTTTCTTCTTGTAGGTATTACCGCTCCAAGCCAGCGCCTTACCAGGCTAGGCTACCGTTGCATTAAAGTAAATAAAAAAAATATTGTTTGGCTATATTAAAGGAAGCCATGAATTCATTTAAATTATTTTATGGGAATCGAGATGGTTTCTTTCATTTTTTTTGTTAATTTTGCTTTTTTAATGGCATCTTCAACAGCAGCATGGTCAGCACCTTTTTTTAATTCAATTACATCTTGAGTAGGTTCTACATGCTTGTAATTAGTTCTTCTTCGCCTCACGACCAAACCGTCAATGAGTAGAAAATTTTTATCGATGACATCTACTATAATGCAGTATTTACCTGCCTCGCGTCCCATAGTTTTGACACAAACTCGTCCAATATCATAAACACTCATAATTCGTCACCAAATTATTATTATTATATCTTTACTTGCTTAATTTCATGAAGTAGAGATACCTAATATAGTGAGATATGAAATTTAAAATAAAATAAATTTTTTTCGATTTTTAAGATTTTAAAAGGTTAGGTATTTGTGAAAAGATGGGAAGGAAAAAGAGGTAATATCTTTTTATAATCCCAAAATGATTATTATATCTATTTTAAAAAAAAAAAAGTATGAGAAAGAAAAATTAAAAAAGAGAGAATTTAATCGAGTGTATCCTTGTCTTGACCTATTTTTCTTAATAAATCTAATTTTTCATCTGCTGTTTTTTTTTTAAGTTCCTTTTTCAAGATTTCATCTTGAAGTAGGAATTTTGAATCTTTGCCTGTTTCATTCAATTTAGGAAGAGGGGTTAACTCATTTTTCTTTTTATCAAGTCTCTTGATATCTTTTCTTTCTATCGAATTTAATTTAGGTAAAGGAGTTAACTCGTATTTCCTTTTATCAACTTTCGATATATGTTTTCTCTCCATTGTTTTAATTTTAGGAGGAGGTGTTAATTCTTTAAAAGAGCTTGTTGCCTCTTTTAGAAAGGTATTAGTATCTCTTATATCTCCCGATATTTTTAATATCTTATCATCTAGACTTGAAACCGTTTTATTACGATTTTTCATTTTTATTAAACCATATGTTCCAATTGATGCAACCGAACCAATGACTGCTACAATGGCTATGATTATAATTATCATAAAAAGTCCATTATCTCCTCCAAGTTCTCCTTCTCCTCCATTATCTCCCTCACCTCCATCTCCATCGGGAGTATAAGGTAGGTTATTGATAGTCACTACAAAAAATTCATTTGGGTTTATATTACCTGCTTCATCAACTGCCCATATCCTTATCATATAATCCCTATTGGAATAATCCGATATATTATCCCATTTACATGTCCACGTCCCTGCAATCAAGTTCATGGTGATATTAAAGGGTTCATCAGCCTCAATCATTGTGATGGCTTTCAAGACTTGTGATTCTGCGTCTGTAATTGTTGCATTAATCACGACTTCTTTATAAGTCTGATTTTGACCATATGGTCCCGATGGTAAGGATGGATCGATGATGACAGTTGGAGCATTAAAGTCTAACCTAATTGATTCCCCAATGGAATAAAAACTGCTAGGATCATTTTGATTTGCATATTCTGTTAAAGACCAATCGTGTGAACGTGCTATATTAGATATGCGAGGTTCATCAATTATTCCATCAAAATATTCTTTATCATAATATTCTCGTCCAATAGTAAGAGGTAAGCTTGATGTTGGTATAGTCATGGAACCGATATTATTAATATATTCGTTTTCTCCATTAACGGTTATTCTCATTGAGGTTTGATCATAACTAACAGATATGTAATACCATGTTGATACTGTCGCGGGTATAGGCCTTTCTACTGTCCTTTGTGATCCATCTCCAGTCATTTCCATGCGAAAATAATTGTTATCTCGGTCAAAGGTCATTGAATAACTATTCCATGGTTCATTCTGAAGATTATTTTTTGATATTATTTTATTATGTTGAGTTATTGAATCACATTTGACCCAAGCTGATAATGTAATATTACTAGTAATGTCTAAGGAATTTGAATCATCAACTACGAGCCCGTCTGTACCCGCATCACCATCAAACTCAACAGCATTTCCTATCTTTCCCTCTATATTATAATGAGGAGAGTCATATTGACTTGAGACATCATTATTATTACTTGTAGAGTCATCTAATTCTGAATAGGAGCTACCATTTAAATGGTGGACCATAATATAATTTTCATACCACACTCCTTCGGGATTTTGTTCCGATTCCATAGTTGAGTTTCCAAAAAACATTGAAATTATGGTATCTTCAATATCAGAGATTAAAGGAAGTCGAATCCATACTATTAATTGTGCATGTGTCCCATTATAAATTTTATTGTAAAGTTCAATTTCATAATCAAGCCATTGTGAATTACTAAAAAAAACTATATCATTTCCACTTGCTTGGGTGTGATCATGTAGATCTATATCAAAAATAGAGATTAAAACGGGAAAATTCGAATGACTTCCAACCACTTTTCCTTTATCAATTGTAATATTTTTATAATAATTAAAAAATTCTGGTTTTAATTGGTTCAAAGTATTTGATTTAATAATGGGATCTTCAATTATTAGAAGTGTATCTTTATCATTAATTATTTTATTAGAATTTTGCATGATAATTCCCATTAGTGGTAAAAGTATTAAAATTAGAACAATAATTGGATAATTCCTTTTGACAAGTTTATTTTTTTGCGGTATTCTATGTTTCATGAGTATTAAGAGCCAAATGTTTGTTCATAAGAAGAAGTTGTTCCCTATTTTAAATATTAAACGTGATTCTATTTAAAAATAATATTCTTTAAATTGTTTTTTACGTGCGTAATAATCCTTTTACATAAAATATTCCTTTTATTAATGTATTCTAAAGATTTTATTCACGATATGTTCTATTTGCAAACCAATCGTGTCAATTATCAAAGTGTATGTTTTTTCTGGTATTCTTGATCATTTAATTTATATAATATTATTTTTTGATTTTAAAAAAAAATAAGAAAAAAAGGGATTTGGTTAAATTCAGATTTAATCTTCACAGATGTCTTTTTAACAAGTCTAATTTTTCATCTGTAGATTTCTTCTTTAATTCCTTTTTCATGTAAACATCTTGTGCTTGAATTTTTGAAAGTTTTCTAGAATCATTTTGCTTGGGGAGAGGAGTTAAGTTATGTCTTTTTTTATCTAGGATTTCTTTGGCTTTCTTATCTAGTTTTTTATCTTTTGGAGGGGGAATTGAGGCTTTTAACGAACTCTTTGCTTCTTTTAAAGAGGTTTTAGTTTGCTTTATTCCTGATTGCAATTTTACAAGCTTATCATCGAGCTTTGAACCGATTTTATTTTTATTTTTCATTTTTATAATACCATATGTTCCAACTGCACCAACCGATCCAATGACCGCTACAATGGCTATGATTATAATTAAAGATCCGTCATCTCCACTAACAGGGGATTTTAAATGATTTATATTCATTACGATAGATTCTTTGTCATTAATATTTCCTGCGTCATCAATAGCCCATATTGTTATCGTGTAATCTCCATTGGAGTATTCTGTCAAGTTATCCCATGTACATATCCACACTCCTGCATTCAAACTCATTGTAATATTAAATGATTCGGTACAACTTATCATTGCTATAGCTTTAGTGACGGTTGATTTACTATCAGTGATCGTTGCCTTGATTTCGATTACTTCATTAATCTGATATTGTCCATATGGTCCTGTTTGCATGGAAGAATCAAAAATGACGGTTGGAGCGTGAATATCTATGAGAGTAACCATCCTACTTGCCACATTTCCCACATTCCGATAGTAAGACGTATCTGTTGCCGTGATATCTATATTATAATTCCCCAATGGGTAATACGATGAGGACACATTTGACCATCCAACAGTCCAATCATTTGTCAAGCCAATTCTGTTCATTTTTAGATTGAATTGAGTTATACTTCCATATTTAATAGTGGCAATGACATCACCCGCATCAGGATAATTTCCTCCAGGATCAGTTATTGTTGCTGTTATGTCAAATGAATCTCCTGCATTTTCTCCATCATATGATGGATTCACAAAGGTGATAATAGGACCTGTTAGATCCTTCTCGATTGTCACCGTAACAGATTCCGTGTTATTTATATTCCCATTATCATCATATGCAACTATTGTTATGTCATAATCACCTGCAGGATACATAGAATCGCTAAAATCCCAGTTACATTCCCATGTGTCAGTATTTACTAGAGACATCTGAATATCAAAAGGAAATCCACCATCAATCGTCGCTTTCACATCATCTACTACTTGTGTCTCAACATCAGTAATCGTTGCAGTTATGGTCAAGGAAGGAGGATTATAAGTGCTTAAATCGATAGGTGAAATAATTTGAACTTTTGGTGCCAAATCAAAAGCACATAGATCACCAATGGAATAAAAATTCTCAGGATCGTTTTGATTAGAATATTCTGTTGCAATCCAGTCAGCTGGATGTGCAAAATTTGAAATATGTACATCATCAAGTACTCCATCAAATCGATTACCATAAGGAACAGAGTATGGCGCTCCAAATCGGAGCCTAACATTATTATCATCAATATGACCTAACCCATAAAAAGTACCAGATCTTTCTTGAGCTCCATTTATAAAAATTCTTGCAGTACCACCATTATAAGTACAAGTAACATATACCCATGTTTGTCCTGAATATACTCCTGAAGCAGTGATACTACCTGAACCACCAATCCAGCCTTCATTGCCAACAATAAACTCCAAATCACCATCAGATTGAAGCCTGATTGACCAACCTGCTGGTTCAAATAAACCCGCATCATAAACAAACTTATCTATACAACTCATAGTACTTCTTTGATCAGCTTTCATCCAAAATGACACGGTTATAGCATTTGCCCCAAATGTAATATCTCCAAAATCAAGATAATCATTTGAACCGTCAAAATGAATTGCTTTGTTGATCTGTCCATCAACTAGAGCGCTAGCTGCCATTGTTCCTTGGGAGGAGCCATGGTTTGTATATAATGTTGAGTCTAATATTGTTCCTGTTGGACTTTCGGATAAATGCCATACACCTCTATAATTACTCCAAAGAGTATAAGCATCTTCTTCTGAATTAAATATGGTTTTCCCACCAAAATACATTTTAATTTCCACTGGACCTGAATTAGATAATGTAGGGATTTGTATCCATGCTATCAATTCCGCATGAGTTGAATTATAATGTTGGGTATATTTTTCAATTTCATGTTCAAGCCATCGATCATGTGTAGTGCTAAAAAAAACTATATCAAATCCATCCGGTTGGGCAAGTTCGTCTAAATCTGGATCGTATAGTTTTAATAACATTGGGAAATTATTATGAGTTCCACCTACTACTTTTGATTGATCAATCGTAAGGTCTTTATAATACATGAAATCCTCGGGGTATAGGGTGCTTACAACAGCAGGTTTGAGAACAGGTGTATCATTAATAATTACATTTTGTTTAGATGAAATTTGCATCAAAATGACCATAGAAGGTAATAACATCAAAATTAACAGAATTATAGAATAATTCCATTTAAAAAATTTATTTTTGGTACTTTTCTTAATCTTCAATATATCTTTCACATCCTGAGTTTTGTTGTAATAGATGTTTTATCACAGTTTGATATTTAGACATGATACTATTTAAAAATAATATTTTTTTGAAATGTACTGATCAAGCGTATTAATTTTTATTGGAGAGTTACTCAGTTTTTTTTATGTTTCCAACGATTTTATTCACAATTTGATCTATTGTCAAGTTAGTCGTGTCTATTATCAAATCATAGGTCTTTTCTTGGTATTCTTGATCATTTAAATTGATGTCATATAATTCTTTAAATCGTTTTTCTTCAGATTTCTCTCGAAGAACTGTTTCTCTCATTTTTTTTTCAAAAGAAGTTTTATCTCTCTCAGCCATTCTTTTAACTCGTGTATCTATAGAACAAGTAAGAAGAATTTTAAAATTTGCTTTAGATTTTAAGATATAGGCACTCAGCTGGCTATCAATTATAATATTATCTTCACGTGCGAGGTCTAGAATTTTATGATCTAATTGTTTATCAATTTCAGGATTTTCCTCAACGTACTTTGTAAATTGTTCAAGGGTCATATTATATTCTCTTGCCATTTCTCTGAATACTTGACCTGTTGAATAATATTTCAATCCGAAGATTGAAGCAATTTTTTTACCAATTATTGATTTTCCAGTTCCATGTAGACCTGAAATTGTTACAATCATTTTAAAAATTTAGGATTGAATAAACATACTATAATAAGATAAGAGTAATTTAAAACAATATAAAATTATTGATTATATACCGTTTCTTTTATTAAAATTTGGAGGCATTTAGCACAATATCTACCAGATTCTAACCTATTTGCTCTTCTAGCGGTATTTTTAGTCTTTTTCATTTTCGTTGGCCGGAGATTAGGTATGGATTGAAGTTGTTTTTTACAAAGAGCACAATGACTCTTTTTAGGGATTTTTCTCCAATAGTGAGTTACATTTTGATTTCCAGGAGTCCTTAATGCATGGCGTTTCTGTGCTTTAGAACGTAGTCCAGGTCTTGGCATGATACTTTCCTTTTATAAATTTATATTATTTGTCAAAAGAGATATTAATATTTTTTAAAAATTTACGGTTCAATAATAATTTTATGAATTTGACTTCCTATATAAATTGGATAACATTAAAACTCAAGCATAAATTGAAAATAATTAAAAACTTGATTATTAAAAAGCGAATTTATATATAAAATCTAGCTACCTAATACCATCCAAGTAAATGCTGGTCTCAAAAAGAAATAAAAAATAGCTACGATTATCGCAACAATATACGATGATAATACTACTCGATATGTAGAAGAATTGGATAATTCTCTAATTGCAATTGCCATCAAGCTAGGTATCCATAACATTATGGTTAATGCTTCAATCGTGTATATCACAACCCATACTGGAGCATGGAATTGAAATAGCGTTCTCAAACCAATATCATTTAAATCAAATTCCATGGTGCCGAATGCGATGCTTATGACAATGATCTCAATGATATAAGTAATTATAAAAGGTATAAAAGCACAAAACATCATTTTATTTTTATATGCATATTTTTGTTGAAGGACACCTCCTTTATATATACTAAAGGGACTCATGTGAGCTTCATCATATTTTTCAAATTGTTCCCTACTCTTTTTCCCAAATCTTGATTCTAATTTTGCCGAATAATCAACAGCATAGTTAGCACCTTTAGTGAATAACCATATTAATATTTCAAACAATAGAAAATGATATATTATACCGAATAAGAATCCAGTTAATAATCCGATCAATGGAGCTACAAAGGAATTTATATTCAGGGGGAAATCAGGAATTTTTAGATGAAGAAATAGTGTCATCCAAACAAATGCATAAACTATTGAAATAGTGAAAAAGATTATTTTACTTGGAGCTTTTTTTCTTTGATGATTAATATCCCAGAATGCTCGTGGACTATTTATAAATAGATAATATAACTTACGATACCAAGGATAAGGTGCGGCCCATTCATCTTCGATTCTTCTCCATATGAAAACTCTTTCAATTCCTTCAATTCTTAGTCTTTTCCCGCAAAAAGTACATTGAAAATTCGCAGCTTTATTCTCATTTCCACATCTTGGACATCTTTGAATTGCGCGAACTGATGTAATGGACATTATTTAATTTTTAATGAGAGTTTTAATAATCATATAGTAACAATAGTGCTATAAAAATTCTCTCATTTTAATGTTTTTAAATTAGTATCATATCAGTTATATTGGATATAACAAGTATCATCCTTATTCTTAATGATTTTATAATCACGATTCGTGAATTTTTTAATCACTTGTATGTTGGTTTTCGCATGACTCGTAATATCAAGCACTCTAATAATAGATGATTCTCTAATATAAGCCATTAAAGGAATCACTTGATCACTTAAGTATCTATCAATAGGGATATCTTTCTTAATATAATTTAAAATCTCATTTGCCGCCATTTCACCAAGTTTTTCAGAGGAGATTCTCTTTTCCCCTAAGATTGTTCCAGATGATATAATATTTCCATTATTTGATTGAGCCCATAAACTTAATCCAACACCAGGACTGCTAGAGTTTACCCAAATCTCTCTGATATTAGTTGTAAAATTAGAAAAGTCTTTAAGGTAGTTTTCCGTTGCTCTTTTTATTCTTCGTGCGATATCATCCCTTTCTCGCTTTAAATGATTAGAAATAATGATTTCACCATGGATCTCCTCAATTTTACCTAATTCCGTCATTTTTATTGGATTCAATTTTTCTTTTGGAGGATAAATAGTAATTTTTCCAATTGCACCTCCTTTTGGATACCATCCATGTTTATTTATATCAACCTCGACCTTAAGCCCAACTTGTTTAAAAATTGGATAAGTTACGTGCATTAGGTAATTCATACTTGGAGCCCATTTACCAAAGGTACCTCCACCATTAAATTTAATTTCTACCTTACCATGATCTTTAATTCCTAAACATGCTATTTGAATTGGTTGGATTAACAAGCCAATACTTGCTGCAGTGCTTATATTCACTTGTATTGAAGTTTTAATATCATTATTTGGATTGAAGGTTAAATCAGTTGAGCCCACATCACAATTACTTAATTTACTTCCTGTCAATTCTGCTAAGGAACGAAGTCCTAATAAATGTTGAAGTCTTAGTCCTGGTTTTGGTCGTTTAGAGCGGATATTAATTATTCTTATTGGCTGATTATATAATATGGAAAATGCAGCACTTAAACGGAGTATAGCACCCCCACCTTCTCCCATAGATCCATCAATTACTAAAAATTCCTTATCATGCATCATTAATATTACGTGTCCAAATTACTTATTCTTTCTAGTCCGTTATATTCAAGTATTAATTCAACTACTTCCTTTGGAATTAAACGTCTCCACATTTGGTCCTTTCTTTTTATTAATTTTCTTACATTCGTTCCATTATATTTTTTTTTAAAAATTTCTAATTTCTTTCCTACTTCATATCCCTCATTCTCAAAAAGATTTCTTACCCAATTGCTATTTGAAAACACGATATCAAACTCACCTACAATAGATACAACGTGATTGACCCATTTTTTTGCATTATAAATATCGGGAATTTCAAAGATCTCATATCGAGTTTTATTAATTCCTCTTTTTTTCATTGATGCTTTAATAAATCGTATTCTTTCAGTGCTTGTAAAGGGATCATTTATAGAATTTGATAATTGTGAACTCCCTATTCCAATTTTTATTTTTTTATAATCTTTAAGGATATTTTTTATTACATATATATGACCGTGATGGAGTGGCTGAAACCTTCCAATAAATAAAGCAATTTCCTCTTTTTTTTTTATTTCTTGGTCATAATTATTATTTATTTTAAAGAGTGAGAAAATATCTGTATTGATGATTTCCCTCCAAATATCTCTTGAATAATCTATGATATCTGATTCATCTAATAATTCTATTAATTGTTGCCTATTGTAAAAATGACTTTCTCTATCATTTAATTCGTGAGGATCTGGTTCTAAGTTAATATCATTATTAACTAATCCATAGAAAATATATGCTATTTCTCCGGTGAAATTATCTTTTTCAACTTGTAAATCACGGAAAATAAGATTTTTAACTGATTTTATCGGGATTCCAAATTCTTCCTCTAATTCCCTTAAAGCGTTCTTCTCGATCTTTAAAATATCTAAATTTTTTTCGTAGATAACATGCCCTGAAGCGGAGTCTGTAAAATAATCCGGATAACTTCTTTTATTTTTACTCCGTTTCTGGACAAGGTATAAAATATCATTTTTCGGAGTAATCGTCATTATAAATAAACGGGTTATGATGTGAGCAATTTTTTTTTCATGAGCTTCCTTGCGGCCCATTGGAAAAATATATTTTGATATTTGTCCCGTTTCCAAAAATTTTACATGTTTTTTATCAATACAAGCGATAATTTCTTCCTTCATCAATGAATATTATAGTAATTTCTATTTTAAAACTTGATTTAATTTATTCTAAAAATTAAATATTAAAATGAATAATATTTACTTCTTTTTTATCATATTTTTAGTGTAAATTTATGGTGATGACATTTCCAACCTTACATCCTATTTCTCGCGAAGCATTTCCTTGATTTTTTGAAATTTCTAGATAACCACTTGAACCTATTAAAAACAAAAAGGATCCTTCAGGTACATCATTAAAGTGAGTTGTAATTTTACCTTTATAGATATTTTCTCCAAATTTAACCTCAATTTGATTTCCGATAACAATTTGAATTAATGTTTTCTTTATAAAATTGTTCCTTACTCGAATGTTAGTCGTAATATTCCCAAAACTATCAATAAATAAAACAGTTGCTTTAATTATTTTATTTTCTTCATCCACGTTATATGTTATTGGATATCTTACAATATCCTTTTTTTCAAAATAAGTTCCAAATTTCTTGAGTTCTATTCCCTTTGAAATATAGGCGGCTACAGGAGCCATTATATCCCTTCCGTGAAATGTATTTGAAACAGGAAGGTGAAAAAATTCTTTATTTTGTATCTCAACACACTCTAAAATGTGTTTTTCCTTTATAATCTTTGAAAAGATTCCGTTATTTGGTCCAATATAATAATGATTTAATTTAGATTTGAGCACGAGAATTTCTCTTTTGCTTCCTACTCCTGGATCTATGACCATCAAGAATATGGTACCTTCAGGATAAAACTTATATATACTTTTAATTAAGTAAGAAGCTTCGATAATTGAATAAGGTGAAATATCATGTGCAATATCTATAATTTTTACGTTGGGATTTATCTTTAAGATAACTCCTTTCATACTTGCTACATAATGCATTCCTCTTGATCCAAAATCTGTCAGAAGAGCTATTATTTTTGGAGATGATTCATTCATATTATCTCAATTAATCTATTATGTGATCAATTGTAAGAGTGAACCAAGTATTATTTCTTACCATACTTCTGATCGACTGTATAATAATCCTTTAAAGCTTGAGATTTGAGATTATATTCTTCCTCCTTGTCAGCTTCCATCAATTCCTTGGATAGTTCAGCAGCTTTTTTGAAGAAAATATAAGCACTATGAAAGTTTTCAGTTCTAATTGCAGCTCTTGCATCTTGAATCATTTTTTCTCTATTTTTCGTTAGGAGGGGTATTTTATTGGAGATTTTCGACTTGTGTTTTAGAGTTTTTGCCAAGTCTTTTTCCAATAAATCTTCAGCAACTTCAGCAGCCTTCCCAAAGAACTTAGCAGCTTTATCATAATCACTTGTATTTAAAGCTTCTTCTGCCTGTTTATAAAATTCAGAGATTTTTTCATGTTCTTTATTTTGTATTTTCTCTAATAATTCATCTGCAATTTGTCTATCCTTTTTATTTCCGCTTAACATTTCCTTTGCTCGATTAATTATACTTTCATTTAATAGAGCAGGATCTAAACTCTCTATTAATGTTTCTAAATGCTCAACATAAATCTCTTCTAATTTTTTTTCAAAATCTTCACGTGATAGCGAAATAAAATCAGTTATTTCAATAGCGGATGCCGCATTTTTAAGCGAAGTTCTAAATTTCTCAGGTTTTTCATCTTCATCAAGAAGCAATCCTAGTATCATTCCAGAAGCTTTTCTTGATAATCTCCCTTTAAAATTATGCAAGTAAGATACTAATGAAAGATTTTTTAGTTTTAAAAAGTTATATTCATTTTTCGAGTGATCCAAGTTTAATCTGAGAAAAAGATCACTCGTGACTTCAAATTCTACTCTTTTATCAGTAAAATAATATCCTAATACTTTATAATCTGAATCTGTAGGCATTAATATGACAAATGTTCCACTTGGCAATTTAATCAAAACCTCATTAAAGATAACTTGGTATAAAATAGATTAAACAGCAATGATTTAAAAAAATTGAGATATTTAGGTTCTAAATGATGCTTGAATGATTCGATTTGTTTCTTCCCTAATCGACTGGATGATTGTTAATAGTTGTGCATAATATACATTGTTAGCTACCGCTTTTGCTGCATTTTTTATATCTTCTATCGCTTTTATTTCATCTTCTTTGATATTCTCGATAACTTTTTTTTCATAGAGTTCCTTTATCTGAGCATTAATTTCATCCGATAGTTCTTGCATACTTTCACTTGACCTAGTACGAAACTGTTTTAATACTTCAACTATTAATCTAATGTTCTCCGTAAGTGAAACTGTTTCTTCACTAAATTTCTGACTCATTGCATTAATTGCGGTACTCATGTTGTTAATTTGAGCAATAGTTCCATCTAAAGAAGCAGTAATTTGATCGATTTTCGTTATCATTTCATCTAATAATTGTTCCGCCATATTATTCAATCACTTTTTTATAAATTAATTAAAAATTCTTTTAATCTACTCCCCTGAAGCCTGATCTACTTCCTCTTCTTGTATTGTTGGTTGTTTTAAGGTTTTAACAGACTCTATTGCTTCAGAAAGGAGTAAATTTACTGTATCCTGGTTCAAGACTTCTCCTGCTAATGAAGAAAAGTTTTCTAAGCTTGATATAAGAGTATTAAAAGCTTCTAATCCCAATCCTTCTTTTAGCTTAACAAATTCAGTGGTTACGCCTTTACCAATCTCATTTAAAACATCTATGTGTTTTGTTTGTGTTTGATCAATTTCGCTAGAGAATGCGCTAATTTTTTCTGTTAGATTTGCGATTTTATCTTCAATATTTTGATTGAGTCCATCTAAAGATTTTTTAAGGTCTTGGATTGCAATTCCTAGCTGTGCTATTCTATTATATATGTTTTGTAACAAGTCTGTTAACATTTCTGCCATATTTATTCACATTTTATATGTTTTGAGCAATTTACAGATTATTTATATAATTTTCTCTTCAATTAATTCTTTTTTTATAATAAGATTATATAGAAAAAACTTATATTTATTTACTCTTTTTAAGAAAAAATTTTATAAAAGTTATCCCTCTAATTCTAAAGGTTTTACAAAAATTTTTATTTTTTTTATCTTTTATTATGATTAAAAGAGTTTATAATTTAATCAAGGTCCATTAGCTCAGACATTAACGAGGAATTACCTCGTTAATTGAACTGGTTAACAGGTTTGAATAGCTTGGCCAACAAGCGCAGGTCTTATAAATGACCCATGGACGTACATTAAATATGAAATTGTCCATGTCAATAAAAACCTGAGATCCGGGGTTCGAATTAAGTCTTAGGTTCTAAGGATTAACGAAATTCCCCGATGGACCACTTATTTTCTGTAACGAGAGAATTCAATTCTTCTTTAATGAGATAGTTAAGATATCCTTCATTTTTTTTGGTAGATGATTAGTGAATATATTAAATAAGGAAATGCCCTTTAGAAGAGATTTATTTATCTAAATTAGAGTTTATCAAACCTAAAACCCATTTTTTAATCTCTAATAGGTTTTTTAACAGTCCTGCAACGTGATTTTGGGGGTATGCTTGCTCAGGAGGTAATCTTTGAGCGAATGACATCCATCTATTAAGAGCAAGTTGTACTAAGCTGGCCCCTTCTGCTTGCATGAACATCGGGACCACGGCAGCACTCTCGCGAGCATCGCCTATAGCAAAGTATACTTTACGAGCTATTGCTTCAAGCATAGATAAGTTAGCCGCTTCATCAAGTTTCCTTTCTACGAGGATATTTTTTAATAATTGTTCTTTAAAATCCGCGTCTTTCGAATTGAACTTATTCTTTCTTTCTTGTAATTTTGGTTGAATTTCGATTGGTAATTTTTCATTAGTGCTTGCTTCAGAACTATACATCATAATCTTTAAATGCTCATCCAATGATTCAATTAACGTAAATCGCTTTTGCTTTGAATGGTATAAAATAGCTTTTGAACCCCCTTTATTAACATCTTGAGATAAATGGATGGAAATACACCTGCTACTAATCGTATTACAGGTATGGTATGCTAATTCAAATAATTCTTTATGATTTAAAGGGGCAAAATCTTCAGTAATTTCTTTAGATGGCCATTGTGATATGATAACGCTCTCGAATTGCTCTAAAAGTTTATTTTCCATGGCTCAAAAAGTTTATAATTTTTAATATGAATAATTAGAATTGATAATATAACAAAAGTATTCATTAAAAAATATTGCGATTCTGTACATCCTTTTATTAAAGAGTTTATTTGGATTATGCATAATTATTGAGTTACTTGGAGGTACGCTTTTTCAAGTCTTAAAACTGCAGAATCAATATCATTGATACTTGCTCCGATGGCCGCATTCATTATAATATATGGTGTAGGGTAATTTTTACTACACGTACCAAAAATATTTACATTTGGATCAAAAACTCGGGGACCAGTAACACGTAAGTTATATAAAGCACCTCCTAGGGCCGTTATTTGCTCCTTTTTAAGTCCTTCGAGAGACATTGCCACGGCGACTGGATTGAATATATCTAATATACGTTCTCCTATCTTCTCAGCAAAAGCTTTCATTTTTAGTTCTAATCTCTTGCGATTTTGTTGTTGTGTTTCTAAAAGTTCTTTATAACCATTGAGACCTAATGATAGCATTGAAATTAAAAAGTTCACAATTGGAGTAGCAGAAGCTCTACCAGCATAAGCTTGGCTTATTTTGTCAATGGTTCCTTCTTTTGGTGAGGCAATCACTGATCCGCCCACTGGAGTTAAGAAATTTTTATCCGTAGATTGAATTATGACATCCACACGTCCTGCATCGATTGCTGAGCGTATGAACCTCATCCAATCTGGACTTTGAACACCATAGGCATTAATAATAATATGAGAAATATCTTTCTCTTTAGCGAATTTACTTATTTCTTTTAAGTCATCATGTTCTCTCGGGGGAAAGAAACTTGTAAGAGATATAATCGCATAACAAGTATTCTCAAAACCTTTTTTAATTTCTTCAATAGGAATTCTGACAGCATCCCCAAAGATTTGACCATTAATAATTTTTTTATTCACGCCGACTAAATCCATTGCTTTTAATAGAGAATTATGGTCAATCTGGGGTACTAAAACCATATTTTTATCATTCAATGATTCTGAAGGTCCTTTAGGTTTTAATGCACCTAAACATAATGCAAGCGACATTCCCGTGCATAATGGTAAAACAGCAGCATCTTTTATATTTGGCAAGCCAAAATTTTTAAAAAAATTCCGAGCAAGGGAGTTTGTAAGCTCATACATTATAGATCCCCCAGGAGCTTTTGGTTGAGGAGCTGTTAGAAAACCACTTCTTCCAATACCATGACAGAATCCCGCTGAAGTCTTTAAGTGAATCTTGGATGCAATTCTAGCTTCCCTTTCACCCACTCTTGATGCCTCTGGATCTTTATCAGTATCCATGTTAGATAATACTTGAATTAGAAATTCAATTTGTTCATCAGACCAAGGTTCTTTGGGAACTGCTTTTTGTTCAAACAATACTTTGAGGGGTTTTAAAAATTCATTAAAGACTAAATGACCTCTATTTACCATATTTTGAGGGATTTTCAATTTATTAATCATTTCAATAATTTTATCAAAAGCTACCAAGTTTCAACACATTTATTAAGATTTTTGGCGGCCCTCGAGGGGAATCGAACCCCTATCCCTCCGCAGGATAACTGGGTTTGAAGCCCAGCGTCGGAGACCAC
>JBHLME010000173.1:0-7240 GCA_048938445.1 Promethearchaeota archaeon | reverse complement strand
AAAAAGCATTATTACTATCTAAGATTGGCGGAATATATTTAAACTTGGGTACAAATAATAGAGCTATTGAGAAATATGAGGAAGCAGCAGAAATTTATGGTAAAATTGAAGATCTTACAAATAAAGCCGCTTGCTTAAATAATTTAGGAAGAATACAATTATCTCAGGAAAATTATGAAAAAGCATTGGAATTATTTAACGAAACCCTACGAATAGATGAGCAATTAGAAGATAATTTTGGAAGAGCCTCAGATCTCAATAGTATTGGGAGAATTTATGAAACTCTTGGCGAATATAATAAAGCCTTACAAAATTATGAAGAAACTCTAAAAATTTTTAATCAATTAGGACAAACACAATACGCAGAAGTTGTTGAAGCTAATATTGATAATTTAAAGAAAAAAATAGAAAATAATAAAATAAGTTAAATTTTTCATTTATCTGGTGCCGTTCTTCCAAGCCATTTTTCATAAAAAGCATCAATGTCTGGTAGGAAATTAAAAATGGTTGGATAAGCCGGGGGTACAGCTTCAACATCTAACAATGTATAACATCCTGGACAAAAGTATTCTCGAAGTTCTTCCCATTTTGGATCACTTCCCATATCCTTTGGATAAAGTTCCCCGATAGCCTCAACTGTATCTCTTACTCTAATCCTACATTTTGTTTTCCAATTTGTTGTATATTCACAGAATTCATATCCACAATCACATTTAACTATTCTTTGTCCATCCTTCGACACTATATATAAATGTTCGTGAAGCGGTAAGAGTATTTTTTCATTCCATGGAACCCTTTCTTGCAATATCTCAAGAATCATATCGAACCTGTCAGGATCTTTTCTTCCACTAATGATAGGTCTCAATTCATTCCAGGTTAAATCGCCATCAATCATTCTTTCTAATGTTTTCTTATCGTATTTCACCATTTATTTAACCTCCATTTGATAATTTTCAGGTAATTTCCAAAACTCTCGAAATTCTTTTGCCCACTTTTTTGATAATTTTAAGCTTTCCGAAAGCATGAGTGACACAGCTTCATATAATTTTTCTTCTGTAATTTTTTTCTTTTCATATTCCCAGAATTCTTCAAAAGTCAATGATTTCTCCTTTCTTTCATTAATCATTTCCTCACGTCGTTTTTCTGTAGCATCATTATTTATTATCCATTCTTTCTTAATTGCATCATAATTAGCTACCACGCCATATATTTTTTCCACCCAGTCCGAAGTGTAGATTCCATCATCTAGATCTTTTTTAACGCTCTCTAATTTTCTCTCTAAGGGATCACCATATCCTGGTCCGCCACTTTCAGAATAATGAATTAGATCATAATTCTCTAAAGTCACTGGGTAAATTACACAATAAGGTTTTCTTACAATGTTTCCCTTTAAAAGTCTTTCAAATTCACCATTACTTGGGTCAGGATCGCCCAAAGGATAATCTTTTTGATTTTCGAAAATTTCTTTCAAGTTGGTTTTAGTAGCAAGGAGACGATATCCAGTTGGATTTGGATAACCTCCATGCATCCCTCCACTTCCATGAAACACCATTCCCTCACGGGCTCCGAAAAAATCTACTTGTTCTGAAAAAGCAACTAACGCTATACCCTCATAGTTTGAACCACCCCTGTATTTCCCATGTCCTGCATTGTTTGGTTTAACTTTTCTCGCTAAATATGGTACGCCACCCTGAAATAATTCCCAAGTCTCGACATCTCCAAGATCAGATTCAGGATTCCACATAGCATAACCCCAGTCAAGACCGTCTCTAACTGCACTTGCTCCTAATCCTTGCCCACTTATTTCAAACGTAGATAAAGACCATCTATTACCTTCTAGAGGCCCAGACGAATAGATACCTCCTCCTTGTATTGCATCACCTGTAACACCATATCCAGGAACAACCTCTTCACGATATCCGCGAGAAAATAATCCATATGATATACATTTCATCATTGCAGTGTAAGCTGGAATTAAATTACCCCAAGGACATTGATAAGAAAGATATGGATCTCCTGGATTTGCCCATGTTCCTAATGGATAATCCTTTTCCACAGCAAGGTAAGCTCCATCATTTACTTTATCTCCATAAATCAGAATCTGAGTTAAAAGAACCCATTGACCACCTTCCATTGCTCCTTTACCACAATTAGTGGAATTATTTACATGTCCGCTCGCTCCATCAAAACTTAAAGAAAAAGCGCCATCAGCTTTAACCACAATCTCCATAGGATGATGGCTAACTTTGTCAACTTTAGCTATAGGTTGCCAAGCTTCATTTTTTAATGGACCATCGATAAAGGAAGCAGCTCTATATCGTCCAGGTATTAACCGTTCTTTCACTCGTTCTTGCATTACTTTTTTTCCTTCCTCAATTACTTCTCTTATGAATTGTTTGTAATAATTTATTCCTTCTCTTTCAATAAAATCGTAAACCGCATCCCGAATCATTAAATTACCTGCTAACCTACATTTCTCGTCCAATTCCCAGTACATCGGAGTTCTAACGGCTCTCCTAGCGTTTATCATATGATCTTTCCATATTTTATCGTTAGAACCGATCTTTCTACAAGTATAATAAACACCATCATCAAAACGTTGAATACAATTAAATAAATCATGCCCTGGAGAGAGGCCTCCTATATCAATTTGATGGGTAACTCCCGCAGCCCAACCTACTAATATTTCATTCCAATATATAGGAATAATAGTTTGTACATCAGTTGTATGAACATTACCCGTCAAGCAATCATTGTTCAAAAAAATATCACCTGGATTAATTCCAACATCATCTTCGTAATTCTCTCGGATCATGAATTTAATTGCTTCGCTCATAGTATGAACATGGACCAATATACCCGTTGAAACGACTATTGAATCTCCTTCTGGTGTATATAAACCGAAACAGAGTTCACCGATTTCTTTTACAATTGGTGAAGCAGCTACATGTAATGCAGTTTCTCTTGCAGATACTAACGCCCCTCTTAAAGTAGCGTAGCAGCGTTCATAATTAAACGGATCTTTTTCCCTTAAAGTGAGCTTCTCTATACCATAGTATCGCTTTGTTTTTTCAAAAAGATTTTCACTTTCTTCCAACATTTCTTTTAAACTTTTTCCATTCCATCCAATTGGTTTTCTTGACATTTTTTATACCTCCATATGAAAAATTCTATGTTTGTCAAGTTTTACCTGGAATTCTGGTGGGACCACGAGTGTAGTTGCCGGAGCCTCTATCACAGCAGGACCCTTTATTATATTTCCAGGTTTTAACAGACTCATTTCCCAGAGCGATGCATCATGCCATCTCTTATTCCAGAAGATATCTCTATTACCTTTAGACGCTTCATCATCAGGCTTATCTCCGCTTGATTCCTGCTCTGGTAAGCTAGGTTTTGGAACTGGCAATACACCCGTTCCTATTGCTTTAGTTATGTGATATCCGAGTTCAGGACTTGTTGTGCCCCTTCGGAATATTTTCTCGAAAAGTTTATTATATCTCCTTGTTATTTCAATCAAATCAGATGAATCATATCGTTGCAAATCATCGCTGAACTTTATTAACAATTCTTCAGTTGGAGATTGAACCTCTAAATCATCAAACATACCTAGATACTGTAATCGGAGTGAAGCTCTGAATTCAATCTCAGTAGGATTCCTCCCTTCCTTTTCAAACTCCTTAGCGATATTAGTTTTTAATTCTGACCATGTAGAGTTAAGCATAGATGCCACAAATGTATTCATGCCACCGTCTGGAGGCATTATTAAGTCCATTGTTTTTTCATGCCTGTAGGAATATTCAGCGCATGCACATCCAAAAGCTGAAAAAGCAGGAGCCCATTCTGGTATTAAAATCTCTTGAAAATTTAATCCTCTAGAATAACCAGCAACATGAAGTGGTCCTCCACCTCCAAACGACATAAGAGTATAATTTTCTGGTCTGAATCCAAGACCCTGAATCATACCATTAAGATGATTTTTCATGTTAATTTCAATTAAATCTAAAGCACCTCTAGCTGTAAAATATGGATCTGTTTTTAAGGGCTCTGCGAGCTGCTCTTCAATATATTTATAAGCTCGGTCTTTATTTAATGGAATCTTTCCACCGAGGAAATAATTTGGATTAAGATATCCTAATATAATACTACAATCGGTCATTGTAACCGTTTCAACCCCAGATTGCTCATTACATACTCCGATTTTATAACCAGCACTTTCAGGACCAAATTCTAATCTACCTGAAATGTCGTTATATCTTACATACATACCCGTACCTGCTCCTATGGAGTCTAGAGCAATCATAGGAATGTTTAATATGAATCTCCCTAAAGAGCTTTCCCATTTTGTTGGAACATATCTCTCCATTATCAATCCAACGTCAAAACTTGTTCCACCTACGTCTGATGATACCAAATTTTGGATCCCATATTTTTCAGCTATGAACTTGGTACCTATCATTCCGCCGATAGGTCCTGATACCATAGTTGTTATAAGAGATTTATAGTGAGGAGAAATAGTCCCGCCATAGGATGTTAATATTCTTAGAGGAGCAGGTACTCCTTTTTCCTTTAATTTTTCAGCAATTTTTATCAGTTGTGCTCTTGAAGGTTCGGCTGCATATTGTTCGATAACGAGCGCATTAAGTCTTGGAGTTTCACCTCTTACAGGATTATGGTCACTTGAAAGAATAACAGGTATTTCTATACCCTTTTCTTTCATTACCTCTTTAGCTATCAATGCTACCTGAAATTCATGTTTTGTGTTCATATAAGAACAAAGCAAGCATACACAAATGCTATCAACCCCCATATCAAGTAATTCACGTATAGCTCTTCTTACATCTTCTATATAAAGTGGAATGAGCTCTTCTCCCCAAAAATTGATTCTTCCACGAACACCTTTTATTTGTTTTCTTGGTATGAGTGGTTTAGGGTGCTCATGTTCTCTTGCATGTAAGCGTCCTCCATAATCTAACCATATCCAGCATTGAAGTGCCCTTCCTAATCTGAGAAGATCTTCGAAACCTGCATTTACAATAACTCCAATATTACTATTTCCTTCACGTTCCAAAAGCCTATTTAACATTGCAGTACCAGAATATACTAAAGCTTCAACTTCTTTACTTGATTCTATTAGTGTGGTTCCTCTATATTGTAATGCATCTCTTATTGAATTCAAAATTCCCTCAGATTCATTTTCTGGAGTTGTTTGTGCTTTTCCTACTGTAAATCTACCTTCTTCATCAATAATGAACGAATCTGTCATGGTTCCACCAGTATCAAGAGCAATAGCCCTTGGTTTGAAATCAGTTCTAAAATTAGACAAAATTTTCACCTCTATTTTTCAAAATCAATAACAAAATTCATATAGTTATTCAGTTTTTTTTAAAGTTAATAAATCTTTATGCTTATAGAAACTCGATTTTTTTTAAGTATTCTATATTTTAAAAACTCTTAATTTATTATAGTAATGAATTTGGAAATATTATTATTGATTAGCTCTTATCTTTAAAATTCAAATTTATCTTAAAGAAATGAAAAATAAGTATAAAGAATGAAAATTTAATATTTATTTTAACAATTTTTCTAATTCTTTATCTGACAGAAAACCTTTAACATCCATTATTTTATTAATTTCCTTTAAAATATTTGGTGTTGATTTTGTTAATTGTACTAAAGTATCTAATTGTTCTAATTTTTCATTTAATTCATTTATTTGATTAATCTTTGTTTCCAAATTACTTTTATGACTTTCAATTTCCCTCTCTTTCTCTGTTAACAGATCTTCTTTCGTTTTTAATTCTGATTTAATAGCACTTAATTCTTCCTTTTTTTTTAGAATTTCTTGTTGTAAGTCATTTTTGATATTTTGCATCTCTTCGTTTTTTTTCTTTAAGGTATCTTCGATATTTTTAATCTCTTCATTATTCTTTTTTAAATCATTTACATATTTCTCTATCTCTTTATCTTTTGTAGTTATAATTTTTTCCAATTCAGAGATTTTTTCTGACGATGAATCCAAGATAACATCTCTTTCAGAAACTCTTGTTTCAGATTCTCTCAATTTCTTTTTTAGTTCTGAAATTTCATTTTCTTGAGAAGAGAATTTCTTGTTTAGCTCGTTTAAACTTTTAACTGTAGCGGATAATTTTTCTTTAGTTTCAATTAGTCCTTTTCTGGCCTTATCTAAGTCTCTTGCCATTTCGTTGACTTTAGATCTGAATTCCAATAAAATTTTTCCTTCTACTTTTTGTTTCACTTCAGGTCTTTCTTTTGCTTTAACCCAGTCAATACTGATTATTAATCACCTTAAGATACTTTTTAATTAAAAATTATAATAAATACTAGATTACGACTTATTTGTTATACTAATTGGTGATTTATTAAATTAAATATTTATATTTTTTTATTGAAATGATCTTAACTCATCTAATTCAAGATTTAATTTTTAAGAATTATAATAATACTTCACTAGTTTGAATTTGATAATTCCTAAAAAAATGTGGAAATATTGATAAAAGGATAACATATTATGTTATTAAATAAATAATAATGAAATATCAAAAATTTCATAATAAAATAAAGGTTGGAATATAATGGCTTTTGACAGTAAAAGAATCAATATTTTGCTAAAATGGTACAGGCAAGAAATTGGCAAAGATTTCGTAGCAGCATTTATTTTGGATCGAGAAGGGCAGGTTATTTTATATTTAACAAAGACTTCGGATAAAGAGATAGAAGTCGATTTTGTTGACAGTATTAGAGAAATTATGGGATTGATTCTCAATAAGATTGCAGAAGATTTCACATTGGGAAAATTTGGAGCCGGAACATTTGATACTGCTGAATATAGATTTATTTTTTGTGAAGCTGGCCCTGATGCTATTTTTGTAACTATATTAGATTCTTTAGCAATGGCCGAACCAATCTTTCCGTATGTTTATTTAGCTGCTGAGAAAGTTGCAGGAATTTTTGAGGGGAAACCAATAAGTCCCGTTATTCCTAAACTCGTTATTGACAAAGATATTCAAGATATTAAGAGGAAAATTGATACTCTTCAAAAACTTAATGTCCCCTTTTCTGATTATACATATAAATTAATCTTAGGCGGTGATGGTGCAGTTGGAAAAACGAGTATGATACAGCGTTTTGTGGAAGGCGTATTCCGCACTGATTATAAAGCAACAATTGGAACTGCTATTACAAAAAAAGAATGCAAATTTGATGGAATTGACTCCAAAGT
>JBHLME010000172.1:0-7250 GCA_048938445.1 Promethearchaeota archaeon | reverse complement strand
GAAAAAGTAAATATTATTCCGGATGAGAATAAAATTACTAATACATACCAAGATAAAAAAAATTTAATTGAGACCAAGGTAGTAATCCTTGAAAAAATTAACTTAATTAGTCAAAAACTGAAAATTGAAACTCAAATAGACTTAATAAACAAATATTCCGATATTTTATTAAAGTTGTGCAAAATTTTAAATAAAATTGCTAGAATAGAAAAAAAGATTCTCATTTAACTCCGTCTCGTTAAAATCATAATTCCTTAATAAAATAATGTGATACTCTATAATTATATGAGATTTATAGTTTTAACACTTTTTTTTTGCTTTTTTGATAATTTTTACATTTTTATCGAAAAATAAATTTATATAATAAAAGAAGGATTTTTCAAAAGTTTTAAATTCTCAGATAACAAAATATAATTAAGACTATCTAAATCAAGGATGGCGAATTTAAAATGATAAAAAGTAAAAAATTAATTTTATTTACACTATGTGTTCTTTTATTAATATTTTTTTCCAGCATCGCTATTTCAAAAGCTGATGATAGTTATGAAGAAAATGACACTTTTAACACAGCTGCAACTATATCCCTGAATACTAATTATTATAACTTAGAAGTAAGCGATGATGATGAGGATTGGTATAAAGTATATGTAAATTCTGGAAACACTCTAAATGTCCAGATATATTGGAGTAGTTCTTCTTATGATATTGAACTGTATTTATATGATTCCTATCAGACTCTTCTTGATTCAAGTACAGGAGTATCAACTAGCGAAACAGTTTCAGAAGATTGCATCTTGTCTTCTGGCTATTATTACATTCGAGTAGATCTCATTAATTCTGGAACGGATATCACTTATACGTTATATTCTTATACTTCTCCATGCACACCAAGTATACCAGGTATTCCAAATTTTCCCTTCATACCGTTTGGTAATTCTTTTCTACTTTTCGCGGGAATAGCTATAATAGGTTTAATCAGTTTTATAATGATAAAAAGGAAAAAATTATTTAAAACAATTTAATATATCCAAAAAATTATTATAATAAAATTATTTAATAAAATTCTTTTTTTTTTTATACATTCTCTTGTTTAACAAGATTAGTTATCTAATGATTTAAGAATGAGCATATATCAAAATCTAAGAAGAAAAATAATCTATTCTTCTATATTAATTACTAATGTTATTTATTTAGACAAGAACTATAATTATAATGTTTGTTATTTAATTTTTATATATTTTGCTGTAAGGAATCAAAAAAAGACATAATCGTGTAAATTATATAGAGTTAGTGCTTCTGCCGGGATTCGAACCCGGGTCACGAGGGTGAGAGCCTCGTATGCTTAATCCTCATCATTTAATAAGATATATATTAGAGATTGACCGGACTACACTACAGAAGCAAATGAATCAAATTATACAAAAGAGCTAGTTTAACATTTATTTAACAATATATATTTAGGTAATAAATAATGGTTTTAATAAGTTTACATAATGATCTCTAATCGAATATTCAGCAATTTTGGTTGCTTCAGAAATCATCTTTTGAGTTAAAATAGCTTTTTGATTATATTCCTTAGCTATTAATTTATCTGCTAAATAAATTATCGCTGCTGTTAAAATAAATGGATTCCTTCCTCCTCTTTGCCATGAATTTAAATTATTTAAAATATATCTACACTTTTTTGTGATAATATCTTGAAATTCTTTTTTTTTCCATTTAATCCCTTTTTTTTTCAACCTATATTCCAATTCATTATGATACATTATTTCATTTATTAATCTGATCAAATAATCTTCACTTTTATGGGGTTTTAAATTTCGAGTAAGTAAATGTTTATAGGTTAATCCGTCTCGTAAGATAAGCCTAGGATTAACCCTATGACCAAAATTTTGAAAGGCTTTAGAAATTTCATTAATCGTTATAGGAGCATTATGATTCTCTTTTCGAGCAGCATAAAAAATACAAAAAGCAATTAATGAGATGTTGTTTATGATTTTATCATCTTTTTTTAATATTTTTTTATAAAAATATGCTGCATTGTTCCTAATATTTCTATTTAAATCAAGATATTGAGATATTTTGTTCAATATATTAAAAATACGATATTCAGTTTCATGATCCTTAATTCTTAAAAAATATGAATAATTTTTTTTTAACCTTCTATATAATTTTTGTTTATTTGGAGTTAATAGTTTACCTGACTTGTCTTTTAAATATTTAGATCCCTCAAAATCTATATACGTTCCCAATCCTCCTATAAAATCTGTTCTATCTCCTAGTGCAACATATTGTTTGCTTAAATTCCCTTTATCATTCGCATCGCTAAATTTATATGAAGAATTACAAAGATATTCTTCAAGAATTAATCCACAACTAGTACAAATCTTTTCATAGTTAGTTAGTAAAATATCTCCCTTACATTCAGGACAGACATCAGTATTCTGTTTAATAGAAAAATTTTTTTTTTGAAACATATTCTTCAATCTCATCGAAATTTTTAAGATGATATGTTTTTAAGCAATTTATTTAAATTTTGATGATAAAGATTACAATGAAAAGTAATAGCGCTTCTATTTTCCGTAATTTTAATCTTTAAACAAGGATAGAGAGGGTTTACTGAAATAAAAAAAAACTAATTAAATAAGAATAAAACCATTTATAAAGAGTAAAATAATTTATAAAATAAAACCATAAGATGATTAAACAAAATAATATAATGTATGTTTTATTATTTTTTTAAACAAAAAGGAATATTTAAAAAAATATATCATTTAATTTAAACAAGGTAAAAAAAATCGATGGTAAGGTTCACAGCAGATCATAAAGTTTATATTAAGATTTTATATTGGGGGATGGCGGCGTCAGGGAAAACAACTATTGTTGATACGCTTTATAGGTTAACGAGAGAACAAAAAAAAGATATTGAACCAACAGGAGAATTAACAAAAATATCTATGGCTAGCGGATCAACACTCTATTTTGATAGAGGTATTTTTCAATCTACAAAACAACAAAAAGTTTTTTACCATGTATACACTGTTGCCGGACAGAATAGATTTTCTCCTCTAAGAAAGAAGATCTTCAAAGGGACTGATGGCGTTATTTTCGTAGTTGATTCACAAACTAATCTCTTTGAAGATAATATCGAATCATTAAAAGAATTAAAAAATATAACGAGAGGGGCCTTAATAAAGGAAATTCCTTTTATCGTAATGTTAAATAAACAAGACCTTACAGAAGTGATTGAAGAAGAAGATTTTAAAGAAGTTTTAAAGGAAGAAAAACTATGGTATGAACCCGATAGTGAATTTCACTTACAAAATCCCATAATTTATAAGACATGTGCATTATTTGATCAACAAAAAGATATATATCGAAGTTTTTCAGAATGTGCTCGAAGAACGGTTTTAATCAACATTGATCAACTATAATGGGCTAATTTTGCATTATTTAAATAATATTTACATAAATCAAAAAGTTAAAATAGCAAATATTTAATTATTATAATACAAAATGATATATTTTTCATAATGGATTTGATAAAAAGAATTTATCATATTATTGTGGAAAAAAGGTAAATATTAAGGTAGGTTTTCTAATGGTTCGATTTACAACAGATCATAAAGTATACATAAAGATACTTTATTGGGGAATGGGTGGTTCAGGAAAAACAACAATCGTGGATACCCTTTATCAATTAACAAAGGAAAAAAAAAAAGATATTCGTCCAACGGGAAATTTAACAAAAATTTCAATGGCTAGTGGGTCAACATTATATTTTGATAGAGGTATTTTTCAATCTACAAAATCTGAAAAGGTGTTTTATCATGTATATACAGTTGCTGGACAAACTAGGTTTTCTCCATTAAGAAAAAAAATTTTTAAAGGAACTGATGGTGTTATTTTTGTAGTAGATTCACAAACACGGTATTTTGAAGATAATATTGAGTCATTAAGAGAATTGAAAAACATTGCTAGAGGAAAATTAATAACCGAAATCCCTTTTTTAGTAATGCTTAATAAGCAAGATCTTAATGAAGTCATAACTACAGAGGATTTCAAACAAATTCTTGTAGAAGAAAAAGTATGGTATGAACAAGATAATAAATTATCTCTCTGGAATCCAATAATTTATGAAACTTGTGCCTTATATGATCAAATGAAAGATATTTATCGAAGCTTTAATGAATGTGCTAGAAGAACTGGATTATACCAAATATATGGAAATGGAAAAGCTCCTATAGATGAAAAAATAAAAAAAAATTCTGAAGAATCTAAAGATTAATCTATTTATATTGAATATCTCAAAGGAATAGTTTTAGTTTTTGAAAAATTAAAAATAAAAAAAGAACTTTTATTATAAAAAATTTAGTTAAAATTCAATATTAGTTTTTAAATTTTGTTTATGAAAGTCTTGCTTTAACGATTATATGTGAGACTTTAATAATAAGAATTATTTAAGATAGGATTTTCTAATCCTCAAAGTAACTATAATATTTCATCCTTACTTGCTGTAAGTCATCCTTGTCTAGTTAATTTCCTCGGAATTTTAGAATCCTTTCAAAATGAATAATCTTTAATGATAATTCTTAATATTTTTCATTTGATGTTTTGCTTTATTAAATATAATATCAAATTAAAAAAAATTCTTTTTAAATTTTAAAATAACTAATTAGATGGATTTTTCAAAGCTTTCAAATAATAACCATATATGTTATTAATTAAAATTAGAAACTCATTAAAACTTATCTTCATTTATAAAACTTAATAAATTATAATAACATTAAATTTGATCTTTATGGGCCTTTATACAAATATTAAAGATAAATTACCATATCAATTTTCTATTTTTCAATTAATGGACGTTTTAAGAACTGATGCTCGAGAAGTACGCAAAATTAGAAATGTTCTAAAGCAATTCTATATGGATGGGAATATAAAAAGATTGTCTAAAAATATGTATGAAAAAATAAAATATTGAAAATTTTAATCGTATTTAAAATACTTTCAATAAAAATTCATATTTACACTCTTTATTAGTTTATAAAAACTAGTTGTTTATTATTTCTAAATGCGGAAAAATAAAAGTTATTATTTTTTGAAATGATTCAAGAATACCACATCCATTTAAAGCGACAGTTTTATTAAATGAGAGAGATTTATAGTTATTCAACCCCAAATAATAGAAGAAATCACTTTCTTCTATTTTTTCAATATTATATAAGTCTGATTTATTGAGAGATATAACTATTGGAATGTCATATAGTTTTTCTCCAAAATAATTTTTAAGTTCATTCCAGCTGTTTATATTTCGTTCTAAATATTTTACTTGGGAGTCAACTACAAATATTATCCCATCTACTCCTCTTAATGTTGCAGGACGAGTACTAGAATAAAAATCTTGACCTGTTGCAGAATATAACAGAAGTTTTAAATCCCAATTTAAACCTTTAAATAATAAAACCCCAAAATCAAAAAATAAGGTACGACCTGTAGTACTTTCGATAGATTCAACCCGATCCGATTTTTTAAAATATGAAAACAAATATTTAAGTGAAGTTGTTTTTCCTGACATTGCGGGACCATAATAAACAATTTTTAATAGAATTGTTTTATTTTCATCATCAAAAATCATATTTTATCACTAAACCCATAAACTTTGAATTTTTTCTTCAAAATCTACTTTCTTACTATCTTGAATAAGATCCGAGAAGTTTTCTCTCCATTCTTTATGAATAAAAGTTACAATACGATTTAATGGTGCTGAGACAATTCCTTCCACATATACTTGCTCATAATCTATTGTTTTCAAGAGAGTTCGACTCCCAATCTTTGCACTTATTTTTAAATTATTAAGGAGTTTTAATCTTGATAATATGAAAAAAGCTCTTTTTGAAGCAGAATAAAAATTATGTAGCTCCTTATTAAAAATATTTTTCTTTAATTCATTTTTTTCAACACTAAAGTCTAATAAGGTATCCATAAAATCATTATTTACCTTTTTAGATTTAATTTTATCAGTTAAAACCCTTCTCATTCGTATAATTGAATCATCTGTATCCTTAAAGATTTTTTTTAATATATTTTCTTCAAATGTGAGATCGATTGACTTTATATCAACACCTTCTAAACTGATAAGAACTTTGTTATCCACTATTTTTATTATTAATAATCCTTGAATTTTTATTTTAATCAAATTTTTTAATAATTGAAGTTCCTCTATTCGCTTGGGAATTATCATCCCTATAATCCAAGAATTAAAATTATCAAAATGATTTAAAGCTTTTAAAGAAACTTCACAAGGACACCTTACATGAATTCTCTGAGAATTATAATCATTATCTTCTATTTGCATTAAACTTTCATATTCAAATTCAGAAATAAAATCCGTATAAAATACAATTTCTTTTCGAAAGTGTGTAAGCTCAGAAAGCTCTATAATAAAATCATTTACTTCATTTGAATTATCTCCAAAAACTATAATTGGTATTCTATCTAAAAGGCAATAAATTACCAAAGCACTTTCTTTACTTTTCAATCGATCAAGGATTTCAAAGAAATTCAATTAAAATTATCACCTTAATTATTTTATTACTAATTGACCCAATAATTTTTTAACATCAAATTCTTTATAATCTCTGATTTTGGAAGCATCTTTTACAAGGTCATTAATTTTTCTTGAAAATTGAGGTAATATTAACCGTAATAATCCTAATTTCTGTCTTGATTTTGTAATTTCTGCGCTGAAAATTGAATTATCTAAACGATTTATGAATTGAAAAGAATGTTCGCAATCAAGTAAAATATTTTCAGCACTCATTTTCTTCAATAACCAAGCACATCTATTAGCAGTTTGTAAGAGAGAATAACTCATAGCAGAAATATTATCTAAGTTTATATGCTCAAAAGATTTCTTTTTTAAAATGTTAGAGATTAGAAATCCACCTTCTATAGTCACAAATGCATAATTTAAATCTGGAATTGTATAGGTGAAGTCTTTTAATACTTTTTTCAATGATATTGAAATTTTTTCTGAAAAGTTTAATGAAAAAGATGATAATTTTGAATTTAATCCAATTTCATCTTTAACATCAAAACTTTCAATTATAGCTTGAATCTTTTGATTGTTAAATTGAATAAGGGGTGGTTTAAATGTTTCTCCTGAAGTAATTAGAGTTGATTTTATTTTTTTTAAGCATTCATTTTTTTGTAAAAAGATACATCCTAAATTGACATTTGGTTGAGCA
>JBHLME010000048.1:0-31056 GCA_048938445.1 Promethearchaeota archaeon | reverse complement strand
AATATGGCTGAAGCAACAAAAAAGGAATTCTTCGTCTATCTATCAAATGTCATTCCTTCTACCTTGAATTATTATTTTGAAATTAATTCTGAATGGGCGCGTGGTAATAAGGAAATGCTCATGATTACTATAATGGTAAATAAACCTATAATTCCATTAATGGAAGAAGATATTCAAGAGATATGCGTGAAATTTGCTGAGAAAGTTAAGAATATAGAAGGTGCATTTAAGGCATTATATTTAAAAGACATAAATTCCTTTCAAGAAAAAGATCGTTCAGATATTATAAAGATTAATGAAAATATGCAAGTAAATTTAAAGAAATTTTATAATGAGATATCAGTCTTACTATAACTTAATTAAAATTAGTAATTTAATTGAAGTTTAAGTTTAATTCGTTATTATCTTTCTTTTTTGTTGTTTTTGATATTTTATTCAATTTTTAGCTTCTTATTTTTCTTTTTGGATATCAACAATGGAACTTTTATCCTTTTTTTTATCAAGTTTCTTTTCTAATGAAAATATATATAAGAGAAATTGATTTAACGTAATGTAAAAGAACCAATTGATAAAAATGAAAGAACAAAAGATAGTCTTTTTTCTTGGAGCAGGAGCATCCAATTCTGATGGTTCTCTCCTCCAGAATGAGTTATTAAATTACTATTTCACCAAATTAAGTCCATTTTACTTGGGCGAAAGTCATTCACAAAAATTTAATGATTTTTTTGATGAACATTTTAACAGAGAGGAGCCTCTTCCAACATTAGAAGAGATCTTTGGATTAATTTATTTTTTTCAAAAAATTAAATTGACTAATAATCCAGAAAAATATCAAGAACTTGATGGAACTGTTGCACTTATTTTAGCACGAATGTTAGAATACAAGTTAAAGTCAGTAAGAGGAACTTCTCATGAAATATTATTGAAAAAGTTAGATTCTCTTAATTTAATTAAGAAAACATCATTTATCAGCACTAATTATGACATATTAGTTGATAATAAAATGAGAAATGAACATTATAGCATTGACTATGGGATACCCATTGTTAAAGATACAGACATGAAGGAAGGAGAGAGAGGAAGGTTAAAATTAATCAAACTTCACGGTTCATTAAATTGGGCGAAATGTAGTAAATGTAGCTCTGTAAAAGTATTCCCAGACAAGGTTTTATCCAGTGTAGAGTTTTTAAGAGATCCTTGTCAAAGAAAAGAACCATGTAAAGGATCTTATAACAAGATCTTCTTGATACCTCCTACGTACTTCAAGGAATTTAAAGCTCACAAGCTGAAGACATTGATAAGAAGCTCAATAAATGTATTAACAAACACAACTCACATATTTTTCTGCGGATATTCTTTTCCTGATATGGACATGCACGTGAAATACTTGTTAAAACAGAGTATGATTAATTCTAAAAACATTCCTGAAATCATGATCATAAATATTCCCAATGATAAGATTAAAGGGATAAGGAATGATAAACTAAAACTTCCAGAACATGCGAATTTCATAGATGAGGCAAATAGGTATAGAAGATTTTTTAAGGACACTAAAAAAGTACATTACAAGAACTTGTCATTTGAAATGCTACCTGTTTATTTAAAAGAAATAATCATTAATGAAAATGTATCATTCAAGGATTTGTCTATTCGTGAAGAAGAACTAATTACTCATTAATCACTTAAGAAATTACGTGAATGAAATTAATCCGATTATTTTTTCAACCTTAGCATACTTGTCGAGTATCGATGAAGAAGTATCCGAGAAAATTAGAAAAGATTTGATTTCAAAAAGATAAAAAAATAGTATAGACATTGATGAGAATAAGTTTAAAAATGGAACAGAACATTATTTAGTATCAAGGTGAGATTAAAAAAATTAAAAGATATTTTGTTTGATTTATAAGACAAAACAAAAACTCGATCTAAACTTGACATAATGAGGTGTTAAAGATCAAAAAAATTAATGAAAAATGGGCTAAAGTGATCATATTTGGAATCTTTATCGTAATAGTCATTTTTACCGCAAAGGTAGATTGGGCAGCCATGAACTCGACCGTTGGAATGGTTTTCCGGTTTGGTTGGTTAATAAGTTTATCTAGCCTTGGTATCATTTTTCCAATAATCATGATTCATCTTGCAGGGAATGAATTTAAAGAAAGAAGAGAATCAGAAAAGAAATTATTTTTAGCATCTCTCATCATTTATGCTATTGCTAATGGAATTCCAATTATTTTCTACGTAATTCTTGAACAACCTCCTGGATTCTTCTTATTTCTTCAATTGGCTTTATTTGGCTTGATTCCGGCTTTTGTTCCCCAACCCAAGAAAGATAAGATGAGATATCTTATATTAATTATTTTATTCGCTATAATTGTAGTTCCGTTAACGATACTGGTCAATATAACTATCGATGAATTATGGATGAACCCTGCAATGGATAATACAATATATTACTTGTTTTTTTGGGGTTTAATGATGACATTCGTATTTTTATTTATTGCAATCGGTTGGAAATTTGGAGGGGGCACGCCAAGGGAGAGTTGGAATATTTTTATAGCAGGCACGCTTGTTCAATATAGCACGCTTGAGGATTTTTTTTATTTCCTTTTAAATGGTCAACCTTTACCTGGAACTTGGCCGTGGATGGATAATTTTGTGATTAATCTTCAAGCATTATTCGGACGCGTTCCAACAGACTTAGATCTTCTCATTTTTTGCATCATAATTAACTTGATTGCTATTTTTGTTCTTCTTGATGGTCATGGTTATATCTGGAATAAAATTAAACAAAGAAAAAAGAATATTTAACAAAAAATTATCTAGGATGATTTATCTTTTGATAATAATGGAGAAATTGCTTTAACCTTTTTTTGGTGAATGTAACATCTTTAGCTTTATTTTTAGATTTTTTAGACGATGAATTAGAAATATTTTACCGTTGATTATATATTCAACGTTTATGCAAAAATTGGACTACATTATTTTTTTAATTAAATAAAATAATTAATTCATATGGGTCTTTTTGGTCATTTAGGATTTGCATTGGCAGTTAAGCGATTTACACCACAAATCCCGCTTTGGGTGCTTTTATTTTGTTCAATGCTAATAGATATTCCTGCAATGATTTTTTGGACCTTACCCTTGTGGATAACCCATGGACTTATAATGGCAATAATTTGGTCCTTAATATCAATGTTCATTTCCATTATCATATTTTTATACCTTAATATTAAAACTCAAAAAATCAAAAATAAAAAATCAATAAACATGATTATTTTCTTGAGTTTAGTTATTGGAATTGTTGTCTTTAGTCATTGGGTAATAGATTTAATTGGATGGTCAATGACAGGCAATGGAATTCCGCTACTATTTGATGATTCACAATTATTAATGCTCAACATTCAAATAGATATCATAATTGGACTTTTAATTATGGAAATTGGACCATTTATCATTGGACTAATCATGTATATTCAATACTTCAAGAAGGTTAGAAAAGAAAAAGAGAATATTATAGTATCTCCAACAACTTCTCCTTGAAGTTAATTTTATAAAAAATTATTGATCCAAATTTTTAGGTGTTTAGATCTCTCTTATTTTTTTTAATCTTAAATATTATTGTGTGTTATTATGGGACATATTTTTATTAATATCACTCATATTTAAATAAATCAAGTAATTCCCATTATATAATATTATAAAAATTTTGGAATTACATATTTTTATATTATCGTGTTTATATTGGATTAATATATAAAAATTTGAAAAAATTAAGGTTTAAAAAAAAATGCCATCCAGACGTGGAGACGGAACATTAGTATTCAAGATATGTTTTTATGGGCCCTCATTAGGTGGGAAGACTACAGCATTGGAATGGGTATATAATCGGGAAGGATTAGCCAGCGGAGACATGCAACAAATTCAAGACCCTACTGGACGAACGTTGTTTTTTGATCGAGTAGTTGCAAGGGTTTCTAATGTTGTTTTTCAAGTATATACCGTAGCAGGTCAGCGCAGGCATAAATTTCAGCGTCAGACTGTATTAAAAGGAACAGATGCGGTAATATTTACGTGGGACTCTCTAATCGACCAATGGGGAGAAAATATCTGGTCTCTCAAGGAACTCTTAAAGTTTTACGGCGGAAAACTCATACCTCCTAGTTTTGCAGATCCTCCAGAAGTACCATTAGTGGTTTTGGCCAATAAGCGAGATTTAGATGACATTGTAGAAGTCTCAAAACTCCGAGAAGTACTTGACACTGCCAAACTGAATCATTGCCTAATTTATGAGACCATCGCGATTACCGGTATCAATGTAAAGAGGGCATTTGTATATGCTGCTCGTCAAGCAGTTTTAAATCATTATAAAAAACTTTCCGGAAAATCCGTGGAAAGTGCGTAATTTATTTTTTATTCTCTTTTTCATTATTAAAACATTTAAATTTCACATTATAATTATTTTGCTCATTTGAGAACAAATATCTGACACTTAATTAATATCCTTTATAAATTAACATAGATTATAATTGAACACTAGCCAAAATAAATTAAAAAAGGTGAGAGATATAGTTGAGATATATGTTCCCTTAGACGTCTCTAACTTGAGAGAAATAATCCCCGAGGGCGAAGATATTATTTATAGTACATTTTGTAAAGGATATAATTATATTGGTGGCACGGAATACAGATGGCTCTCACACGTATTAATTACTGAAAATTACGTTGCATTTCAAGAACCTGACTATTATAGTAGAAAGAGTCCATTAAAAAACAAGTATGTTTATTGGGATGAAATTCAGAAAGTAAAAAAATTAGGCAAGCTTGCAGGTTTCATGATTGATAAACATTTTGGATATACTATAACTCGGGATGAGCGATTTGAAACAAAAGAACAATTTAAAAAACGCTTGAAGGAATTTGTTCCAAAATTTAAGCCATATGTAGATTAGGAGTATAAATTGAATCTAATAATTAAAACATGATATAGCACTAAGTTCGAAAGAAAAAAACAAATATAATTTTTATTTCTTTTTTAAAAAAAATACTAATTAAGTAAGAGATTATCATTATAAATTGATTTTTTCAACGATTATTTTCACTAGAGTGTCCCATTAAAATGGGAATTTCGCCAAAAACTAGATACATTAATATAGGTGAATTTCTATGTGGTTAATAATCGTTATTTTAACAGAAATCTAATCAAAAAAGTATTTTTTTAAATTAATTCTAAATTCAATAAGAGGTATAAAGTATAATGACAAACATAAAAAAAATAAAAGAGTTTTCTTCTCAAGTAATAGCATTGGATGGTATTGAAATTGCCAATCCAATCGTTTTAAATGAGATTTCCTTTGTACCGATCATAAAGCAGAGGATTCCAAGGGAGGAACGCAGTTATTTGACGCTTTCAGAGGCTCTTGAAGAAAATTCATGTGAGATTATTGAAAAAGGAACTGAAGTAGCACACATTATATTCAAGAATATGGGAGATTTACCAATTCTAATCGAGGAAGGGGAGATTTTCCATGGTCAAGGTACTCAAGATAGAATCTGCATCTCAACGATAATGGTTGAACCAGATACTCAAATAGAAATTCCGGTAAAATGCGTTCATGCGCCTCATTATTTATCTGCAGGTGCGGGCTTTGCATATGGAGGTAAGGCTAGTCGTAAAATGTTAAATGAGTTAAGAAACTTGAAATTCAAGCATGCGGCTCAATACATTCCAACTTTTTCAATAGATCAAGGACACGTTTGGGAAACGGTTGCTCAGGAAAATGCAATGGAGGATCTTCCGACTGAAACTCAATACATGAAGAGCGTTGAAAAACGTAAAGAAAGGGCAAAAAAAAGAAGTAAAAACTTAAGTTTTCCTAAAAATACCATCGGAGTAGTTGTTATTAACCAAGAGGGAGAAATCAAAGGAGTTGAAATACATAGATCTCCACATAATTTTAACATTAGAAAGGATGGAATTCTAGAGTCTTTAGAAGCGAATATAGACTGGGACGAAAAAGGAAAGGGACCATACCAAAATTCAGGGAAAATCACGCAAGAACTCTTCAAGAAACTTTCACAACTCAAGGAGGGAAAAGATGTTCTCAATCAAGTAGAGGTGAATGGTGCAGTTATTAACATGGAAGGGCTTACGGGTGAAGTGTTCACAAGTCCTTTCTATTCAGACACATGCCCTAGCTGCGGTAAGTCCAAACCACGTAAGAAAATGTGTCCAAATTGCCAATTTGAAGAAGAAGATTCTGAAGAATTCGCATATATGAGTTTAATGTAATTTATTGAACAATATTATGTTGCTTACACCCTTTTTTTTTTTTGATTTCTTAAAAGTATTAATCACATTTAAGAAAGGTTAATATTCTCTTTACTAATATCATTTAAATACTAATAAATATTATTGATGAACACTAACCAAAAAAATATGATGTTTATGTCAAACATTTACTTACCTATTAATGCCAGCGATGTTAAGGATGTAATTCCTATAGGAGAAGATATTATTTATAGCACGTTAGCTTTAGGTTATGAATATTTAGGAAATAGAGAAGCTCGATGGTCAACACAACTTTTGATTACTCCAAACGGAATAGCATTTAAGGTACGATCAGATAGTGGACTAGTTAATAGATATTATTATTGGCATGAAATTCAAACGATTATAAATTATGGGAAATTTGGACCAGCAATTTTTGTTTATAAAAGAAAATTATCAAATCTTTCAGTAGCATTGGCTAGAAATGAGAATATTGAAACAAAAGAAGAATTTAAAGAACGTCTAGGAGAATTTTTAGACATTTTTAGACCCATATTAATTGAAAAGAAGCAACAATGGCTTGAAAAAGCATATAACGATCCTGAAGTAAGTCAAAAAGCCTTTAATCAGTGTCAAAAGGATTTTATCGATTTAATAAAAAAAGAAAAAAAAAGATCAAAAAAACAGAAGAAAAGCTAAGTATTAATTAATTTTTTTCTTTACTTTTTTCTATAGATTTTAAATGCTAAAAGTTAATATATGAAAATCTTCTAAAGTTCTATATACATGTCATATAAGGAAAAGATCTTAATACAATTGAGGAAAGGTTATACAATAGACGCCATAAGTCCCAAAGACGAGCTTAATTCAGTTTATGATAAAGTTTTTAAGCCCATCATCAATAGAAAAGATTTATCTTTTTTAATTGAGCTTTTTGATACAAATGAACCCATTTTTAGAGCATGGAGTTTCTTAGGAATCAGTCAAATATTACAAGAGAAGTCTCTTGAACCAGATAATTTAAAATCATCAATTCAAAAAATAATTAAAGATTTATTGAATGACAATAGAGAGATCTCTTATTTTGGTGGTTCGTGTGAGATTCAGACCTCCTTGCGAGATCACCATATAAGAAGGATATCAGATTTAGACCATTCTATTGTGTTTGAACCTGCTTTTGAGTATTGCAATTCATTTGAGGGCGTAACTGATTCTGTTGTCGGTGAATTATTAGAAAATGTTATTTCTCACTCTAATGATCCGAGTGTAGAACCACTTCTCTTGAAACGAACCAAGAACATTCCAGATCATGATTTTAGCATAAGGATTAATATCGTAAATGCCTATGAAAATTTAGGAAATAAACAGGTTCTAAAGGATAAGGAAGGGATAATAGAAATATTTAAGAATTTTTTAAAGAATATCAAAGATGATAAATTAGAATCTACTGAAAGAGATGAAGCTAAGAGAGCACTAATAGCCAATCAGAAAAAAAAGCTTCAAGAAAATATTTTTAAAGTCGCAGCAGTCATAGATCTTAACCTTGAAAAGGAGACATTAGATTTCTTTAATTCCCTTAAATATCCATTTCCAGGTTTAAAATTCATTGCCATTAAATATAAAACTAATAAAAAGTTCAAGGAAATCCTATTACAAAAGTTAAAAACAACCAATAATCCCAATTTAATCAGAGAACTTCTCGTTTCAATTTTAATGTTGAGGAATGAGATAAAAAATTGGAAAGAGCTAATATTAGACAATTTAGAGAGATATAGCTTGGTTGATAGTAATTTAATAGATGAAATGCAAAATGCGGGTCTCTTAAGCGAGAAAATGATGATAAATTACTTTTCTGAGGGTAATGAGTGGAACCTTAATTTCATACGTGAATTTCTAAATAATAATCCAAATAAGTTTGACGAATGGCTTGATTTTAAGAAGGAATTTATAAAAATCTTGGACTCATTCAATAACGATGAAAAATTAAGTTTTAAGAAAGAATTTGCCTTAAAAGTGCTCCTTGATTTGGAAAGAAAAGATTTAATCGATTCTTGTTTGATAAACTTTAAAAATCTAAAAAATGAGAATTTAAAGAAATTATGCTTATTCGCAATAATTAATCACGGCAACGAACAACATTGGATAAATTTAAAGAAATTCTTGAATGAAAATGATGAAGAGAGAGTTTTTTTTAAAAAATTTTGGAGACATATTAAAACTCGAGAATGGAAATATTATTATTAAATAATTGAAAGTGATAATATGATATTTTTTTCCTGAAAAAGTGTTTTATTTAAAGAAAAAGGTCCAATAATAATAAAAAAATTATAGATTTTTTTTCAAATCATTTTATACAGACATTTTTTATAGAATTGATCTTTAACAATTATACTTAAATAGAATAGATAGTAATTAACTCTAATAAAGATAAAAAAAAAGGTTTTAACAAAAATGTCGCATATATATGTACCTATTGATGCTTCGAATGTAAGGGAGGCAATTCCCCCCGGGGAGGATATTGTTTATAGTTCATACATGAAAGCTACAGATTCATATTATGATAAAACAATAACATATAACTCCCATGTATTATTAACTCCAAATGGATTTGCTTGGACATGTCCCGGAAAAAAGAAAAAGGATCCAATTCAATCAAAATACCACGACTGGTCTATACTTAGAACGGTAAAGTCTAAATTACTTTTTTTATGGGGTAAATTAGGTGTGGATAAATTCGAATTACTGAGAATAGAAGGAGCCGAGAATAAAGATGATTTCAAAAAAAGGGCCGAATTATTTCCAGAATTTGTATTCTCCCTTGCTTTAGATTACGTAAAAAGGAAGCATGCTGAGATTGAAAATGATCCCTCCGTAAAGGATAAGGAGAAAAGAGAGTTGCTTGAATTTATTAGAAAAAAATCAGCCGCATTGGAAAAAGCGAAAATTAAAGCAGATAAAATACGAGAAAAATATGGAGAATAAATTTTTAAACATTTTTTTTATTATTATGTTTATATCAAAAATTCTAAAAGATGAAATTTAATGGATTTTAATGAAATGCCAAAAATATGTATAAAATGTAAAAAAAGTGAAGAATCAGGAGTAGAGATATTAAAATATGACTATTATAAATCTAAAGTTAGAGGAGGATTTAGTAGCACTACTACGACCAGAACCGTAGGAATAAGCTTTCCTGTTTGTGATACTTGTGGTTTACAATTCAAAAAATATCAAAAGTATGAATCATTTTATGAATCGTCAAGGCGTTTTTTGATAATAGGTTCTTTTATCATGTGGGCGCTTGTTTTTGGAGTAATATACTATTTTCTAACTTCTGCAAGATATAATTATGGATTTGATCCCATCTATATTTTCTTCATTATATTCATAATACTCGGGATTTTATTGCCAATAATATATATAATTTTACATCGAATTGTGTTTAACGATCCTAATAGAATCAGTCAATACATTAAATTAACGCAAGATGGAGATCTTAGCATTGAGGATGAGCAAATTAAAGAAGAAATCATAAAAAAAGTAGAGAGGGATATTTATGAATATGAACATGACATCAATGTGGTCTTTTGTCCTAAGTGTGGTATAAAATATAAAAAAGGAATCGATTTTTGTAGACAATGTGGAAAAGATTTAAGATTGATCCAAAAAAAATTATAATTCAATTATTTCTGGTTCCACCTTTTCTTTTGAAATTCTCAAGTATCCGTAAGAATTTATATCCGTAAATCTTTTGTCAGATGGAGTTCCTGGATTTAGATATAGTTTGCCATCTTTCCATATTTCGTTATAAGGTCGATGCACGTGTCCAAATATTATGATATCATACTTTGAAAGATCATAGTATCTATTAAGCCTTTTAATCACGATATTTGGACCACCTATTCCATGTGTTAAAAATATTTTATGTCCATAGAGGTCTAGATCCATAGTTTCCGGTAAGGACTTTTTTATTTCTCTTTCATCCATGTTACCTGATATTCCTATAACTCTTTCCTTTCCAAACAGATCTATCAATTGATTGTATGCATCAATGCTTGTAAAATCTCCTAAATGAAATACATAATCCACGTTTCTTTGTTTAAAATCATTTATTATCACCTCTGGAATTTTTGATGTTCTTGAGGGTACATGAGTATCAGATATAAGGCCTATCAATAATTCTTTCTTGTTTGTCTTGATCATTAGGATTCATTTCCTTATTATTTTTTTATTTATTCTTCAACAGATTTAGCACATGCTCCAATTGCTACTACGGAATCACCTTCATATAACTTGATAACTCGCACACCCTTCGATTTTCTATGGGTTAGCCTAATATCATCAGTAGGAGTTCTTATAACTTGTCCTTGCTCGGTTCCGATTAAAATATCTTTATCTTCTGCTAATTTTAATGCTATGACTTCATCATCATCTTCTAAGGTCATGTTTATTACTCCTTTCGCACCTCTACCTGTTTTTCTATATTCTTCGATTTTTGTTCTTTGTCCTTTACCATTACTCGTGAGAGTGACAATTTCTTCTTCATCAGTTACTAAGAGGCAACCTATTACTTCATCACCTTTTCTTAGATCTGCACCTTTTACACCCATAGTATTTCTTCCTAATTCTCTTAACTCTGTTTCATCAAATCGTATTGCATATCCTTGTTTTGTAGCCAGAAAAATATCTTGTAATTCATTTGAGAGTTTTTTTACACTCACTAAACCATCATCTTCCCGGATCTTTTGAGCTCTTATTCCTGTTTTTAAAACTTTTGAAAATAAGGTTAATGGTGTCTTTTTCACTATGCCATTTTTTGTTACCATTATGAGCATTTCATTTGAAGCAAAGCTATGAATTGGAATCATTTCTGAGATATCTTCATTTGCTTTTAATGACAATAAATTGACAATTGGTTTACCCTTGGCAGTGCGTTGTTGGAGGGGAATTTCAAAACATTTTTTCGTATAGACTCTCCCTTTATTAGTAAAAAATAGAATAGTATCGTGCGTTGATGCAACAAATAGATCTTGGATGAAATCTTCATCTCTAACAGTCATTCCTTTTATTCCTCGACCACCACGTGCCTGTGCTCGATATTGTTTTGGGAGCATTCTTTTAATATAATGATTTTTTGTTAATATAACGATTGTTGGTTCCTTTTTTACGAGATCTTTCTTTTCTATGTCATTTTCTAATTTTTTGTTTTCAACTATTTCTGTTTTACGTGTATCACCATACTTTTTTATTAATTCTTTTAATTCGTCTTTAATAATTGTTAAACGAACGCTTTTATTTTCTAAGATATTTTTAAGTTCTTTTATCTTATCCTTTAATGCTGACTGTTCATCGACAAGCTTTTGTTGCTCCAAATTTGTCAAGCGAGAAAGTGGCATGCTTAAAATTGCTTTAACTTGAATTTCACTTAATTTATACGCATCTATTAACTTATCTTTTGCTTCTTCGGTATCTTTGGCACTCTTGATTATCGTTATCACATTATCAATATCATTTAGAGCAATTAACAATCCATCAACAATATGGAGCCTATTTTGAGCTTTTTCAAGGTCAAATTCAGTTCTTTTGACTATGATGATTAGACGATGGTTAATATACTCCTGAATTAATTCCTTTAAAGTTAGGATTTTTGGTTGTTTTCCATCGTTTATTAATACTAAATTAATTACATTAAATTTTGTAAGAAGTCTTGTTCTTTTAAACAAGACGTTTTTGATTATAGATGGTTGAGCATCTTTTTTTAAATCTAAAACTATACGCATTCCCTTTCGATCAGATTCATCCCTTAGATCTCGTACATCTTTTAAAACACCATCTTTAATTAAATTTGCAATTGATTCTAATAAAGCTGTTTTATTAACTAAATATGGAATTTCTGTTATGATTAGACTATAGTTTTTCCCTTTTTGTTCGATCTCGGCTTTTCCATAAACAGGAATATTTCCTAATCCCGTGGAATAAGCATTATAAATTCCATCAGTGTTGGTAATAATACCACCTGTTGGAAAATCAGGACCTTTAATGATATCCATGAGTTCTTCTAATGAGATATCCGGATTGTCAATAGAAGCAATGATACCTTCACAAACTTCAGTGAGATTGTGAGGAGGCATTGAAGTAGCCATCCCTACGGCAATTCCTTTTGTTCCATTTATTAACATGTTTGGTAGTTTTGAAGGCAATACTTTCGGTTCTTGCAAGCTATCATCGAAATTGGGTTGAAATTCAACGGTTTCTTTATCAAGATCTTCTATTATTTCATTAGTGATTTGAGCTAGTCGTGCTTCAGTGTAACGCATTGCTGCGGGAGGGTCTCCATCAATCGAGCCAAAATTACCTTGAGGATCGATTAGTGGATATCTTAAAGAAAAATATTGACCCATTCTAACAAGTGCATTATAAACGGCCATGTCTCCATGAGGATGATATTTTCCTAATACCTCTCCAACGGTTCTAGCACATTTAACGTGTGGTCGATTATATAAGTAGTTATTATCAGCCATCGCATAGATAATTTTTCTATGCACTGGTTTAAGACCATCTCTTACATCAGGAATTGCCCTTCCAATCACGACAGACATTGCGTAATCGATATAACTACTCTCCATTTCTTCCTTCAATATAACTTCCGTGATCTTATCTGAACTCATTTTTACTCAATTAAATAATTTAAGAATATTAATTAAATATCAAGTGTATTAACTTTATTATAATTTTGAATGATAAATTTCTTTCGAGCCTTTACTTCAGGTCCCATTAATTTATTAAAGATAATATCATGTTCTAAGAAATCATCATATACAACCTTTTTTAAAACACGAGTCTCTCGATTCATTGTAGTATCATATAATTCGTCAGGATTCATTTCTCCTAAACCTTTAAATCTCTGAACTTTTATTGATTCAGTATTTTTTAACTTGTATTTCTTTTTTAACATTTCTAATATTTCTTCTTTTTCTTTATCAGAATATACATAATCTTTAGTCTTTTTATAACCTAGTTTATACAGTGGAGGGACGGCCATGTATAAATATCCATCATCTATTAATGGACGCATGTATCTAAAAAAGAAGGTGAGAAGTAATGTTTCAATATGATGTCCATCAACATCAGCATCGCAAAATATTATGACTTTATGATATCTTAATTTTTTAATATCAAAATCATCTTCTTCCTCGCTTATACCATGAATTCCTGTTCCAAGAGCTTTAATTATTGCTTGAATTTCATTGTTTTGTAAGATTTTATCCATTCGAGCCTTTTCTACATTCAATATCTTTCCTCGGAGAGGAAGAATTGCTTGATAATTTCTATCTCTCCCTTGCTTCGCAGATCCACCTGCGGAATCACCCTCTACTATAAATATTTCACATTCCTCTGGATTATTAGAAGAGCAATCTGCTAATTTACCCGGCATTCTAGCATTATCTAAAGCAGATTTCCTTCGAATCATTTGGCGAGCTTTTTGTGCTGCTTCTCTTGCTTTTTTAGCATTAATGGTTTTCAAAACGATTCTTTTCGCCGATTCAGGATTCTCCTCTAGGTATTGCATTAATTTATCATTTACAATTTGGCTTACAATTTGTCTAATCTCCGAATTACCCAATTTGATTTTTGTCTGACTTTCAAATTGCGGATCTGGGAGTTTTACCGAAATGACAGAAGAAAGTCCCTCTCTTGCATCGCTACCACTAAGAATAATATCTTTGTATTTTTTTTCCATGTTGTTTTCTATATAAGCATTTAAAGTTCTTGTAAGAGCCATTTTAAATCCAGTAAGATGGGTGCCACCTTCAATTGTATTAATTGTATTGGCGTATGATAAGATATTTGATTGATATCCCTGGTTATACTGCATTGCGACATCTAAATAGGTTACAGAACCATCTTCTTCTTCTTCATATGAATCACTAAACTGAATAATGTCATTATGAAGAGGCTGTTTATCCTTATTTAAATAAGTGATGAATTCCATGATTCCCCCTTCATAATGAAATTCTTCATTTTCTTCGGTTATTTCATCATAAATTTCAAATCTCGCTTGTGGCGTCAGAAAAGCAAGTTCTCTCATTCGGTTTGCTATTGTAGAAAAGTTGAAAATTCTTTCAGACGGATCAAATTCAAAAATTTCTGGGTCAGGATAAAAAGTAATTTTTGTTCCTGTCTTTTTCTCAACATCAATATTAGTAATTTCTGGTTCAGATTTAGTAATACCTCTTGAGAATTTCTGTTTATAAACAACACCATCCCTACGAATTATTACTTCAAGTCTTTCTGTCAAGGCGTTTACAACCGATAATCCTACACCATGAAGACCTCCTGAGATTTTGTAAGATTTATTATCAAATTTACCTCCTGAATGCAAGTATTCCATTATTACTTCTACAGCAGGTTTTTTGAACTCTGGATGTTCATCGATAGGTATACCTCTTCCGTTATCGGATATCTGGACAGAATTATCTTCTAGAAAGACTATTTTAATTTTATTTGCAAATCCCGCCATAGCCTCATCAACACAGTTGTCTAAAACTTCAAATACTAGATGATGAAGTCCTTTTTTCCCCGTATCACCTATATACATCGCGGGACGCTTCCTAACGCCTTCCAAGCCCTTCAGAACTTGAATATCCTCGGCATCATAATCGTCATTCGAAGGTGGAGATTTTTTTTTAGCCATTAGAACCCGTTCTTAGTTGTAATTCGTAAATATAAAATAAATCATTCAAAATGAAATTTTATCATTTTACACTATATATAAGTAATTCTACCCTTATAATATTATGTCACTATTTTTATCTCCTTGAAACTATTAAAAACAAGAGATTTAATTCGGAATTATGAAATAAGTCAATTATAATAAGTATTTTTTAATATTTTGCATCAAATTTCCTCGTTTAAAGTGCAACTTAACAGATTTTTCAAGATTTTCTTCTCTTAAATTCTCATAAGGATTGCTTATTTTTTTTAATTTCTTCTGCTATTTTTACCATTTCTAATAATTGGGAGTTAACATCATGAGTTCGAACGATATGAGCACCATTATAAATAGCTATCGTGGTTGCAGCAAGAGTACCATTGAGTCTATTTTCAGGTTCTGGAATATTTAAGGTCGTACCAATAAAAGATTTTCTCGAAATTGCAACTAATATTGGTTTTTCAAGGATTCTGAGTTTTTCTAAATTGCTAATAATTTTTAAATCATATTCATGGGTTTTTTCCTTTATCCATTTACCAATACCAGGGTCTAAAATTATTAATTTCTCATCATACCCATTATTTTTTAGATTTTGAATTGTTATTTCAAATTCTTTAATTATTTCTTCTAATGTGCATAAATCCCCTGGAATTTTTCTTGATGCCATTAAAATTATTGGGATCTGGCTTTCAATTATAAAATCCGTAAGTGATGGATCTGTTTTTAAACAACTAACATCATTAATAATTACATTCTTATCATGTTTCAAAGAAATTTCATACGCTTCTTTAGCAACAGAAGAATACTGTGTATCAATTGAAATTACTATATTTTTGGGAATTATCCTGCAGACGCTATCCATTGCAGGGACCAATCGATCGAGTTCTTCCTTAATTGATATTTTTTGTGACCAGGGTGCCGTAGATCGCGCACCTAAATCTAAAATTGTGGCGCCATTATTAATCATGTTTTTAGTAGCTTTTTCTAAAGCTTGAGGCTTTTCATAAACTGAACCTCTATAAAATGATTCTGGACTTAAATTTAAAACGCCCATAATAATTGTTGGATGATTATCACCAATTTTAAGAGAACCATTAAAAAAATTCGCGTTAATTGCATTCATTTTTAGAAAAACTAAAGATTATATTAACATGTATAAAAAATTGGGTATATCTATTAAAGGTATCTAATGATTATCAGATTATTAAAATTTAAATCATAGAAATTAAATATTGTATTTGGATTTAAAGTTCCATAAAAATTTATTCTTTTCTATGCATTATTAGCGGAATTGATTTAAGAAAAGTAAAATTTTTTTTCGTGACATGCAATTATTTTCACTCAAGCTACCATTGATAAAAAAAAATGATCCACTATTAGAAATTCTAATTAAAAAGTTAAATGAGTTAGATATAGAGCTAAAGGAAAAAGATATTGTTGTATTCTCAGAAAAAGTGATTGCTACATCCCAAGGAAGAGTAATAAATCTAAAAGACGTTAAACAGATTTCAAATAAAGCTAAAGACTTAGCCAAAGAATATGACATGGATGAACGATTTGTAGAATTGATCCTACAGGAATCTTCCATGATATTGGGAGGGATGCAACACGTGATTCTTGCTAAAACACATGATTTCCTCATTGCGAATGCTGGTATTGATCAATCAAATGCAGGTCTAAATAATGTAGTTTTATTACCATCGGATCTCAAAACTGTTGTTTGGGATTATTGGAAAATTTTGAAAAATGAATTTAGCGTTAAGGATTTAGGTATTTTAATAGCAGATTCTCGAGTTCAACCTCTTAGAGTTGGAACCATCGGAATTGCAATCGCAACAGCGGGATTCGAACCAATTGAAGATTGTATTGGTCAACCAGATCTATATAATAGACATTTAGAAATAACGAAACGAGCCGTAGCAGATGATTTAGCAAGTGCTGCACAATTTCTCCTTGGTGAAGGAAACCAACAGACGCCTGTTGTAATAATTAGGGATGTTAATGTTGAATTCACGAGTAATCCTCAAACTAAAACCGAAATGGCCCCTGAAGAATGTCTGTACATGAATATTTTTGCCCGATATCTTCAAGAGAAGAATCAATAATGAAGTTATAAAATTTGTACTAACATTTCTCTTATTAAATTAACAAATACTAAAAAGTCCTCTTTTTTAAAATCTGAATCACGCTTGCAGCCTAAAAAGTAAAAATTTGAACCATCTTCTCTTAAAGCAAATTTTTTAAATAGAAAATACCTTCCAAATTTCCTTATTAACATCTCATCTTCGATTTCATCTTGATTGGGTTGAGAAAAAGGGACTTTTTCTAAGATTTCATTTACTTCTAAGAAAAAAGGGGTGACTGAATTCATTAGTTCTTTACTGAATTTATTAAGATAAAAAGAACCTAAAATCAATGAATTTTCATCTATAAGTTCTAAACCTTCAAAATTTAAATCCGTACTAAACTGCTTAATCGTATTTTCAATTAAATCGGACCTGGGAATATAACTTAACAAGATTTTCGACATTGCCATATTTATCATTTGAAAGTCATAAATAGATGTCCTGTAAAATTCTATTTTGGGATAATTCAGTAGCTTTTTAACTGCGTTTCTTATTAGCAAGGAATGATTATTAAGATCTGATTGGGATCCAATCATTGACACGGGATCATACTTATGGAAAAAGATATAAATTGTTGGCTTTACCTTCAGTTCAATCAACTTTTCATAAATATCTACTAAATAATCCATCGAATCTTCAATGCGCTTCTCATCTTGAATATCAACTACGTGTATTATAGCTTTAGCATTACCAAAAATTATTTCAGGTTGTTTGTTTAAATAGGCTTTACGGTATACTTTTTGTCCACCAAGGTCCCATTCTGCTATATTCATCCCTAAAAATGGATAATCCCTAACTTTCGCGCCTCTCGTAGGCTTGGGATTGCTTAATTCTTCTTTATTTCTTAATAAGATATTTATGATTGATGTCTTACCTGCATTATCTAATCCCGTTAAAATTACCTTTATAGCTTTGGGTAATTGATCATTATTTATCATCATTAGAATCAGAATATTATATCTAAATAATGTAATTAATATTTTAGTAAATCGTAAAATATATTTTCTTTTAAATGATACTCATTCTAAAATGAATTGTATGGGAGAATAATTGTTCAACTTCTTAAATGAAAACATGGACTTAATAAAGAAAAGTAAATTAATAAGATTAAAAACTTGCCATTGTGAGAATAGATTGATTTTTTATGAGAGCTTTTTCTAAATCTTCTATAATTGTATCAATATCAGGAATACCAAGTTTATTTAAACGAATTTTCAGAGCATTAGACAAAACAAGTTGCAGTTTATCAATGTTTAAATCACCTATAGATCCATATTCATCTTTAATAGCTAATAAAATAATACTTCTTGAAGCAATTGGGCTAACGTTAATATATTTCGCTAATTCTATTCCAAGTAATGAAATCATGCTTTCACTCATGATCGACCCTTCTTTATTATTTGCATGATCTCTTCTTCAGACAGCTCTTTGTCATCGCTAATTTCATAGTTTCTATTGAAAAACTTTTTTAAAGGTTCTGGCATCACCCACGCTATAAAATATCCTATGGTAAAAATGGTTATTGCAATAGAAAACACCATAGATGCATATGTTATTGATATGTAACCTATATTCAAAAAAAAATACCAATGAAATAATGTATATATTCCAAGAATCCCCCAGGATATGTGAGAACTTCCCGCAATTAAATATCTCATCTTTATCCAGGGTTGGATGTCTTTATTTCTAAATACAAGATATTGCTTCAAGATGACGTAAGAACACCAAAAATGAGGACTTGATGTAAGTATGAAATTATACCATGCAAATATATATGTTGAGATAGGATTTGTATATGACATTGAGTCATCAAAAAGATTTAAGATATATCCAATAACACACGGTATAATAATTAATAAGTATATGAAATATACTCGTTTTTGTCCTTTATAAAAAGTCTCATGAACAAATATCACGATTAATAAATGAGACATACCAACAATAGAAATAAAAAGAAAACCAAGATCTATAAATTTTGCAAAAGAAAGGAAGATAAGTGCTTGAGCAAATGAATCAAAAACTAATAACCATATTACTTGAATCTTCGTTTTTACTGCTTTATTAATCAAAATAAGTGCTAAAATAAATTGAATAAATGCTATTATTACTATTGTATTATTTATTACTTGCTCCACTATAAATCTTAACCTCTTAGATAATAACTTTTTAATTTTATAAAATAAAGAATTATTCTCTATTTAAAATTATATCTTAATTATTATTAGTATTTATATAAAAGAAAAATAGCAATCCTAAATGTTAAATATCTTGAGAAATTTTTAAAATTTGTCAATGGAGTTTATTTTTATATATCAAGCTCTTTTTTGAATTCTTTGATAATTAATAAATCAAAAATTAAAAATGAGATTTAATCATTAATGCAATAGAGAAAATGTAATCCTGGCAAATTAAAAGCTTGCCATTGTGAGAATAGATTGATTTTTTATTATTGTATTATCTAAATGTGCTATAATTTGATCAATATTTGGAATGCCAAGCTTATTCAAACGATTTTTTAGAGTATTGGATAAAACAAGTTGAAGTTTATCAATGGTTAAATCCTTAATAGAACCATATTCATCTTTAGTTGCTAATAAAATTATTCCTTTTGAAGCAATAAGTTCAATGTTAATTAGTTTCGATAATTCAATTCCAAGTAATGTAATCATGCTTTCACTCAAGAACTTTCCTCCTTTATTAATTGCATGATTTCTTCCTCAGACATCTCTTTCTCTTCACCATGTTCATATTTCCTATTGAAAAATTTCTTTAGAGGTTCGGGCATTACCCATGCTATAAAATATCCAATTGTAAAAATCGTTATGGTTGTTGCTGTCCAGATCGGTGAGAAAAGTAATAGAATATCTGCATAAACACCTACCATAATTCCTATTCCTAGATGTGCCCATGATAAATGAGAGATACCAGCAATTAAATATCTCATCTTTATCCACGGTTGGATGGTTTTATCTCTAAATGCAAAATATTTTTTTAAAATCACATAAGCACACCAATAGTTAGGAATTGCTGCTAAAGAAAAATTAGCCCATACAAATACATGCGGAGAGACGGGATGTTGAAAAAAGGGATATGGATCATAAATAGAGACAATAGTATTAATTGTACTTAGTATGATAATTAGTACATGGAGGGGATATACTCGTTTTTGTCCTTTATAAAAAGTATTATGAATAAAAAACACGGCAAGCAAATAAGAAATACCTGCTGTATAAGATAACAAAATTCCCAAATCTAAAAATGGTGTTCGTAAAAGTTGGAGGAATATAATGGCTTGAACAAATGAATGGAATACTAATAACCATATTGATTGGATTTTAGATTTTACTGCTTTATATATTAATATAAGTGCTAAGAAAAATTGAACAAACATCATTATTAAGATTAAAAAATCCGTGATTGTATCTTCCATTTTTAATAATCCCTATTTGTTTTATATATCCTTTTAAAATATGTATATGCAACGATTAAATAAATACATATATAAAATCTTTTTTATTTCGTGAAACACTCCTTTCACGTAATTAGATACATATTTCAATAATATCTGGATAAAGATAGTGATATTATTTAAAAAATTTCCAGTTGTAAATTAATATTTAAGATTTATTAGTAAGGTAATTTAATTTATATTATTATTTATCAATTTTCGAAAATGAGAGAAAACAATGGAATTAAAAACAAAAATAATTAACTGCAAAAATCAATTTTATGACTATGTTACGGAACCTAAACGTGTCAAGCTAACCATGATAGCTGGATTGATCAGTTTGATTTTATTCGTAGCAATTGCAGTTCTCATAGCCCACTTCTATGATCCTGCTACGGTTAAGGATGGATATAATATATTCATTCATTATATTAGCGACCTAGGTTCAGTAAGGTATACTTCTGTTCCAGTATTACTCAATATATTATGGATGTCCGAAGCAATCTTGTTTACACCTTTAGTGTTCTATTTATATAAAAAGATACATGTCTGTTACAAAGATGAGGCGGATAGCCGAGTGAGTAAAACCCTCAAGTGGCTCTTGATTAATTGTGGTTTTACTTTTTTGGTAATAGGGATCATTGGTTGGTTTTGGGTAGGATTTTTCTCGGAGGATGAGGGTCGTTTATTAGCACCATATGGTTTTCAAATTCTTGGCCAAGATTTACACATGATCTTCTCGATCGTCGTCTTTGGAGGAATGGTTGTGGCGGGAGTTTTTATAGGAATATTCTTCATTCTCTATCCAAAAACAGTCCTTAAAATCATTGATGTGAAACTTCCATGGATTTTACTGGTGATTCTTGGATTAGAAATGGTTATTTGGCCACCCCTTCATGCAATCTTGTTTATAATTTCTAATGGCCAACTTCCATTTCATGAGTGGTTTATGTTTTTCGCTTTATTAGCGTGGCTTTATCCAATTGGTTACGGGACATTACAAATGCTAAAGAAAGATTTAGCAGAAAGAGCATGATCTTAAAATAATTAACCCTTCTTTTTTTTATATAGAATTTCTATAATTAATTTGAGTCTCTAATAATATCCTTTCTTTTTAATAACAATTTTTTTCTTCTCAAATGCCATTTTAAGTAATTATGGTAAATTCCATTGTTGTCTTAAAAAAAATGTGGATAGTTTAAGGAAATTATTAATATAAAATAGTGATGAAATTTTTTAAAAAAGCAATTTAATAATTAATATCATTCAACATTTCTACTAAAAAGTGAGAAAATAATGGAATTAAAAGCAAAAATTGTTAAATATAAAAATCAATTCTATGACTATGTGACGGAACCTAAACGAGTTAAGTGGTGCACTATTGCAGGTTTGTTTAGTTTTATTGTATTCTTGTTAATTGCCGTGTATTACGCAAACTTTTTTGATCCTGCGCAATTCACTACTTACGAGTGGAATGGATATAACATATTTAATCATTATATTAGCGACCTTGGTTCAGTGAGATACACCCCAATTCCAGTATTATTGAACATTTTATGGATGGTTTTAGCAATCTTGTTTACACCATTAGTGTTTTATCTATATAAGAAAGTTCATATTTCATATAAAGGAGAAGAGAAATGGGATATCAAAAGAGTCGGTAAGTGGATTTTAATTAATATTGGCTTTTTCTTTATGGTGGTAGGTATATTAGGATGGTTTTGGGTAGGATTTTACTCGGAAGATGAGGGTCGTTTATTAGCACAATATGGTATTTTAATGTTTGGCATGAACTATCATCGTTTCTTTTCAATGGTCGTTTTTGGAGGATTTGTTATAGCAGGAATATTTATTGGATTATTCTTTATTCTGTATCCAAAAACTGTACGCAAAATCATTGATTTGAAGCTTCCATGGATTGTTCTAGTGATTCTTGGATTAGAAATGGTCATTTGGCCAACACTACATATGATGTTTTTTTTGTTAACTGAGGAGCAATTTCACGAGTGGTTCATGATGTTTGCTTTAATGGTGTGGCTGTATCCAGTCGGTTGTGTAGCTATAAAAATGATAAATAATGATTTAAAAAGTAGATGATTATTTAGGTTTAGCATTTAATATTAAAATTTTTAAATACTTTTTTTTATTTCTTATTTTTTTATTAGAAATTGTTATTAGAAACTAATAATGAGAATATTCTAATTATTAGGATCATAATATGTTATAATCAGATCAAGGAGAAGTTACGATGGAAAACCAATACATGGCATATGAGTTAATTGAAAGAATTCAAAATAAGGAAGTGAAAATTGAAGAAACCATTCAATTATTTTTCGAAAAAATAAAAAAAACAGAAAATGCGATACATTCTTTCACTCATTTACACGAGAAAGAAGCTTTAGAGAAGGCCAAGAACTTGGATGATGATTTGAAAAAAGGAAAATCAATTGGAAAACTACATGGATTGCCTATTGGAATTAAAGGTTGTATATGTATAAAAGATAGTCCTACAACATGTTGTTCGAATATCCTGGAAGGATATTATCCTCCATATAATGCTACTGTTATAGATCGTTTGATCGAAAAGCAAAATGCAATATGCATAGGGCGAACTAATATGGACGAGTTCGCAATGGGTAGTTCAACTGAAACTAGTTGTTATGGTCCAACACGTAATCCTTGGGATTTAAAAAGAGTTGCAGGTGGATCAAGTGGTGGGTCAGGATCTTGTATTGCAGCTGGACAGTCCGTTTTTGCTTTAGGAAGCGATACAGGGGGAAGCGTAAGAAGTCCTGCAGCCTATTGCGGAATTGTAGGATTAAAACCAACTTATGGCAGAGTTTCGAGATATGGTTTGATTTCATATGCAAATTCATTGGAACAGATCGGTCCAATGGCAAAATGCGTGAAAGATTGTGCTTTATTATTACAAATCATGGCGGGACACGATAATTTAGATTCTACAACAGTGAAGATAGATGTAGATGATTATTGGTCTCATTTAAATGATTCAATTGAAAAGAAGATTCTAGCGATTCCACGTGAATTTTTTGGAGAAGGAGTAGATAAAGCTGTAAAGGACAAAGTAAACAAGTCGATTGCAATTCTTGAAAGCTTGGGGGCTAAAACGGAAGAAGTATCTTTTCCCCATTTAGAGTATACGATCCCTACTTACTATTTAATTGCCATGAGCGAGGCAAGCTCTAATTTAGCCAGGTTTGACGGTTTGAGACATGGAAAAATGAGTGATAATCTTGAGGGAGATGTATTTGACGTGTTTAGTAGGACAAGAGGAGAGAAATTTGGTATTGAAGTCAGGAGAAGAATCATGTTAGGTTCCTATGCTTTATCAGCAGGATATTACGACATGTTCTATATCAAAGCATTAAAAGTTAGAACCCTCATTATTAATGATTTTAGAAAGGTATTTGAGAAATGCGACGCGATTGCTTGCCCTACTATGCCTACAACAGCTTTTAAACTTGGTGAATTGGTAGATGACCCACTACAAATGTATTTAATGGATGTTCTCACGTGTCCAGTTAATTTAGCGGGATTACCGGCATTATCACTACCTTGTGGATTTGATAATAAAGACTTACCAATTGGATTTCAATTGATTGGGAATTACTTCGATGAAAAAACTATCTTTAATATTGGTCATTTGCTTGAGCGAGAGCTAAACATTTACAGAAAATATCCATCTCTAAAGGGAGGAAAATAAAATGAATGATAATAAAGATGTAATCATTGGTCTTGAAGTTCACATTCAATTAACGGCTTTAAACACAAAATTATTTTGTGCATGTAGTAGTGATTATCGTGGAAAACCACCTAATACACATACATGTCCTATATGTTTGGGATTACCTGGATCTCTTCCAGTAACTAATGAAAAAGCAATTGAATTTGCCACTCGCCTTGCTTTAGCGTTGAACTGTAACATTAATAAGAGATTCTATTTCTTTAGGAAAAATTATTATTATCCAGATCTTCCTAAAGGATTCCAAATCTCTCAGTATAATAAAGCAGGAGGAAAGGCTTTTGCAGATGGAGGAATTATTGAAATTGAAGTCGATGGAAACAAAAAAGAAATTAAATTAAATCGAATTCACTTAGAGGAGGATCCTGCCCGTATTGTTCATGAGGGGAGTATCGCTACTTCACCTTATGCATTAATAGATTATAATAGAAGCGGAACTACGCTCATTGAAGTCGTGTCAGAACCAGATATGAAAACTCCTGCTGAGGCTCGCGAATACTTGAAACAATTAATGTCAATAGTACAATATACTGAAATTTCCGATCCTACATTAGAAGGTGCATTTAGGGTTGATGCAAACATCTCAATTGAGGGTCATGATCGTTCTGAGGTGAAAAATATCAACAGCATTAAGGAAGTCGAAAGTGCTTTGGTTCATGAAATTAAGAGGCAGAAATTAGAAATAAAACGCGGAAAAAAATTAGTACAAGAAACAAGACACTGGGATGGCGAGAAAACAATTTCCCTCAGGAGCAAAGAATTTGAAGCAGATTATCGATATTTCCCCGAGCAAGACCTCGTTCCCTTCGAAATGTCTGAAGAATTTATAGAAAAAATTAGAAAAGAACTTCCAGAGATGCCTAAGGAGAGAAAATTGAGATATCAAGAGAAATATCAATTATCAGAATTTGATGCGGGTATACTTGTAATAGATAAAAATATCGCAGACTTTTTTGAAGAAGGGATTAAATTAGAAAAATCATTTGGAATAGAAGAGTATAAATTGTATTGTAACTGGGTAATGAATCAGGTTTCAAGATGGTTAAACGAAAATAATAAGAACATCACTGAAACACTATTAAAACCACAACAATTAGTTGATATCATAAAAGCAATTAATAATAAAATTATATCTATAAAAATCGCTAACAGTTTCATTGAAGAAATGATGAAAGGAACTGCAATTTCAGATATCATAAAAAAAACGGGAAAAAAATTAATTTCCGATGATAAAGAGCTGGAAAAATTATGTCGGGAAGTTATCGAGGAAAATCCTGAAACTGTGGAAGCTTATAAAAAGAAGCCTAAAGCAATACAAAATCTAATAGGTGGAGTAATGAAAAAGACAAGAGGTCAAGCAGATCCCGAAATAACTGAAGAAATTTTCAGAAGATTGTTAAATTAATAGAGAATTATAAAATTATTATCCTTTAAGTTTATTTCAATCATTCTTCTCTATTAATTTTCCTTACAAGGGTTATTGCTAAAGGAATCATCCCTCCAAAAAGAGAGAATAGCAATATCCACTCGAGAACATATATAATTGGAGTAATTAATACATAACAAAGGGCTATCGTTATTGGTACAAAAATCAAGTAAATTCCAACAATTAAAGCAAATCTCCTGTTGGTAATAAAAGTTTTATATACCGATATTGATAATCCAAAAAAAACACCTGAAATTCCAAGACCAAGAAAAACTACTGCTGAAAATATATCATGAATATTTAACGCACGAGTTCCAAAATATGCAATATCTCCCAATGCATTCCCTACATCTACAGAGTAAAATCCAATTCCAAAAAATCCTACTAAACCTATTAGAAAAAACATTAATCCTAAATGAGCTAATAAAAGACGTAATTTGGACCTATCTTCTGATTTATTAACGTCTTTTACTGTGATTAAATGTTTATGTAATGAGAAACCCATTGGAATCAATAAAATTGAAGTCAACATTGCACCATCATCTAAGAATTTTGGAATAAAAGTCTCGTTTCTTGATCCAAGAGAGCTAATAGTTTTTTGCCAAAAATTAAAAGGGGTTGCATCAAGATTCGCAACAATATATCCAATTATAATACAGGGAATAAACGTGAGGATTGCACTATAAATCGTATATTTTACTACTTTTGGATTCAATATAAGTCTATATACAATTTGTAAGCGTTCAGAAACTTTTGTAATCAGACTCATTTTTAAAAAACTTCCTAATGCTTAAATATATTGAAATTATATAAAAAAAGAGAAAAAAATTATAATATTTTCTCTAGTTCTCTTACAGCAGCTTTCAGTTTTAAACTTACAATACCTAGCTTTGCAGAATTATCAGAAATGACTACAATAATATTATCTTTAATATCATCGAAAAGAATCCTTCCTTTTCCGCTCTCTATGATGGCACTATCAAATGTCCCTTGTTCGAGTTCCTTTGAGGCTCGTTGAGAGGCCTTTAATATGAGGGTCACCATTGCAGCAACACTTTCTTCATCAATCCATCCCGGCAAGGCGCTACCTCTAACGAGTCCGAATCTTTCTATGATAGCAGAGCCATGAACACCACGAATTGACTTCAATTTTTCTAATATCTCTTGAATTCTATTATCGCTCATAATAAATCAATTAAGATACAAACTTAATTTTTTAGGAATTTAATATTTTATATGTAAGATTCAATAATATTTAAGTATGAAGCCTTGCACTTTTAATTTTTATAAAAAAAAAATTATATGAATATGTCAAATCCCGAATTATCATTAATACTTATTGTGGATAACAATCTCAAAAAGATCAGCTGTAAGTTCAAAAAGTCCTTTTAAATCAGTTTGATTAAGCATTTCCCTTAATTCATCTGGAGTATAACTAGCCATTATGGATGTCTTCCAATAATAACTCATTTGTTTTGAAATGAACAGTTTTGCAATATTAAATATGGTTTTTGCACCTAGTCCAATGTCTCGTCTTCCATCACCAATACATAACACACCATCATTCTTGAGAACTCTAGCTATCTCATTAAAAATTTTTAAAGGTTCTACCCAATGATGTAAACTGTCATGAGATATAACCGCATCAAAAGATTTGCTTTCAAATATAGACATATCTTTTGCATTTCCTAACACGAAAGTTATATTATTCTCTACTCGCTCATCTTTGATATTTTGTTCTGCAATTCTTATCATATCTTTTGAAATTTCTAATCCTGTTAGATGGATTGTAGGATTCTTTTTTATAAGTATGATACTAATCCAAGCAGGGCCTGGTCCGATTTCAAGAACTTTGGAATGATCTTTCAAATTGAGTATACTAATGATAAAATCTACAAAATTCCTATATTCTCTCATTCTTTTCTTGAATTGTGCATTTATTTCTTCAATTGGCATTTCTCCATGATCATTTATTGATTCGCCTTCTGGAATTCTATTTGGTATTTTCTTCTGAGTTTTACTCATATTGAATGAACCTCACTTTTGTAAAAGGATTTAATTTTAATATTGATAGAAAATTTTCTAAAACGTGTTCTAAACTAATAATTTTACCTATCCTTTCATCAAACCTAAATTGAACTATCTTATTGTACATTATATCACGCTCCGTAATTTTTTAAAATAAAATACTTTCTTAATATAAGAAAAAAGAGATTGATATTTAAAGGTCATTTTATTGTCAATCGAGGATGACAACTTAATGAGATAAAATTATATTTTAAATCATATTAATAGAAAGCAATGGAAGATGATAGACTTGAAAATAAATTGTCTGAAGACAATATAAAGTCTTTAATAAATTTTGGTTTAACAAGTGAAGAAGTTTCGGTATATGCTTCACTTCTAAAAAGAGGAAAGAGAGGTGAAGTTGTAGGAAGTATAAAAAAGGAATTAACAATCGGTAGAACAACAATTTATGCGATTTTAGAAAGATTATGTGAAAAAGAATGGGCAATCTCAAAATTAATTTCAGAAAATCCCCGAAGGATAAAATATATAGCAAAACCACCCTTAGAGATATTGAACCAAATAATTGAAAAGAAAGAAAAAGAATTAAAGAGATTAAAAGATAGTAGCTTGTTTATAGGAGATTCTTTAGATAAGATTTATCAAGGTTCCAAGAAATTAACAATTGATACAGTTCATATTGGAGGGTATAAATACTTAAAACCTCTCGTAGAGCAAGGATGGAAAATTAAATCTGAAGTAATTGAACATAATGAAGCTTTAGAACGTCTAACTCTTGATTATGAACTCAAGGGCTCTAAAGGCTTTCCAAAAGATTGTGGTTTAATCATTTTTTATTTCTCAAAAGATATTGAAAATAATCAAGGATTAATCCAAGAGGCACTTGATGTTCTAAAGAAAAAATCGGAATATGAAATAAGAAAAGAAAAAATACCAGGTTTCGAAGATGTACAATTAATTGATACCACTTTTAAAGGATATTATGGTGCTAATGTACTCATCAAATTAAAAATAAAGAAGAAACCTTGGTTGGTGGGTAAAGAAGCTGTCATTCCTATAAAAAAGACATTATTTTTAATATTTGGAAATAAAGAAAATTTTGAAATTTTATTAAGTACTATTATCAATTCAGAGCAATTTCATCATTTAGTATGATGTTATGATTTAAATGATTATATTAAAAAATTAAAAAAAATTCCATAAAAAATAAATGGTAGATATAAAGAAGGAATTATTAGCACCCTGTGGATTATATTGTGGTGTCTGCGCCATATATATTGCTGATAGAGACGGTAACCATAAATTTAAAGAAGCAATTAAAAATTCACATGTTTATAAAGCATTTGTGGAATCTATTGAAGATGTGAAATGTAAGGGATGTCAATCAGAAGATAATGATGATATATTTGGTTATTGTAAGGAATGTAAAATTAGGGATTGTGTACATGAGAAGAAAATAGAATCTTGCTATAAATGTGAAGATGTTCCATGCAAGTGGCTCCAAAAATTTCCAATTCCTGTCGGAAGAAAAGTAATAATGCGTGCGCTCCCTTACTGGAGAGAGCATGGAACCCAAAAATGGATTGAGCATGAAGAATTGAGATATAGATGTCCAGAATGTGGTAATCATTTATATAGGGGCGCAATTAAATGTAATAAATGCAAAAAAAATGTAAGTATAGATTAAAAAATTTATGAATTTTAAATAAAGCTTATATCATCAAATTCTGAATCCAAATCTCCTGATTCTTTAGCTATTCCAATATTTTTTTATTAGGTGATTTAGTTGTAAATAGATTTCACTGACAATATTAATCTTTTTAAGTTCCTTACAAACAATTTTTCTTATAGGAAAAAAGATTTCTTTTGGTTCGATCTTTCTCATTTTGTCCACATTAAGAAATAAAATTTCTTTAATGCCTTTTATTTGTAATTTTATGTAAAAATTTGTTTAATTAACCACTTTAAAGGTTCTAATAATCTCGGATTTTCATTAAAAACATTGAATGAATAATATTTAACTGGAATTTTTTCCTTTTTTAATTTTATAAAGTTAAAACTTTTTTCCTTTATCTCTTTTAGTTTTAAAGGTTTCTCTCCTTTAAAAAAATTATTTATAATTAAAAATGGGATTTTGTCGTGTTCCTCATTTAAATAAAAAGTTAAATAATCTTCTAATAATAAATCTAATTCATTTAAGGTTCTCTCATTTATATTTCTAATAATATATATTATCGCTTGAGCTTTAATTAAGTTAAGTTTAGGTTTTTGTAATTCAGATGGTTTTGGTACGATAATATTATCTATTATTATTCCTAAAATTCTAGTGGGAATATCTAAATTACGTTGACTATAAAATTGGAGTGTTTCAATGGTTTTTAAAAAAGTATCTTTACCAGAATCTTTTGAACCTAATAATAGGATTTTTTTTTTAAGATTAATATCTTGAGTAATAATTTTAACCTCGGCTTCCGGAAATATTAACTCAAAAAAATAATCATAAACAGAGAAAAAATCCACATTATCTTCTTCGCAATATTTGATAAGTTGTTCCATATTTGGATTTTTTTTATATTTATGTAGAATTAAGTTAAAATTAGGCAGTTCTTTTAATTTTTTTGCAAAATTTTCTAAAATAGGTGTTTTTGATTGTAAATATTGAAAAATATCTGTTAGTTCATTTTTAAAATACGAAGCTCGAATTACACATGAAATCATGATTAAGTCTTTTCCCCCTCGTGCAATTTTAGATTCCATGTTAAATATTGTATTAACAGTTTGAAATTTCCTGAAAGAAAACAAAAAAGTACCATCATTTTCACTAAAGTCTAGAATTCTCGATAAATCGGGAAATTGATAGATATTGCTGATATCTGATTTGCTATAAAGTATATTAGGTCCCATACGCATGTCAAAATAAGATATAACTAAAAATTTCTCGATCATATTTATTTCTAAATTAAATTTATTATTCCGGGTTTATTTTCAAAAACAGAATTTTGGATCCTGTAGAAATAATACTTTAATATATTTTATATTAAAATAAATAAAATAACTTAGGTTTTAAAAAAACTATGCATTTTTATTATCCAAGATTAAATAATTCCCTCGCTTTATCAACTGTGCCGGAATCAAATTTCTTAAATAAGGCATGAGCAGCAATTGGCACGACACAACCACAGTTTTCACATAATAGTGGAGAATTTCCCATTACGCAGAATTTTTGTTGTCCAGTGGGATAGAAACTTTTAACTTGACCCATTTTAAATATACAATGAGGC
>JBHLME010000171.1:0-7444 GCA_048938445.1 Promethearchaeota archaeon | reverse complement strand
ATCCCAAAATATTCAAGGATTGCCAAACACGTAACAAAGGGGATTCAAACACATACGGAGCGCAAGTTCCATAGGTTTAATAATAGAGATGAGGCAATTAATTTCCTTAAGGAAGGTGATTTCGATGTAATCTTTCCTCCCAACAATGAGATCCTCACTAAACTAACATGCATTCCAAAAATGCATCTCAAGAAAGATCGTATCCAAGAGCTTCTTCCTATTCATCAAGTTTGTGTTGCTCATTTCACAAAATAAAATTTGAATAAATGAGACAACATCTGAATATTTTTTAGCTTAAAAAAAAAGTAGTTATAAATAAACCGGGTAAATTTAAATAATTTTTAAAGGATTTCATTTATTTAAAATATAATTGAAAATAAACCGTATAATATTTTTGAGCAGAATTTTGTAGCCATCCTTGCATCATGTTCAATGTAATAGGTCCTTTTCTGATCGGTCCATCCTTGTTCTTTCCAATAATAATAATCAATGGGTGGTGATAGTTCAGGATTAGCTCGATATTTTTGTTGAAGTTTAAAAGTCGCAAGAGAGAGAGCAGATGGTTTCAAATAGCTTCTTTTCTTAACTCCAGAATAAAATTTTAAGGCAAGCTTCGAAATATCCTTATGATATCTTTTACTTAACTTTTCTTTAGAATCATTTGAAGAAGAAGTTTTAAATCCTTTTGTTCCGAGGGTTTTGAAACCCCAACTATACATGGCAGCACCCATAGTATGGATGGTGCGTTTTAAGCTAGTAGCGTTGGTTGTTGCGAGAATTAAAGCACATTTATCATAAAATTCTTGACGATGGCATATATATGCTAAACGATCTATTAACGCCTTCATCGAAGAACTTACGTCACCAACAAACACGGGACTTGCGAAAATCACGGCATCTGAATCCTTGATTTTTGATTTAATCAAAGGAATGTCATCTTTCCAAGGGCAATATTCCTCTCCGCGATCCATGCATGCTCGACAACCTTTACAATGGTTAATTTCATGATCTCCAAGAAATAATTTTTCAAATTCAATATATTCCTGATTTTTTAATGCAATATTATTCATTTCTTCTTTTAAAAGGGATATGACTTTGGACGTATGACCATTTTTACGATGGCTACTTATTATTGCGAGAATTTTCATTATTTTACCTCATTTAAAATTTTTTTTCTTAAGAAATAATAGCATGTGAACATCATATTAATCAATGTTCAAGGAGAAGGAGATTAAATCATAATAATTTTCTTTATAGATGATCGATTTGACCCCGTAATTTTAAAAATTTTTTATGAATGATAATGATTTTATCAACCATCTGGGATAATTTTTAGTAATTTTTAAAATTTATAATTAGAATCCGTGTTAACTCATTATAATTTGTACATCGTTATCGAAAATAAATCAATAGAAACTAATTTAATTGTTGAAGACACTAACTCAAAAGATTTGACGATAAAACTTATTAATTTCTATTTTACTTTATTATTTATGGATGAAATCGATCTGAAAATCATTTTACTATTATTTAACAATTCAAGATTATCTTATAGAGAGATTTCTGACTATTTAGAGTTATCCGTAAATGCCGTTTATAAGAGGGTTCAAAATCTCATTGATCTGAAGATAATTGAAAAGTTTACAGCGAGCCTTAAACCATATGCTATTAATGCCCTATATATCTTCATTTTTGGACAGAGCAATACAGACAACATGGAACAGACCATTTCAGACCTGGGAAACCATGAGAATACCTGGCAAATTATTTTATCAAGTAGAAATTACATGTATGTTGGAGCAATGTTAAAAGACATACATCAATTAGAAGACTACTCGTCATTTATTTCTCATACGGCAAGGATTCAATCTCCTGAAATCGGAATGCTCTCGGGAGTAACTTATGATACTCCAATACCTTATATAGTTCCAAAATCAAGATCGATGAGTTATGACAAATTAGATTTAGCGATCATTCGAGCATTACATGAAGATTCACGAAAACCGATTTCAGAAATTACCGAGGAGGTGAAAAGCACATCAAATACAATTCGGCGGCGCTTATCCCGATTAATCGAAGAGGGTATTATTGATTTATCCATTAATTTTAATCCTGAAGAATCTAATGATATATTTGCGTTATTTCAATTAACTATCAATCCATCGATGGAAAAGAACACGCTTGCTCAAAAATTAATTGCGGTATACTCCCCTAATATTTTTTACTGTTGGCAATTTAGTAATCTTCCCAATCTGATATTATGTTGGGTATGGGCTAATTCAATGAAAGAATTAAATGAGTTAGTCGAGAGCATTAAGAAAGAGAATGTTGACTCATTAATGTACGATATCATGAATAAAGCGATATATTTTGATACATGGAAAGAAAAATTATTATTTGAATAACTTCAATAATTATAAAGATGGGCGAATTCTGAAAATTATCCTAAAATTATTTAATTATTTTTATCAATAATATTTAATAATGTGAAGTGAACTATTAAAGTTAAAAACGTAGTTGATGAATATATGAGCAAGGTATTAATATTATATGGAACCAGATATGGCACCACGAAAGGAATAGTTGATGAAATTGAAAAAGTCTTCCAAGAAAATAACATTGATACAAAAGTATATAATTTAAAGGAACATTCTCTAAAAGATATTCCCCCGTTAACTGATTTTAATGGAGTTTTAATAGGTACAGGAATTAAAATAAAGATGTGGACAAAAGATGTAAAAAAATATGTTCAGAAAAAAAAAGCAGAGTTGAAACAAATACAGAATAAGTTAGGGTTTTTCATTTGTTGTGGAACAGCTACAAAAAAAGAGGAAATAGGGTCTGCAATAGAACAATTCATTACACCTAAATTAGAAAAATTAAATCTAAAACCAGCGTTAATTGATGCATTTGGTGGAGCCTATGATTTAAGGGAAGAATCTTTAATGGGATCAATGAGTAAAAAAATCATGATGGCGGCATTAAAAGAGGAGAAAGGGATGGAGACTGTAGAATCCAAGCTGTATGATTATCGAGATTGGGATCATGTTAGAGAGTACACAAATAAATTCATCTCAATTATAAAATAGAAAAATTAAAAATCTAATTTTAGATAAACATATTGCATTCATTTAAACACATTTTCAATATTAATGTAAATTAAAATTTTTTTTTCAAACCTTAAATGAAAAAGATAATAAATATTAATTTTTTTAATACTCAACTTTATATAGTTCTTTTCTCAAATTAATTGATAGAATGATTTAATTATTTTAAAAAAACTCTCAAAAACAAACCAAATAGAAAGAACTGAATAATAGCAAAGGTGATGTAGAAAACATGAGATTTTGTCCTGAATGTGAGAATCTTTTAATAATAAAAGGTTATAAATTGTATTGTAGAACATGCGATTTATATTTCAAGATTCCTCCTGAATTTCAAGAGGATACAATTCTCGTGAAAACAATTAATCATAGTGAAAAAGAACTCGAACCAGTCATAATAGAACATGCGTTTGAGAATGATCATATATCTCATGAAGACAGGGAAGCTTACGAGGACTTTTTCTCACTAGAGGAAGATTGATAAGATTTTAAATTTTTTATTCACTATTTCGAAGAAAAGTAGATTTTGGGACCTAATTTTCGCATAAAAACTCAAATTATTTATTATTAATAGTTTAATCACTATCTATGATTATTTTAGGAGTTCTATGACTTCTTTACATAATTTTTTTATAATTGGAACGTGTCCTTGGGAAAAAATAGAATCGTTTATAATCACTGCTGGTCTTTCAATATTTGCATGATCTGTTTCTAAATCTTCCGGTGATTTATATTTATACTGAATTTCAATATTATCTCTAAAATCTGGTAAAGCTTCAATCATCCTATTGATAACTTGTATAGTTTTATTACATTTAGCACATTCGTTCAATTTATCCTCGTTAATAAAAACTTTAATTACTACCTTTTTTATCTTATCACTTACAATCATCGTAATTTCACTTATTTTATTTTGATTATATCCTAAAATATGTCAAAAGCGTGATTAAAATAGTGACTTGTTAGTCAAATGACTTTTTATAACATATTAACGATAAATTACTTTTATTGTTTAAAAAAATAATCATTATTATTTAACGTTTAATTAATTCATAGTTTTCCAATGATGAACTTGAAAAAATTTTTCCACTTGTTTGGATGGACAAAAAAAGCGGGAACATTTTTTCTAAATTCTTTATAAGAATCTCCAAATCGAGTAATTAATTCTTTTTCTTCCACAAAATGCACATGGATGTACATTACCAGTAAAAAAATGAGAAAATTTAGAATCGAGTAAAAATTTAGGTGAATGAAAATTCCCCCTAAACATAACATAATTAAAGCAGAATAAGTGGGATGTCGAAGGACGGAATATATTTCATTATTCTGAATTTCGCTTTCCTCAGGAAAATATAAATATACCACAGCCATGTAATCAAAACCGAATGTATTAATTGCTCTATAAACCATAATCAACGCAAGTATACAAATAAATATACCCAAAATAAAAAATATAAAATCAAGAAAAATTCCAATGACGGGAATAAAAGATATCAATGATATTGTATAAAAAATATAAGGTAACTCAGTCAAAAAGGAGTTAATCCCGAGATAAAATGGGAAAATTGCTTGTTCTACTATACTAAACATTACAACAACACCACTCAATCCAAATAAAAAGATTTTTTGATATGATAAAGCGCCATATTTTCTTTTTAAGGTATCACGACGACCCCACATGAGATACACTAAAAAAAGCCCAATAAATGCGGTTATAATTAATCCAATAACAGGAAACCAAGGTTTCAAGGGTATCAATATTCCAGTTAAAGGTATTACTGTTAAAAAATAGAACATGAATTGAAACAATAAAATTAACGTTAAAACTGAAAGGAAAAAGAGAGGAAGGATAACAATTTTTCTACCCTGAAAGAGCGGAATTTTTTCACGAAATTTATTCAATCCCTTTAATTTCAACCATAATTCACCTTAGTTTAAATTATACATGTATGTCGAATTCTTATTAGAATGACTGTAAATTCAAGATTAAGGATAATTAATGATAATTTTATTTATAACTTTTTCTTATAATCAATAATGTATGTTCTTTATTTCGTTCTTATAGTTCTCGGAGTCATAATTCTAATCCTTATTATATTTGGAGTTCCACGTAAAAAAAGTATCAGACATCCTAATATTGAAGGTCTTGATGCTCCGGAGGTTGCAGAAGCCTTTGAAAAGGTCGCAAATTTTTTACCATTCAAACTCTTGCGTAAAAAAGTAATCTCTCAAGTTAGCAAATTATCTCCTACTGGAAAGTTGATTGATGTAGGATGTGGTTCTGGCAACTTGATTGTTCAAATTGCACAAAAATTTAAGCATTTAGAACTTATTGGCATGGATATATCATCCGAAATATTGGAGCTTGCTAAAAGACGAGCAATCAAAAAGGGATTTGCCGATAATATTGAATTCAAAGAGGGATCTGTTGAAAAAATACCCTTTCCCGACAATTGTGCTGATTATATCGTAAGTACATTGTCCTTACACCATTGGGTGAGACCAGAGACATCATTCCAAGAAATATATCGAGTCTTGAAAAAGGGGGGAGTTGCATTAATTTTTGATTTTCGACGAGACTCTCGTAAATTCTTTTATGGCATCTTAACATTTGCTACGAAAATTGTCGTCCCTAAGCCTTTAAAAGAGGTTAATGAACCATTAGGTTCCATCCAATCAAGTTATACGCCCTTAGAAGCCAGGGAATTATTAAATAAAGCAAAAATTATCAATATTAAAATCACACCATACCTCGCATGGATGTTTATCAAAATCATTAAGTGAAATATACCTTATAATTTTAAAATAATAATTTTTTTTCCCAAGAGATTAAAAAATGAACCATTCAGTTGAATGATCTTATCATCGGGTTGGGAAAAATATAACTATTTACTTGATTTTAATCGAGCTCTTTTTGCCCAATTATTAAACACAGCTTTATATCTAGACCGTTATTTCCTATTATTTAACAAAATAATTTAAGAGTTGGTGATTAAAACGAGAAATAATGATTTAGAAAATAAAAAAGATCAATACCGAATTATAGTCCTTTATGATTCTAAATTCGGGAATACAAAAAAGGTTGCGAATTCTTTAATCCGAGGATTAGAGGCGGGAGGAAATATTGTTGATTGTAGTTCTATCAATGATTTTAAAATTGGAAAAATTGAATCTTATGACGTGATAGGGATTGGTGGTCCGACACATAATCGCGGGATGTCAAAAGAAATGAAATCCTTCATTTCAAAGTTAAGAAAATTTAATCTGGAAGATCAATATACTTTTGTATTTGAAACTAGATTAGGTTTTTCTTTAGCAGGATCATCTGGAAAGAAAATATTGAAAGCATTAACTAAGATGAAGCTGAAAGTATTGCATTCTTTAATAACCGGTATAGTAACAGAACAAAAAGGACCGCTTATTAATAATACATTAGAAAATATGGAAGAAATTGGATTAAAGATCGCAGAGATATTATATAATAAAAATAATCAAAATGAGGTGAAAGTATTTGGATAAAACGTTCTCTATAAAGAAAATTTTAAAATTTTTGATGATCTCAATCGTAGCATTTTTATATATTAGTATCGTTGTGGCAATGTCTTTTGGAACATTATCGGCAGGGATTATAACCATGATCCCCGCAGAGGCATCTAAACCAAATCAAATGGGATATTACTCCGTTTGTGCATTTGCACCCTACAGTACTCTAATCCTTCTTGGATTGTCTATTTTAGGATTTATACTATTTGTTAAAATGGTGTCTTTCTTTAAAAGAAAATATAGAAGTTCCAAAATATCCCTAGGAATCAGTAAACTTGCTAATTATCCATGAATTGTTGAAATGAGAATATAAATAAATATATAATAATAGTAGTTCGCCGATAATAGCATTCCCAAAATACTTAATATATAAATATTTTTTTTCCTTGTTTTTTATTACACATGGATGAAAGCGACTTAAAAATTATTGTTTTATTATTACTGAATTCACGATTAACATATAGAGAAATTGGAGACTATTTAGGATTATCACTCAACGCGGTTTATAAAAGAATACAAAATCTTATAGATTCAGGAGTTATAGAAAAGTTTAAAGCAAAAATTAATGCTCATGCAATTGGTGCATTTTATGCATTTATTTTCGGAAAGAGTCAAGCTAAAAACATGGATAAATTCATACCAGATTTAAAACAGAATGAAAATACCGCGGCTCTTATATTAACGAGTAGGAATTACATTTATGTTGGTTCTTTTTTAAAAAGTGTTCATGAAATGGGAGATTATACTTCCTTTGTATCAAAAGTCGCAGACATACAGTCTCCCATTGTAGGTTTGCG
>JBHLME010000170.1:0-7527 GCA_048938445.1 Promethearchaeota archaeon | reverse complement strand
ATAACGGAACCAATACCACATAAAAGTAATCCTTGAAGTAATACTATTGACAAATTATACGTCTTATATGCACCCAAAGTTCTAAATATTCCAAATTCCCTAATTCTCTCTTCTACAGATGTTTTTAAAATACCATTTATGAGAATGCCAGAGATTAACATTGCAATAATGCTGACAAATACAAAAATAATAGTAATTGCCATGCTAATATATTCAGAATAGCCTAACACGGTTAGTTTCGGAAGTTCTATTTTATATTCATATAATCCTAAACTTAATTGAATTCTTGAAGCTATTTCTATGACTCTATTTTGAGATCCTTCAAGATTTCTAGCATCATAATAAACAATTCCTTCTTGTAAGGTTAATATTAATTTCTTACACTTTCCTTTAAATTCATTATAACCAAAAATATTATATGTTGCATTTATATCAACTACTATAAGGTTATCTTCACGATAATCATTAGGCCATTTAAGTTCAAAATCAAAAAAGTAAGCGATTGTTAAGTTTACTGTTTTTTCAATCGTTATATTTCCGTGTGTCATAGTCATTATAATTTCAATCGTATCATTAACTTCATATCCCAAAATCTCATTAAATTCATAATATATTGCACATTGATTTAATGGTAATGAATCCAAGTTATTTAATGCCTTACCTTGTCCTGCGAAGGTCCCAAAATTATAGTCTTTCTCTAATGAAAAATTAATACCTGATATTAATGAAGTTTTTTGTATATTGGAATCTGAAATATTTACTCTACCTCTAACTTCCATCCGGGGTATGGTTTTGCCAATATCCGGAGAAATTCCGCGAATATTTTCAATAACTGGTTTATACTCAAAATAGGATGATCTCGTTTCTGGTTCTCCATAATAATGACGGATGGATACCACCATATCTTGATTACCCGCATCAACACTTAAATAATCAACAAATGCATAAGATATAGAATCTGATAAGAATAAAATTAAAGCTAACATTCCCACTGATATTATTATTCCGATTAATCCAATTATCGTGCGAATCTTTTGTCTACCCAAATCTCTAAAAGCATATTTGAAAACAAGCTTTATTTTTGTCATTTTTTAGTTTCCTATTCTCATCTCTATTCTTTTAAAAATTCTTATTATTTAAGTATTAAAAGATCTCCTGTAATTTCTCCATTTATATTATTTTCTTCTAGCAATTCTTGTAATATATCATCAAAATGTTCTGGCAAATTTACTAAAATTGCTTGAGGAATGCTATTTTTAATATCTTTCAATGGAATTTCTTGTTTTCCTTGATTTGAGAATAAAAATTTGAAAATCTTGCTTTTACACTTTTCTTTATTTATTTCTTCTTCTTGTTTTCTGGTTATTTGCATGATTTCAGTTTCTTTTAGACCACTTATCTTTCCTTCATGTGTGAGCTTTCCATCTCTCATGTGAAATACTCGCGTTGCGAATTCGGAAACTGCTGCATCGTGAGATACGGCAATAAAAGTTGCACCCCTTTTATTTAAATCTCTTAAGAGATTTAGAACCATTACACCAGTTTTGCTATCTAGATCTCCTGTAGGTTCATCCAAAACGCATATTGCTGGATCATTTGCAAAAGCTCTCGCAATTGCAATTCTTTGTTGTTCACCTCCAGAAAGTTCTGATGGTGTGTGATGACCTCTTTCCTCCAGACCAACGAGTCTTAAAAGATCCATTGCTCTCTTTCGTTTGCCTCGACGACTTAATTTACCTGAAAAATGTAAAGGCACCATAACATTTTCAAGCCCCGTCATTTGTGGTAGTAAATTATAGAATTGAAAAACAAAACCAATTCTCTCTCTTCTTATATCGGCTAATTCATTATCAGATAATGTTGAAATGTTTTGTCCTTCAAGGAAGATTTTGCCTCTTGTTGGTGTATCCAACCCACCAATCAAATTCAAAAGAGTTGTTTTTCCAGAACCAGAAGGACCCATGATATCTATGAAATCTCCTTTATCAATTGTGAGGTCAACCCCTCGAAGAGCTGCTACTGCTGTTGTTCCAAGTAAGTATGTTTTATGTAATTTCTCAACTACAATTAGATGTTCATAGTCTTTCTCAACATCTTTTTCTTCTTTTTTTGCCTTTTTTAGCTCTTTTTTTCTATTTTTGGCATCTCGAAGAGGAGTTAATTTTTCTTCTTTAAGTTTTTCTCTTTCTTTATTTTTTTGCCATTTAATAAAATGTTCTGTCTCTGCTCCTTTCCAAATGGATAATCTTCCTGATTCTTCTTCATATTGTATCATTTCTGGAGTTTTTTCTATTGGTTCCTTTTCATACAAGTTTGTATACCCCATTATTGTTAATTTTTTCAAATACTTGTTTTTTATTATTTTTTACTCTTTTAAAACGTAAGTGTATTAGCTTTTTACACTTCCAGTTATGGAATTCCAGTGTATAATCTCTAGTCTTATATTATAATTTTTTGTCAATGATGTTAATTCTTTGTAAACTTTATCAAATTCACTTGAGTTAATAAATTTATCTCTTTCTGTGTCAGATTCAAATTTTAATATTATTGAATAAGAGTGAGATGGTAATCGTTTTAATCTAGATTTTTGAGGTGGCATTTTAAATTTATCATTATACAATCTTTTTCCGTAAAGAATTATATAAAATAGAAATGCATGTTATTTATATTTGTGTCATTTTGAAACATTTGTAATATGATATCTTTTGCTCCCCCATTAAGTACATATACAATTAATTAGGTATTTTTTTTTTTATTTTTTTATTTTGAATAATTAATAATTTAATTACTATCTAGAGTTTTAACATTTTTTAAGATATAATATATTTTTTCATAGAGATCCTGTTCTGCCTCTTGAATTGATTTTGAAGATCTTGATTTTAAATTTTCGGGAAGTTCAATTAAAAGGCTTTTAGGATGGATTTTTGGATTTTTAGCAATCCATTTTGGAGCATGATCAGAACCCTTATTAATATATTCACATTCTATATGAGGTGTAATTCTATGTTTTTTTTGCAAATATTCTATTAATCTACTCTTTTGAAATATTTTTGATTCTTTAATGATTGAATTAAAGTTAGAGAAAAACTTTGCTATTATTTTTTCTTCAACAATTTTTATATCATATCCCGAATCAAGAAAAATTGCTCCACAAATCGCTTCAAACACATCCGCTAATATTTTAGTTCCTTTTAATCGCTGTTTTTTTGATTTTAACACGAATTTATCTAATTCCATCTCATTCTTTGCAATTTTTCTTAATGTATCATCATTTTCAAGACGTTGCTTTATTTTAGTAATTTTTCCAGGATCTTTTATACCATCTCTATATAATTTAGTAATAAAAATGACTTTAATGATGGAGTCTCCAAGTGTTTCAAGAAAATTATAATCGTTAACCTCTAATTGATGGGCTAATTGTGGAGTTGTTAAAGCCTCTTTCAACAAGTCTTCATTTTTAAATTTATAATCAATTAATTCCTGGAATTCTGTTAATTTATCTTTAAATATAAAATCCATTACATAAAATAAGGTGCTTTGATACATAAATTTTTATCTGAAAAATTGCTTCGGTTTAATTATGGATAAAGTAAATTTTGGTATAATTAAATCATTATTAAAGGATATTGATAAAAAAAAGCTTGATTTAGAATTATACATTCAAAATTTACCAATACCATCTCGTAATGAAATGATGAAAGAAATAATGGGTATGATAGTTTTAAAAAATAACTTTTTTAAAGAGTTGGGCATCCCAATAGATAAAATCTACTCGCGAAATAAGAAAAAAGAAGGATTAATTCAAAATTTTGTAGATGAATTAATAACAAATATAAACACTAATCCAAATAAGAAGATAATATATCTCAGAGAGTTTTTAAATACATTTAGCGATATTAATGAGTCTGATAGAAATGTAATATTGCAGTCACTAAAAGACGAAAATATAGTAAATTTAAAAGAAAAAATATTAACCCTTGTTGATATGTTTAAATTTGAATTAAAATAATCTCTTTAATATCCTCATAAAAATCACTTTTTGAATAAAAAATCTCGTTACTAAATTCATAATCATATTTTAAAAACAAATTTTTATCTTTTTTAAAAATAAGAGATACAAATACTAAACAGTACTATTGGAAATCTGTTTATTCGATGATAAAAAGATATGTGTTATTCTGAGAAAACAACAATATATACAATTTAAAATTTTATTTAAGAACATAAATATTATAAGAGATTGGATCAAATCTACAAATGATATATTTTTATTTATCATCTTAAGGAAAATATTTTAAGTTTTTTAATCCCATGAAAAATTATATTAAGGCGAAGTAAATCACAGTCTTTTTGCATAAATGTAAAAAATTAGTCCTTGTGGATTTATAAAGAAAACAATACATGTGATAATTGATTTAGATTATGTAAATTTTGAATATGTAAATCAAATTTAAGTTTTAAGTGGTGAAATCTAATGAAAAATCAAAAAAAAAATCTAATGTTTTTTGGGATTGTATTGTTATTTCTTTTCGTATTAGTGATATCAGTGAATTTAAATAGAAGACATCTGGTAGGGAACAATATCCAGAATAGTTTTTTACCAAAAGCTAGTGATTCTTTTGATATAATCATAACTCCCGAGAATAAAACTTATTCTAAACCAATGGAGGGGTATTATCCTGCAACTTATGAATTTGAAAATGATGAAATAGGGGGTGATCCTGCAGGATGGCAAACTAATGATTTTGGTGCTTCTGAAATAGATATTTACAACTCAGGAATTTCTCATCAAAAGGTATTAAGAATAAAAGACAATGTAGTTAATGATGTTTGTGAAGCTTATACTTATTTTGGATCCAATATCGTGTCAGGCACTGTTGAATGGTGGATAATGAGTTCTGATATGAATGCCAGACTTAAAATGGAACTATTCTGCAATAATGGACATAGGTTTGATGTAAGGCTCTGGAATACTAAAATCATTTCAGGTCCTAAGGAATTGATCTATTTTGAAAATGACACTTGGTATCATATGAGAGTAGATTTTGATTGCGGAACCTATACTTATGATGTTTATATCAACGGATTGTTAATGCTGTATAATCAGACTTTTGATAATATGATACATTCCATTTTTGCTTTTAGATTACAGACAGACTTTTCTACTCTTTCAGGATATTGCTATTTTGATGCTCTTGGATATTCTACGGATCCAAACTATGAAGTTGGAGATAATTTAGAGGAGGGATTATTTTTCAGTTTTGAAAACAGGGAGGGAGCCGATTGGATGGGGTATTCTTTGGATGGAGCCACAAATGTTACTATTAAAGGGAACAAGACTCTTCCAATGATAACTGAGAAGGGGGCGCATACGATACAGCTCTTTTGGAGTAATGCATCCGGGAATTACCAATCAAAAATTAGAGAATTCTACATCGATACGTATCCGAAAAATATGGTCGTAGAAATTTTGGATCAATTATTTACTATAGAAGAATTCTTGATAAAATTTTCTGTAAAGAATATTTTAGGTGTAAATATTAATTCTGCAAATATTAATGCGTGGTGGGATGGAACACTCGTCTCTGATCAGATTGAAAACCTTGGAAACGGGATATACCAAATATCTTTATCACCCATAACGGTACCACCAGGCGATCCACCAATATTATTTCGACTGGTTGTCTCTGCTGAAGATTATCAAGAAAAATTAATCGAGGTATATCTTTCAGTGGATCCTGATGTCATCAACAAGATACCCGATGATGGTAGAAATGGTGATATTATTTTCCTAATAATCACCATTTTTATAGCTGGTGCCAGCATCACGTCGATTGTAATTGTTTCAACAATTGGAATTGTACGATCTCGATCTAGGAAACTTGTAAATAAACGAAAAGAGCTATAAATTAAAAAAAATATTATATCCATTTTTTTTTTACTTAACTTGCGAAATAAAGCAATAAATTCGGTTAAATAAGGGTTTTAATTAATATTAAATTTTTATTTTAAAATATTTCAATAAAATAAGAAAATTTAAGACAAATACTGAAGTATTTGAGAATTCTATATCAATAATTCAAAAATTTTACGCATTATAAGCAATTTCTTTATTCCTTTAATTCTTAATTTTCGAGTAATGATTTTTCTTGCCATTGCCATGATGCTTAATTTTCCCGTTGCTATTTTTAATAATAGAGGAGTTGATGTTGATAACATTCCATCCCAATTTAATACCTTTTTCTTCAAATCCTTTTTATTTTTGTTTTTTATCGACTCTACAAATATCTTTCCATTATTAAAAGTCACGAGAGCCGCATATTTAGTATCTTTAGCATTAATTAAAATCTTTAAAGTAAGATTAGAAAATCTCTTAATAAAACGTTCATTTGTTTCGAGGGGTAAAAGTTGATTTTGGAGTACTCCTCCAATTCCCCTTGGTTTTTTTGCCTTAATTTTATGTTCTGATTCTGACATGATAATAAAATAAGTAACTAAATTTTGAATAAAGATTTATCTTTATACTTAATAAACGTATTTAATAAATTACTAACGTATTTTCTATCAAGGAAATTAATGCTAACTTTATTATCATTAAAAAATTAGACCAACGTTATCTATAAAACGAATAAATTAAAAATGAGCAATAAATTTATATTTCTTCAGAACCGTCCAAAAGATCCATGTCATCAGCATCAATGATGATCAATTCATCTAATGACACTGGTTTTGGTTTTGAAGGGGGGGTTAATTCAATTTTAGTAGGTGGCTCTTTTTCAATGCCAGAAGTCATTTTATTTTTTACTTTTCTTAATAGTAATTTTAAGTTACAGGAAAACTCAACTAAATCCTCTAAATTATCATCAAGCTTCTCAATCATGTCTAAAGCTTGCCTAAATATATCCGATAAATCTTTCTCGGATAAATTCTTTTTATTTTTTTTCATAAAATCACCATGAGTATATTTTTTCAACCCTATTATTAGATAAAACTTATTTTTTCAGATTAAGAATATTAAGTTGATAATGATATATAATCGACAACTTTTTTAATGGTAGTTCGGACTTATATCACGAACGATAAAAATATCAAATTTTCATTAAAGTAAAAGTAATGATAGTTTGCAGAATTTGTGAATCTCTCTCTATTATAAGATATTGATAATCTATGAAATTCTTATTAATTTATAGATTAAGAATAATATGCTAAAATATTATAGAAAAAGCTGTATTAATAACCTGATTCTTCAGAACCTGAGAAAAATTCCTCGTAAGCTTTACGGTCTTCTGCACCAATTTTAGTTTCGTTTACATTTTTTATTATTATGGGACTTTCTTCAGAATCATCGTGCCTAATTTTCTTAATGATTTTAAAATCCTCATTAGAGTCACCTGATAACTCGAATGATTCATCGCAAGCTTGACAATATAATTTTCCTCCTCTCGGAATGAGAATATTATCACATTTCTCGCAAAACTTCGTTTCCCACCACTTCCGTTATTTTTGTGTACAAAATTACTTGTTTCT
>JBHLME010000169.1:0-7570 GCA_048938445.1 Promethearchaeota archaeon | reverse complement strand
AGATCTAAAGACAGATAAGATTCTTAGTGGCAATATCACTGAACAGACAAAGCAAGCTTTGGAAAATATCAAATTCTTGCTAGAATCTTCTGGAGCAACAATGGATAATATTGTAAAAGTTGTAATATATATGAGGGATATAAAAGATTTTGATCAAATGAATCGAATTTATCGAAAGTATTTTTTAGAAGGTCAAGAACCTGCTAGAGTGACAATTCAAGCACTATCACCTATTAAAGATATTGATATTGAAATTGATGTTATAGCATTACTTCCTTAATTGGAACGAAAATTTTGTTCTTGAATTTTAAGATTATAGATGAAAAGATTGTAGAAATTTTTAAATAAAAAATAACTCAAAAGTTTTATTTAATTTCATTGAGAGTGGATTGGAGCAAGAATACTCCCTTGCCTATTAATAAAATATTCGCATGACACGTGCTTTATTAAAGGTATAAGGATCATTTGATTAACCTCAAATATCAATCTTTAAGCTTTAACGAGATTAAAAAGGTTAGAGAATTGTTAATCTTATTAATTCATGTAATCTTTAATATCCATGTTTGTCTTGGCATGTTTATTCTTTTTAAATCTTCCAATTTATTCCTTGAAAATCGTGCTAAGAATTTTATTGAACTTATTTGAGATCTGGATGCTTCTATTTTCTTGCAGATATCAAAACCACAATTTTTAAAGAAAGCTTCCCATAGCTCAAAACTCTCAAATCTGTTTTCCTCCACATGATGAATTTCTAGAAATGATTTCACATAATCATCAAAGAAGTCTTCAATGATAGGATCTTCTTTATTTGTCTTTCTATAGATGTCTGCAGTTATCCAATAACCACCTCTTATGCTTAATAAATTATGGATAATTTCACATAATTTTCGTTTTTGTAATTCATCAAGATATGACAAGAGTCCTTCATTTACAATGGCTATTGGGCCAGCAGGAAATAGGGAAATAATCTCAGCAAAAGCTTTTTCATCCAATATATTCAATGCCCGAAGGTATAAATTATCTATTGGATAATTACAAAATTTTTTTCTTAAATCCTGCACGATAATCTTTTTATCATCTATAATTTGAGGGAGATCAGTATCTATATAGCAGACCTCGGGATCTTTGCACATACTTAATCCACGAAAAGAAAAACCAGAAGAGAATTCGAGGATATTTTTTATACCGATATCGGACAGAGCATTATCAACCGATCTATATCTCATTTCAAAATGAATAAGTCTCAAGAAAGGTCCAATTGAATTTATTCTTTCCCGAGTACTTTTTACATTTTTCTCACCAAACATCACTTCAGCTGCTTCTTTTGCAAAAGGAATGGTTGTTAATGCTTTATTTATAAGTAAGTATTTAGCAGATGGACTGATAAGTTCAAATTTAGGTTTTTTCATAATTAGTAATAATTAATAACCTTTATTCATTTATTTAATTTCGCTGAGAGTGGATTGGAGCAGGAATTCTTCCTTGTCTATTAATAAAATCCTTGCATGAACTCTGCTTTACAGGCATTATTATCGATTTCCCTAGCAATCCTCCAAATATGACTTCTTCTCCTACATCCTTTCCAATTACAGGGATGATACGTACACCTGTAGTCTTATTGTTTATCATGCCTATTGCAGCTTCGTCAGCAACTATTCCTGAAATTGACGATGGTTTTGTAGATCCGGGTATACAAATCATATCTAAACCCACAGAACATACAGAAGTCATTGCCTCAAGCTTTTCAATTGTCAATACTCCTTTCCGGGCTGCATCAGTCATGATTAAATCTTCGCTGACAGGAATAAATGCTCCTGATAATCCTCCAACGTAAGAAGAAGCCATTAAACCCCCTTTTTTAACAGCATCCGTTAATAACGCAAGTGCTGCTGTTGTACCTGGACCTCCAGTGATTTCTAAACCCATGTCTTCAAGTATTCCTGCCACACTATCATATGGTCGAGTTGTTGGTGCTAAGGAAACATCGACAATACCAAATGGTATATTTAATCGTTTCGCAGCTTGCTGAGCTACGAGTTGACCCATTCTTGTTATTTTGAATGCAGTTTTTTTAATTGCTTCAGCTAAAGTTTCAAAATCCACATTACGTTGGTGTTGTACTACATTCCTTACTACTCCAGGTCCTGAAATACCGACATTAACGCAACATTCTGGTTCTCCAATCCCATGAAAACCTCCCGCCATGAAAGGATTATCTTCTACAGCGTTTGAAAATACAACAAGCTTAGCACAACCTATTGAATTTTGATTTTGGGTACTCACAGCTATATCATGTATTATATCACCCATCATCTTTACAGCGTTCATGTTCATACCTGATTTTGTAGAAGCAACATTAATGGAGCTACAAACAGAATCAGTAGAGGACAATACCTCAGGCAGGCTTTGAATAACGCAAAGATCCGCTCGCGTGAATCCTTTATGTACTAAAGCTGAAAATCCTCCTAAGAAATCAATTTTAACTTTTTTTGCTGCTGAATCTAATGATTTTGCAATAGCCACACAGCAATCTATTGCTTGATCTGAAATTTTAAGTTTAATATTTTTATCTCCGTGAAATAATTTGTCATTGAGAGCTTGAATATCTGTTAATGGTATTTCGTGAATTGATGGTAATGCCCCTAATAACAGCGATATTGGAGTTACGGTAATCCTTCGATTGATAATTGGAATGCCATAATCTTCTTCAATAGAAGTTGCTACGCTAGATAAATCCTGAGCGAGCGATATAATTTTATTCTCTATATTTTCTTGCATTTTTTCTAATGAACTATCAATACAATCCAATAAATTAATACCCATAGTAATCGCACGTACATCAAGACCTTGTTCCTCGATCATGCGCTTAGTCTCTAAAATTTCATCAACTGTAAACGACATTTTACCTCAATTTAATTTATTTTTTTATAAATTTGATTAAATTATTATTTTTTTATTTTTTATATGCGGTGCATTGCCCTAAAAACGTCCTCATGCTGAATCGATACAAAGATACCTATTTTATCGCAGGCCTCTTTTAATTTTTCATCAACTTCTTTTAATATGACTTCAGTCTTCTCAAAATCCACCACCATTATCATCGTAAAAAATTCTCCTGCATAGGACTGAGAAATATCTGTGATATTGATATTATTTTCAGCTAAGACGGTTGAAACCGTTGCTACAATACCGGGTTTATCCATACCTATTACAGAAACTATTGCTTTCATTTCATCCTCATTCATTTATTTTTATTTCTCTTGTAAATTAAGAATCCAAGATTCGTAATAAAATATTAGAATAAGAAAAAAGAGAAAGAAATCATAAAGAAAATCGAATATAAAGCAAGAATAGGAATAACAAACCTATAAAAAATAAGAAAATAATACCTAGTTTTTTAAGTTTAATTGAATCTTTGACTCTATTAAAAATGGAAATTCCTTTTGTTTCAGCTAATATATCATCAATCATCAAAAAAATACCCACTAAAATAAATAAAATCCCTATGATTGTATAAAGCTCTAAATTATTATCTCGTTCTAGGATATAATAATTAAAAATTAAACTTATTATTCCCATAAAAAAGATAATTATTCCTGAAAAAAAATGATGTAAATATTTCCAGTATCTCGATTTTTCCTTCTTTTCTTCCATTTTTTATTTAATTTTTTTTAAGGTAATTATGTCATTATAAAAAATTTTTCCACTCTCGATTTTTAGATATTTTTCATGATTTCTACAAATTTCATTATATCAGCAATATATAAAATCTTTATTTTTTCTATGCATGCTATAATAACATTTTGAAAAATAATAATTACCATTGGTATTTCTGATCTAAAGAATTAAGTTCAACTTTTGTGTGAGCAAATTTAGTGGGCTACTAATTTAATATCATCTAGACTTTTTAGATCATATTGCCCTATTTCAAGATCAATCAATTGGAGTTTATATACTTTTCTAGCAGCTGAAGCAACTAGTTTTCTTGTAAAATTCCTCATTAAATCTAAAGCAGCTATAAAAGGAATGCAATAAAAAAAAGTATTTAATGGTAAAACTATGAATCCAATATTGCCAGATAACATCATTAATATCCAACTTATAAATAAAGAAATTCCTACATATCCTTTTACCATATTATAATAAAAATCTCCAACACGTTCAGTATCTTTAAAATTATCATATTGTTTAAATTCATGAACTGATACTAACCCTGAATCCAGGATAATCCAACATGGTATTAATAATGTCATTGTAATAGTTAAAGCAATCCATTGCCAAGGAATACTAAAGATTTCTCCATATTTACCATTCGATTCATGTTGGAGATAATAGTTATATTCATCTAAATGCTTCCACCAGAATGTAGCAAAATATTCATTTTCTACAAAAACAAGAAGAAGACTCATTGTTAAAAAACCAGCAAGAATAACTCTCGAGACAAAAGTTTTTAGAGACATCATATCTGATTTGATTCTGATAAAACCAACAATCTTAGTATTTCGAAATTTTTTTAATATTAATAAATAAATATATATGAGTAAATATGTTAATAGAATACCAATAATGAATCCGATTAATAATCCAACAGGATTCATTATACCAAGAAAAAATTCTTGTACTGTACGTGAATCTCCAGGGATAAATTTATAGAGAGCATCTCTCTTAAGATTGTCTTTCTTAATAAGTATGTCAATATAGCTTAAACTTTCAATTATTAATAAAGTAATGATTAATACAGAACTCCAAAATATAAATCTTCTCTTAGGTTTATTTTTTTCATATTTCCCTGGGTCATTATTCATAATATTCACAAATTAAAGCCTAATTTAAAAAAATAAAAAATAATTTATATTTAACATCATTTTAAGTTTTTCTTTTAAATTTTTGCCAAATTCTAATAACTATTAAACCTAATCCTAAAAAACCACTTACAGCTAAAAATGTGATGAATAGAAACGGATTAGTAACATTGGAAATAAATCCAGTTTTATCATCATCATCGTCAATGATTAGTGGAGGTCGAATATCTTCCCTTGCCGTTAAAAACCAATCCGTACCGTTCCCTGCCTCAAGCACAATAACATCCCTATAACTTTCTATTGCTGGAGCCGAAGCATCGAGTGGTTTTTCAATGCTCCCATTATATGCTTTAATGTCTGACCAGCCAGCGGGAATCCTGAAGATAATCGAATTGTAATCGTTAATTCTCAAATCATAGCAAGTAATATCTTCGTTAATGGAGACATTCCATATAAATAACTTGGTTTCTGGAACTGTATAAGTTGAATTTGCCTTTAAATCTGTTTTAGTGTAGTTGATTTGAATGTTAGTAACATTGCAAGATACATCCCACCAACTAGCAGTTATCACAAAATTTAATTCACCATCGCTATCTGAGAAACCTTGGTTCTTGGTTGACCAGTAACCAGAACCTTTTTCACTATTATTTACTTCTGTATTATTAATTTTAAGTTCAATTTCGGAAGGTAATGGAAAATTGTCTTTAGGATTCAAACCTACTTTTAGGAAAAGATCAACAGAACGAATACCATCAGTAATATTATCCCAAAACATTATTCCTTCATAACTTAGACTAATGGAGTTATCATATCTTCCACCACCAGTATCCCATTGAAGACGCCATTCACAATCTCCCCCATATGTATTATTATCAAAAAGACCAATAAACCATCTATTTCCCTCTGTTTTAGAATTATCTAGAGGAATATTAAGTCCTGTTATATTATACCAATTAGCATCCCACGCAGATACATTGAATTCCCCCAAAACAGCAACATAATCATTACGCGTACTTGGAGGCTTATATAATTTTGAGATTGGATCATATGTTGCATTATATAATACTGCTTTTATTCTGCCTACTTTTTGCATTAATTCCATAACATATACGGAAAAATTTTTTAAAGTTCCATCACCTACTATATGGAACGACGCAACAGCAGGTTTTGTAGGAGTAAAATCATGCCATCCATCACCCGAACCGTCTTGGATAATCAAACTTTTATTTGGTGCATAAATATCATTAATCTCAATTTCAATAGAACTGGAGTTAAAAGTAGGATTAGTGGGGCACGGAGCGGTAAACGTGTTCGAATGGCTTAGATTAACAAATTCTATAGTTGTTGTATTCAAGTACGATTGATGCAGCGTGACGTTTATTTGTTCACCTTCTCCAGCAGCCTTAACAACACTTCTTTCGCTTTTAATAACATCCGTTTTAACTTGTGATGTGGCAATTATTGATAATGAGAAAAAAATTCCAAAAACTAAGAAAATTATCTTTATTTTACTATTTTTTCTCATAAGATTTCACCCATAAATTCAATCGTTAAGTAATATTTTGACAAATAAATATTTAACTTTTTTGTAAAAAGCTTTCCTATAAAAGTATATGAGCGTTTCTAACTTAAAAAAGCTATATAGCATTGAATTTTGAAGCGAAAATAATTTTGGGTAGATACAAAATCCAGTGGTAGAAAACAAATTAATATAATAAGATTATATAATTACTAATAATTGTGGTTAATATGGAAGAAATTCAAATTTAAATTATTAAATTATATTTTTTTCTTTTCATGTTCCATTAGTTTGGTAAATGATGTTTTTTCCTTAATGACATTCAAAATTAAATGAGTGTTAGTATGCTCGATATAAGGCTTTGAATTGATTTCTTTTACCATTTCGCTAAGATCTTTCCGTGTCCTAAATCTCAACAAAATTAATGCGTCATATGTCCCAGTTACATCATACACACCAAAAATATGAGGATCCTTAGCAAGATCATTCTCTACTTCCAGCATCTTCCCTTGTGAAATCGTAAGCTCGACCAGCGCAATAATATCATATCCTAATTTTTCATAATCAATATCTACACTAAACGCTTTTATAATTCCTCCTTCTTTTAACTCTTCAATACGTTTGCCTATCGTCGTTGGTGATTTATCTAATTCTTCTCCTAATCTTCGATGCGATTTACGACTATCCTCACTTAACACACGTAAAATATCATAATCAGTTGAATCTAATTCCTTCATATTTGAATTATTCATTATTTAATATATGTATAGCGAAATATTTAAATTTATTTACATTTGACCAAAAAATCTTTTTAATGTGTCTAAGTGATCAGTTTTATGATTTTTTATGATTTTTGTCTGGTCATTCTCACATCTCATTTAACGTTTGTGGTTATGACCGATCAGATTTAAATAGAGGTATGCACTATCTGATCATAATATAGATTTTTTTTAAAAAATATAATAAAAATTTTAAAATATATACAAAAATCAAGAAACCAAAAATTTGAGATTAATATGACTACAACAAAAGAAAGTCTAGCAAAAGGTATTATTAGTCCTGATATGGAAAGTGCAGAAGCTGCTAAAAAGATACTAGAAGAGGAAAAAGTAGAGTTTGTTCTTTGTGCTTTTACGGATGTTCGGGGTATCTTTCAAAGCTTTAGTTCACCGGTTCACCATTTTCTAAAAGGAGATCAATATTTTGAAACTGGAATTGGATTTGATGGTTCAAGTATAAGAGGATTTAG
>JBHLME010000168.1:0-7670 GCA_048938445.1 Promethearchaeota archaeon | reverse complement strand
TTTGTCGTGTGCGCAAAATCACCTTATACTGGTGTCTGGGGGGAAGCTAAGTGCGGGGGGTATCTAGGACCTGAAATAAAGAAAGCAGGATACGATGGGATTATCATTACTGGTGCTTCTGATACTCCTGTCTATTTAGATATAACTGAAGAAAAAACAGAGATAAAGGATGCTTCAGATTTATGGGGCAAAGGTATTGATGAAGTAAAAAAAATCTTAAAAGAACGATCTGGTTCTAATCTAACTAGAATAGCTAGTATTGGTCAGGCGGGTGAAAAATTAGTTAAATACGCTATAATAGGTTCTGAAGATAAAGTAGCAGGTAGAACCGGAATGGGTACTGTTATGGGTTCAAAAAAATTAAAAGCAATCGCAGTTAGAGGAAAAAAGAAGGATTTTAAAGTAGCTAATCTAGAAGTATATAAAAAAACTATAAGCGAAATAAGGCAAAATCTTGATGATTCGGGGGCAACGGCAGTATATGGTGAAGTTGGAAGTGCAGGCAGCGTAGATATGTTTCATATGTTTGGGGAATTACCAATGAAATATTGGACTCAAGGTGAGTGGCCAGAATGCTATGATATTTCAGGTAATACTGCTTCAGAGAAAATATATACCAAGAGTTATCCCTGCTTTTCTTGTCCTATTGGATGTGCAAAGAAAGGGATTGTGAAGGAAGGAGAATATAAAACCGATGGTGAAGTGGAGTGCCCAGAGTATGAAACACTTGCAGGTTTTGGAGCATTACTTTTAAATAATAATCTCGAATCCATAGTACATGCTAACGTATTATGTAATGATTATGGAATCGATACAATTAGCACGAGCAGTGTAATTGGATTAATTTATTATTTATTTGACAAGGGAAAGATCAATTCTCAAGACATTGATGGATTGGAACCTAAATGGGGAGATGATAAAATAATGATACAGCTAGTTAAAAAAATCGCCTTCAGAGAAGGAATTGGTGATCTATTGGCAGAAGGTTCTGATGCAGTTGGCAAAAAATTTAATATTTCACAAGATGAAATCGCTACTGTATATGGTCTTGAAGTTACATTTCATGACTTGAGATCTTGTTATGGAATGGCGGTAGCATTTGGATTAGGATTAACAAGAGGACCTTGTCATTGTGCCAGCGACATGTACGCTGTTGCTTTAGGAATACCTGTTGAAGATTATGGTATCATGTACATGGATAAGTACAAAGATGATGCAGAAATGGCCATAAATGCTGCGAAAACTCAAGATTATCGTGCTATATCAAGTTCCTTATCATTATGTATTTATGCAAATCCTCCAGTAAATTTAATTCTTAATTTGATAAATGCGGTAACGGGGCTTGGAATTAATATGGAACAATTGAAAATAATAGGGGAAAGAATTTACATGATTAAACGTTTATTTAACTTGAAAATGGGAATAAAAGCGGCAGATGACAGGTTACCAGAGATATTACTAAGACCATTGCCAGAAGGTGGAGCTGCAGGAAAATCTCCTAATTTTGAACAATTGAAAGAGGAATATTATAAGTATAGGACTTTCGATCTTACAACTGGTCGACCAAGTCAACAAAAATTAAAATCTTTAAGCCTAGATACAATTTAAATTTTTTATTCTTTTTTTTATGGTAGAATATACTTTTTTCCATATGTTCTGTCAGTAAAGATATATACTTTATCTTGTCCATTACCTTTAGCTTCATTCTTAATTTCTAGTTCAATGATTATTTCTTTTGATTTTGTGCCTCTAGGAGATTTATCTACGATTTTTCCATTGTGTTTGATTGAATTTCCCTTCTGATGAATATATGTATCTGTATTTTTTCCCATTATTATTAAATCATCGTTTTTTGACAAATAACCATTGTTTAATGAAATTTCAACTGTTTTTTTTTCAGGAAGATACTTCTCTACTCGTCCTATTTTTATATATCTATAATGAGATAAATTAGCCGGAGATTTATGCTGCTGATCTTCTTCGGTCACTCTTTTAAAATAAAAACCAGTGGTAAAACCTCGATTATACACCTTTTTTAATTCGGTAACCCATTTCCCTGCTTTTTTTTTTGTAAAAGTGTTATCATAGTAGGCTTCGATTGCTTCTCTATATATTTTGGATACAATCTCAACATAATGTGGATGTCTCATCCTTCCCTCGATTTTAAACGCATCAATTTTAGCTTCAATTAATTCAGGAATATGAGCAATCATACATAAATCTCTTGAATTCATAAATCGAACTCCATCATATAGATATTCAGAACCCATTTCTTCTCTTACCCACCATCTTCTCCGGCAAGGTTGCACGCAACTTCCCCTATTTGCGGATTTTTCTTCAGTACCACATATATCTTGTGAAAAGTAACACCTTCCACTCACTGAAGCACACATTGCACCATGAATGAAAACTTCTACTTCTGTGTTTACTAAATTTCTTTTAATTTCCTTAATTTTTTCTAATGATAGCTCACGAGCAAGAATTATGCGACTTGCCCCTAATTGCTCATAAAATCTAGCAGATAAAGAATTAGACACGTTACATTGTGTTGATACATGAAAAGGAATTTTATATTGCTTAGCAACTTCGATTGCTGCGATATCATGGACTATGATGGCATCAATACTCGCATCCTTTGCAGTTTCTATGATGATTCTCAATAAATCAAGTTCATTATCATAGATTAAAATATTTGTCGCTAAATAAGCTTTTAATCCATTTTTATGACAAAAATCTGTGATTTTATTTATCTCTTCAATTGCGATATTTTCAGAGCGCATTCTCATATTAAATTTTTCGATTCCAAAATACACAGAGTCGGCAAATTTAGAAGCAGCTTTTATAGCTTTGAGGTTTTTGGCAGGAGCAAGAAGTTCTACTTTTTTCATAATAAATTTATCAGAAATTTATAAAATTACCCTGATTACTTAAAATAAATGAAAATCACTAAATTAATTTATTAAAAAAAAAAATAAAGTATTAGAATTATATTTCATATAAAATATAAATTAATGCTAAATCGATATCTACATACACTCCCGGACTCCAATATACATGCCACCAACATACTGGCTGCCACCATCCATAATTTACAGTGTTAATTTCAATTGCAATTAGACCGTCGTTATTGATATAATTCTCTAGATTAGGATCCTCTAATTGATTATGAGTTATAGTAAAATTATTATAATTATATTCATAATCTGTATCTAAAACATGTTCCCAAGAAGAAGAACCGTCTTCATTAAAATGTTTTATATTAATTCTATTATATCCTCCTCCAGGTGTCCTAGGGCGCGCTCTAAGTAGTAAATTCATGTATATTTCGTGTATCGGCAATCCTTCATGTTCTGGAGCGGGAGTTACATCAAAATACATTACATCCGATACTTCAATCACATCTTCTGTTGCTAAAGCATCGTAGCCATAAGAATAAACGTTCCCTCCTGGAAGTTCGGCCCAATCTGTATTAGGATCAGGCCATACTGCGGTGGGAGTATAATACAATCCATAAATTTCATGGTCATGGGGATCATTTAATGGATATTTAATATTTGAGCTAACAAATCCTCCTGTTCTAAGGCTGCCAATTTGTTCATCCATGATAATATTTCCAGTCATACAGAATTCCATCATTGATATTCCTAAAAGTAGAAGTATAGTAAATATTGGGAAAATAACTAACCTTTTTGTGTTAATTTTTCTTTTTTTTGTCTTATTGATCATTTTTTTCACTTTATTAATTATTTATAATAGATTTTTGATTTGAATATTATAAAAATTTGTATTATATTTAAATGTATATAGTTAAAAAGTGAAATATTTGTTTTTCAAAAAAAAGAAATCACTTAAATAATCTGCTATAATGTGAGAATATTTAGTTAAAACTTACAAATTATATGATAATGATCAATTTATCTTATTTTATCTTAATTCCCTTCATTAAAGCAACTTTTTTTGTTAATCTCTTAAAGGCTTCTTCAACGTTCTCACCTGTCTTAGCTGAAGTTTTAATATATATACTATTTTTATTTTCAGCAAAAATCATTGCTTCGTCATCTTTTATCACTGAACCCGTATCCTCGATCAGATCTATCTTATTTCCAATTAACAAAAAAGGTATTTCATTTCCACAGAATTTAATTAATTCTGGATACCATGTACTTTTTATTTTATTATAAGTATCCTGCCTCGTTAAATCAAAAATCAATAAAGCTCCGCTAGTTCCACTGTAATAATTTCTTCTCATTACTTTAAAACGTTCCTGTCCTCCTACATCCCATATAGTTAATTTAACTTTTTTTTCGCCAAAATCAATTTCTTTATCTAGAAAGTCCACGCCCATTGTAATATTATAAGAAGTAGAGAACTGATCGTGAACAAATCTATTAAGAAGGCTTGTTTTTCCTACCGAACCAGGTCCAATTAATATTATTTTATAATGATATTCCATTTTCTCAACAATTTTAATTTATTGAAAATTATTTCTCTATTTACATAACTGAATACTTGTAGGAATGATTATTGCTTTTAAAGATTCACCATATTCTTCGCGAAGCTTTTCGATTAAATCTTCCCATTTATTATATAATAACACTGCATCTTTACCATAAATATAATCAATGTCAGATTTCGATAAATTTTCAGAAAAACAATAAACTTTCCTTCGTTTTACAAATGCTTTCCAGATGATTTGTTGGTTTATTGGTGAATATAATTTAGAACCTCTTTCAGCAATCAAACTATGAAATCCCCGACCTTCATAACAATCAGCCATTATCACGATCGCACCTCTCCTCTTTAACATGTCATTAGGAGCCGTCATTAGGAAATTTAAAGCTTTATGCATACCTTGAGTTAATTCTGTATCTTCGGGATATAAATTAAAAAATCCAAGATCATTATCCTTTGTCACCACTGTATTATAAGCTATATCGCCTAATTCTATTGCCTTTCTATGCGAATCAATGAAATTCCCTGCAAAAACTCCTCCAATTTTTCCATACTCCGTAAAAATTATATTAATGCTGAAATGCAACCCAATTATCTTAGCAGAATCTTCAATATCTTCTCTGATAGATGTAATACGCCCAATACCTGCCCCAGTTCCAGACTTCATTCCTATACTATGATTTCCATTAAGCGTTTCAATTCCACAAACCCCTGGAAGAACTATCTTAGCACCACCCCCATATCCTGCAAGTGGATGTGGGATTACCCCACTAATTGCAATTTTTAAGTCTGCATTGTAATAGGTTTTATTCACATGAAGGGGTGTGCCCATTTTTGTCTCTCCTAAATCAATCAGATTTTCATATGGATGGTGGTTTTCTATATTATATTTTTCAACTATTTCCTTCCCCAATTTTAAAATATAGTCTCTTCGATTCAATGGGCGGTGAGCACCAATCGCACCAATAATAGTCACTTTCTCCAAGGATAATCCAGATTTATGCAATTCCTCTAGGACATGAGGGATAATTTTAGATATAGGAGTAGGCCGTGACATGTCATCAATAATAATCACTGCATTCTCCTTCCCTTTCGCTATGTCAGATAGTTTTTCTGATCCAATTGGATTAAGAATTGCATTTTTTATTTCAGAATCTGAAATTTCCTCAAGATTATTCATTCTGGCTTCTGAAACATCCCATGTATCAGGATAGGTGAATTCTCTAAAGCCTGGCTCTCTCCATGATGCCCATGGTAACTTGATAGTTTTCTCCATAAATCTTCCCCTTTTTAAAATATCTATTAATTTTAATATATATAAATCAATTAAGATTTGATAATATATGAATGATACAAAAGTCAGTCGGATTTCTAAAGATGAATATTTTATGAAGATTGCTGAAGTTGTTGCCCAGCGATCAACATGCATTAAACGACATATTGGAGCGGTATTAGTTAAGGATTCACACATTATATCAACTGGATATAATGGAGCTCCTTCTGGATTGAATCATTGCACTAAAAATACTTGCGTGAGGAAAAACTTAAAAAGTGGTGAAAAACCAGAACTATGTCGGGGCGTTCATGCGGAAATAAATTGCATCATTCAAGCAGCACTTCATGGAACATCAATTAAGGGTAATATTATCTTATATTGTACTACTTTTCCTTGTATGAGCTGCCTTAAATTAATAATAAATGCGGGGATTAATAGGTTGGTATATAAAGAAGGGTATAACATGGAAAATAAAGTTAAAGAGGAGTTGGTAAAAGAATCAAATTTGATAATAGAGAAGTTGATAAATTCAGATTTTGATATAACTTAATTCAGATTTCACTATAACTGAGGACATTTTTGTAAAAAACCATCTATTAATATATTTCTCTATGATATAGATCTAATGAAAAATGAAAATGGAGATAAATCACAACCAAAAGTGAAATTGCATACCGGTGATACCAAAAAAAGAAACACAATTTGAAGGACTAAATTTTTTTTCTTTTTGTGATATTTAAACTTAAAAAAGGTTTTTTCCAATCGACGAACTTTAAAAAGAAATTGCGTTTAATTAAAAATAGAACTTTATTCAAACAAATAATTAGAAAGTTATAAATACAATGTTGGATACATATCGTAAATTACAACAACACCTCGATAAAATGCCGATTGGATTTCCTGTAGCAGAATCTGGAATGGATATCCGCATGTTAAAACATTTTTTCACTCCTGAAGAGGCAGAAATTGCTTTGAAATTAAAATTTCTACCAACATCACTAAAAAAAATATTTCGTAAGGTGAAAAACAATAAAATGAATATTGAAGAGCTAGAGGCGATCCTCGATAGAATGGCGAATAAAGGTTCTATTCATTACTTCAAAAAAAATGAAGAGTCTGGTATTGTAAAATATTACTATAATGCATTTTTGGCAGTGGGGATGTTTGAATATAAATTGAATAATCTTTCAAGGGAGTTTTCTGAAGATTATGAACAATATATGGCAGAAGCATACCTTAAAGAAATGACTCGTACTAAAATTCCTCAATTACGTACCATCCCTATTGATGAAAATATTACAATTGAGCATCAAATTTCTACTTATGATGATGCGAGAAAGATTATTGAGGATGTTAAAGGCCCAATTTCTATAGCTAATTGTGTATGTAGACAGAATAAGGATGTTCTCGACCAACCTTGTAAAGCAACCGATTTACGTGAGATATGCCTTCATTTCAGACTTTCTTCTAAAATTTATTTGGAAAAAGGACTAAGTCGAGAAATTTCAAAAGAAGAAGCATTAAAAGTTCTTGAAATTGCTGAAAAAGAAGGATTAGTCCTCCAACCATCAAATTCTCAGAAACCTGAAACCATTTGTTGTTGCTGCGGGTGTTGTTGTGAATATTTGGCAAGAAAAAAAACATTACCTAACCCCATCGACTTTTTTGCAACAAATTTTTATTCAGTTGTTGATTCTGATTTATGTACTGGATGTGGAACGTGTATAGATCGCTGCCAAATGGAAGCATGTACACTTCTTGATGATATTTCTACAATAAACTTGAATAGATGTATTGGATGTGGATTGTGTGTCCTGACTTGTCCTTCAAAAGCTATTTCTCTCTATAAAAAAGAGAAAGAAAACATACCACCAGAAAATACCCTCGATACATATATGAAAATAATGGAAAAGAAAAATAAAATGCATTTTGAAAAGAAATA
>JBHLME010000167.1:0-7729 GCA_048938445.1 Promethearchaeota archaeon | reverse complement strand
TTTATATCTGACTTATTTAATTAAATTAGATAACTACCTATATAAGAAAAAAGGATCAAGGAAAATCACCCGAACTCTAGAATTTTTTATATTTCTTATAATAACATGCTTTTTACTTTATTCTACAATAGTATATGCTAGGAGTATTCTTAGTGATGATATTGTAGCTAATATTTTTCTTTTTATTGCAGTAATAGATCTAATACTATTAATATTCGTGATTTTACGATTATTATTTGTTCAAAAAATTTCAGCATATATTTCATTGTTTTTCTTATTTTCTTATTTTTATATTCTTTATGTCGTCATAAATTTATGGTATATATTCATTTATGGAGGTAATATTACTCCTAACTTAGTTTATGAATTTATTTCGTTTGCTATTGATTTAATAATGTTTATATATATTATAGGTTCGATTTTTGACAGAGTGGATTATTTAAAAGATAAGTTACATGTCTTTAGAGCAGACACTATTGCTTTATTCGTAATTTTAATGAAAATTTTAGTAAAGAATGTAGAGATACGGTTTCAAATAAATCCCACTAATTTAATTGGGTTTGAAATTATTCAAGCAATAATAGTATTAATTTATTTCACTTTTTTTGCTTTTATTTTTGGACTATATTCGATAATCTTTCATAAGGAAGGAAAGTAATGAATATTATTAAAAAAAATTAATTAAAAAAATAAAATCATATTACGAGAATATTATCTGTATTAATATATTTATTCGTTTATTTTTTTTTTAAATATACTTATTTAAATTCAACATGTTAAGTTCAGATATAAGCAATCTTGCTAAAATTTCACTTATTGGACATCCTGCTGTTGGGAAAACAACAATATTAAAACTTTTATCAGAAAAAGTAATAAATAAAATTTATCTTCCAACACAAGGTTTTGATTTAAATACGGTAGAATTTGATAATTTTAGATTAAAAGTTTGGGATTTTGGAGGTCAAAAGTCTTATTTAAACATGTATTTACATAGTTATCTCTTAGGTACAGATATTTTACTCATTGTAACTGACTCTACAAAGGAAAATGTTATGTCTTCTCGAGATTTAATAAAGATTGCTAAAAAAGCTATAGAAAATGATTGTCCTATAATAGCAATAGCAAATAAGCAAGATCTTTTAGACAAAGATAAAAAAAGACTTGCTGTCGATAGGGTTCAAGATCTCCTCGATATTAGAACCTATGGTTTGACAGCAATTGATCCTACTCAAAGAGAGAAATTATTAGATATTATTAAGAAAGAATTAAATAAAGCAGTTTCTAGAAGAGAGGTAAAAATAAAATGAATTTTAATGAGAATGAACTTTTTGGTGCTGCCCTAATAGGTTTTGATATGATTGATGGACCATTTCTCAAATGGAAAAAAGAAATGGATAATGTGAGAAATATTGTAAATTTAGATGATTTTGCAATGAATTTCTATCTTGCATTTCGCGGGGGAAATGAGGGTAAAAAACCACGCGCTATTTTATATGATAATTTTTATATTGTTGCTTTTCCAAAAGATTTGGAGTTATGTTGTCTGTTCATGAAACCACAAGGGATTGAAAAAAGCATTCAGCAATTAAATAAGATTGCGAATAGATATATCCAAGAAATGGAAAATATAGAAGAAGAAGAAGAGCAAGAAAATGAAGAAATTATTCAATCTGATAGAAATACGATAAAAGAAATAAAGAGATTAATAGTGAATATTTTAAATGAAAAAGAAATGTCCACACCAGAATTAAGGAAATATTTTAAACTTAATAATTCCCAAATATGGAAAGTAATGTCTATTTTAGAAAATAAAAATAAAGTTAAAAGGTCTGATAAAAAAGGTAGGACAGTCTATTGGACTGCTAATTAAAAAAATCTAAATTTTATCTTTAGACAGTTTTAACAAAATTTTTCCTTCATTTCTTCAATATATTGAGCAAATTCAAGTTTTATATCTTCTTCAATAGGTTCTCTTATTGCTCTTAATTTACTAACCCATGGGCGGATAGATCGTGCGGCTAATGCACCCTTAGTTTGCATTATAATATCAGCTATTTCTTGTAAATCAGATGTTAATTCATAACCATTAAGAGTTTTTGAGTCTTCTAAAACTTTATTAAATAATGTCAATAGTTTGTTTTCTTTGTGTGGTTCTATTTTAACTTCAACATTAGTTCTTTCCAAATTAGTAAAACTTGGAGCATAATCTGAAAGAATTTCTTCATTAGTTTCTCCCAAATATGATTCCTTTATTTTTGATAATAAATCTATCAATTGATTTTTTATATCATCTTCAAGTAGACTTTTATATTTCTTTAATTTTGCAACCAAAGGGCGTATTTCTTTAGTAGCAATGTAGCCGTGCTTTTCAACAAGCAAATCTCCAAGGATTTGCAGTTTATTGCTGATATCAATACCAATATATCCATTAATATTAAGATTGATATCATCATACATTTTTTTAATATTATTAGCAAAATTATCTTCCCCATTAGCCTCAGTATCCTCATCAGGAGCAGATTGATAATCATATTGTTCTTGTGTCATTCCTGGACTTGTATAACCACTTAAATCAATTTCTTCCGCAGTTGATTTTTCATTTTCAATAATTTTACTAGGCGTAAGTATTTGTTGATCTTTCATTTCTCTTTTACTTATATTCTTTAAATTTAAGATAGCATTTCTCCAACGCGTAAAATCTTCGATAAACTTTTCTTTAAATTCATTTTCTAACATTTTTGATTTATTTTCATCAGAAGCTAATTCTTCTCTCCATGTTCTTATTGTTGAAAAACCAAGAATTTGCAATACAGTATCAATTACACCTTGTATTAATTTACTTAATTCTTCACCATTAGAAACCTCTAATTTTTCAAATAATAATTCAAATAATGGTTTTATTTTCTCAAGATCAAGTAAATCGAAACTTTCTTGTGATAAACTATTTAAAAGTAAGTGCGTATCTTTTAAGGACTCTTCATCAAAGAATTGCTCTTTAGAATCGGGTATTTTAAATTCAGGAGTAGTTCCTAAAGGGAGTGTTGTAAATTCTTCATTCCATAACTGTATTTTGTCAATTATGCTTTGCTTTAAGTCTTTATCAGTTAAAATAGAATTAATCTTCTTTAAATTACTAATTAAAAGTTTTAATTCTAAAACATTTAAAGATATACCCTTTATATTGGTTGCAATATCTAAGTTTTCTTTTAATTTTTGACTTATCTCAATCCCTGCAATCTTATTGATATTTTCATTAATATAATTAAAATTATTATTCATCAGAACTCTTGCTGGAGGTTTTCCTAACTCTACCTTATTCATTATTAACGGTGAAAATAAATCAATCAGAATTTTGTCTAAAGTTCCAATAGCTTTAATTGTTTTAGTAAAATCCTTATCATTAAATTGATAATATCCAATAATGAGAATACCGGCACCTTTAATACCAATCATTTTATTCTTTTCAATTCTCAAATATTCAACATTTGGATATGTTCTAATTTCACTCACAATTTCACTTTCATGAGAATCTGAAGCAATAATATTAACTTTTTGAATTCCTTCCGAATTTTTTAATATTTCTAATGGAATATAATCCTTAATTTTAGGGATAAGTATTGTTATATTTTCATCAGCTTTTCTTATTATATTTGAAATTTCTTCTCTTAATTTTGGTATACTCGTAATTCTCCATGTATCATCAATTTTAAAGTGAGTCTCTAAGATTTCAGGCAATAATTGTTCAATTATTTTTATTATTTCTAAATTTTCTTTAAATAAATCTTCAAAATTATTGCTTATTTTATCTGTTATCAAATTTGCAAGTTCTTTCCAGCTTTTTTTGTATTTTTCATTTTTAGATTGAATAAATTCTAATAAATCTGTCATTTCTTCAATTACAATCTTTAATATACCAAGATCTACTGCTTTTTGACCAACTTGTTCTTCCATATTAATTGCTAATTTAGAAGCGAAATAATCTTTTATTTCCCTAAAATTATCCGAAATATTTTTATCCAATTCTACAGCCTTTTCATGTATACTTTTAGCTAAGAAATTTTTGAGCATTTGTCTCAGATCTTTCCATTGGGCTAATGTGAGATCTTTTATCCATGGAATATCATTAGATTGCGCATCCATCTGTAGAATAATTTCTAGAATACTAGCAAATTGCGAATTGATCGAGTTTTTAACATTATCTTCAAAATTTAAATAATACAATGCAGAATCGTCTCTTGTTTGCATGCTATCAAGAGTTTTATGGATTTCTTTTCTAAAGTCAGAAGAATCATTTTCAAAGTTTTGCTTCATCATTTTCAATTCATTCAGTATTGAATCTAATTCCATTAAATTATCCTTTTCTTCGAAGACTTCAATAATAATATTTTTTAGATTAGATTTCAATTCAGGTTCATTACTACTTCCCTCTTTATTATCAGAAAGGACACTATTAAAAATTGCACCGAAAGGGGGTATTGCTAAATAATGTTTTAAAATCTTTGAATCTTCAGGAACAACATTAATCATTAATTTATGCTTCAATAAATCATCAAATATTATTTTAAATTCTTTATCAGACAAATGGGGTTTTATTGAATGAATCTCTTCATATGTTAAAGGTATTTTTCCCATACATTCAAGAAAAATTTCTATTGCATCATTAGTAAGATCTAAATTGCTTATAATGTCCTTCATAATAATCGAATATAAAAACAAGTCTTTTCATACGAGGTTAAAATTCTCTCATTTTTATATATAATAAAAGAATTAATTTTTAATATTTAGGATATGGAAGAGTTTTAATTTGTATAATATAAATAGTATTAATATTGATGCAAAATTCTATTTTAATTAAATTCTAAATATAAAAATTTCATTGATTTTAATGGCAGATATTAAGCTATTGGTGAATGATAAGGAAATCCCAATGAATGAATTTATCCAAGAAATATTAATAAATGTTAGTAAGGGATTTATTACATCTTTAAAGGGTATACCAGAAGATATACGAGCAATAAAAATTGATATTAAATTATAATTTTTTTTTATTTTTAAATGACTTTTTAATAGGGATTATATTTAGTTCATAAATACATTACTTATATATGAATATTCTAACTTAAGACCGAATAAAGCTAATTGAAAAGAATTAACTAAAAATAATAAAATATTATCAAAAATCTTTAATTGCTTTCTAAATTTATTAAATTACTGTTTAACGTTAAATGTAAAAAAATATCGATTATGAAATTAGATCCATCTTGTATTGGATGCCTTTTTAATCAAATTGTTAAGGCGTTTAATCTACTAAATCCTGATTCACCTAATGAAATAATCATCGAAGCACAAAAACAATTAATGAAATTTTTACTTAAACATGACGTTAATGATGGAAATTCACCTCTAGCAGGTCAAACTGTTTATAGAATTATCGCAGACACTTTAAACATTAAAGACCCATATTTTGCTATAAAAAAAAAATATAATCAAATTGCATTAAAATATTATGATAAAGTTAAAGAAATCATTGACAATAGCGAAGATCAATTATTTGAAGCACTAATTGTTTCGGCTCTCGGTAATACTCTCGATCCAGCAAGTCAACATGATATTAATTTAATAAAAGATATTGAAAATTTTAATGTAAATAATCTTGTTATAAATGATTTTGAAAAATTTAAAATATCACTTGAAAAAGCTGAACATCTCTTATTGATATTAGATAATAGTGGAGAAATAGTTTTCGATAAACTACTAATTTTAACATTAAAAAAGTTGTATCCTTATTTAGCAATAACTTGTACAGTTAGAGAAGCCCCTATAATTAATGATGCAACAATGGAAGATGCAAAATCTATAGGATTAGTAGAAATAACCAATGTAATTGAAATACCGGCCGCACCTGGAATAATGTTATCCCAAGCTAGTGATGAATTCAAGAAGTTATTTTTTAAAGAAAATACAATTATTTTATCAAAAGGACAAGGTAATTTTGAAGGATTATATCAATTAGAGATTCCTGATGTGGAAATATATTATTTACTAAAAGCTAAATGTCCTTTAATGGAGAAAATCTTCAATGTTAGAATGAATGATTTGATTTTTAAGAAAAAATCTAATGGATTTTGATTATAAGAAAATCAAGAATGATTTTATATCTTTTTCATTAGTATTTTATTTTTCTCTACGTTTTTATTTTTACTCATTAATTCATTAAAAAATTTCAATGAATTTATAAAAATTTTTTATTTCCCAGATTAAGAAATTTTTAAAATCTGAAAAATTAGAAACATCTGTTATTCCTTTTATCTCTTCTTGATAGGTTGAATAGAAAATATCTAAAATTATTTCTGCTTCCTCTCTTATGTCATGATCAACTAATTTTTTATCTATTATTAAGATTAAGATAATTTCATATTCAGATAAAATAATCATGTCTAAGTTTAAACCCTTTATATTAATTTCTTCAATTTTTCCTAAATTATCCTTACCAAAGAGACTTAGAGCCCCAATAAACGAAGATAACATTACAGGATTGATATCAGAATCAAAAATTAAATCATAAAGATATTCTCCGGATTGTTTACAAAAAATTATGCCTTTAATATATTTTTCAATAGCACTTTTTAGTTCTGTTAACTCCATTATGGATTCGCTAGTTTAAGATAATTAAAATAGTTAAACTATATAAGGTGATTCGAAATAATTATATTACTAATATCCAAGTATTACGTGAGTAAAAAAAGAAAATATTATTCAATTAAGATAAATCAAGGAATGTTACTTTTCTAAAACTTCTTGAATATTTTTTACAATTTCTTTAAATGATTTTGCACTTTCTGAATCGGGATATTTCAAGACAAATGGTAAACCTTGATCCCCTTGTTGTCCTACTTCTTTCTCAAAGGGTATTTTACCTAGTAATTTCACATTAAAGTCTTTAGAGGCTTTTTCAGCGCCCCCACTCCCGAAGATTTCATGAAATGTCCCACACTTAGGACATTTAAAACCAGACATATTTTCAACGATTCCAAGTACATTTCTTTTCATTAATTGTGCCATATTAAGGGTTTTTCTAGCATCCATTAAGGCTACTTCTTGAGGAGTGGTCACAATGAGGACATTCTCATCAGGAATTAACTGTAGAATATCTAAGGTTTCATCAGATGTACCAGGTGGTAAATCACATATCAAATAATCAAGATCTCCCCATTGAGCGTCTCCTAAAAATTGGCGTAATGCACTCATTTTCATTGGACCTCTCCAAATGACAGGATCGTCAGCAGTTTGCATTAAAAATGCCATACTCATTACTTTTATGTTAAGTGGCCCATCAACAGGATAAAAAACTTTTTTCTCGGGATCAACTCTAGGGCGTGTATCGGGACGAATACCCATCATCTTTCCGACGTTAGGACCTGTAATATCCACGTCTAGGATCCCGACTTTAAGACCTATGCTTGCCAAGCTCATTGCAAGATTAACTGAGACTGTTGTTTTCCCAACACCTCCCTTTCCAGATATTACCACAATCTTGTGTTTAATTTTTTCCATATTTTCTTGTATTCTCCTAGCTTGAGGATCCATCATTGCACTCTTAACCGCCTCATCAGTAATTTCTTTATCTTCCATTAAATATCAACTAATTGAAAATTTTTTTTTTAAAAATTATTTTAATATGTTAATTAAGGTACGTAATTTAATTTTTTGAATATATGGATAATGAAAA
>JBHLME010000166.1:0-7780 GCA_048938445.1 Promethearchaeota archaeon | reverse complement strand
TCGGTGGCTTAGCCGGTATAGCATTGCCTTGGTAAGGCAAAGGTCGCGGGTTCAAATCCCGCCCGGGGCTATATTTTTATGATTTTTAAATTGAGAAAATATTAGTAATCTAGTACAAAATACTATCTTATCATTCATATGAATTAAGATTTGTTATCTAATTAATACGATATTTCCTAAATATAGTATATGTAAGCAGATCATAACCTGAAAGTATCTTATTATTAAGAATAAATTTTCAAGGAGCTCTTTTAGAACTCGTCATTTCTTTTATATTTACTATTAAGTGATTGTTCAATGCTTGTACCTAATTTTTTTAGAGTCTTTTCAATCTCCCCTTTTTTATATTGCCATTTCATTGGTTTTATCATTTCAAGGAAATTCTTGACATGACTTTTTGCTCTTATTAAAACTTGATAATTTAAATGTTTTTTATTATCGAATGGAGATTTATAAGAAAAGGTAGTAATTTTCCCCGTTCTAAATCCCAATAATGAACATAAGTTTTTAAAATCTTTAATTAAAAGTAGAGATGCATTTTTAAACCCTATACATATGATTTTATTAAAATGGTCTACATATACAGTTCCGTCAGTATCTATTAAACCTCTTATACAAGCAATAACAAGATCTCTATTTTTAGAGTTCCATTCTTCTTTATTAATTTCAATCCATTGTAAATCTTTATTAATCCATTTAGGAATAGAAACTTGATTTTTAACTTTATCCCCCGTTTTTATTCCTTTTGAAATTAAAAAATCTATAATATCATCATCAGATATTTTTAAATCAAGAGATTTACTATCTTTTCTATGATAAAATCTTGGTTGGATATTAAATAATTGAATTATTAATTTTTCAACATAATTTACATATTGAGGTTCATCAACTCTATTCAAAGAAATAACTAAAGCACTATCAAGATATGATTTTTCAGATTTTTTATGAACGTGTCCATCCCCTAAAATTATTCCAATCATTTCAGCAAGATTTCCATTTTCTTCGAGAAAAAAAGACATTTAAGCTTTCCTATAAAGTTTTGAATAGAAATAGAATTTTTAATTTATTAAGCATTTAGACGGTTATTAATTTTAAAAATAAAAAACAAAAAAAATAAGAATAATTCCTCATAAATTAATTTATTATCTATTATAAAACTAGAAATGTTTAATAGTTTTTTCGCCGGTGTAGCTCAGCTTGGTTACAGCGCTAGACTTCTGCGTAAAGAGTTAGACTAGACTCATAATCCATCTGAGAACTGGGTCAGACAGGATGCACTCTAGAGATCGGGGGCTCGAATCCCCCCACCGGCACTCGTTTTTACCTTTTAGATTTCTAATTTCATCATATCTTCAGCGATAATGACGTCTTTTTTGTATATCTTTTCAGCTTGTTTTCGAAATTTATCCATTTGATTAGTGAAATGAGAGGGAATGTGAAATAACACTAATTTCTTACATCGTGCGTTCATCCCAAGTTTTGCTGCATCTGAAGGCGTGCAATGATAATGCTCATGGGCAAAAACAGACCAATTATCTGGCATCGTGGTCTCACAGATAAATAGATCACAATTATCTGCTAAGCTTATAAGCGCATTAGTGGGTCTTGTATCTCCGGAATAACAAACAGACTTACCATTGCTTTCAATCCTACAGGCAAGAGCGGGAATGCGGTGATCAACATCTACGTATTTAATTGTATAATTTGCTTGAAGTATTTGAACCTCTTCCATACTCTGAAGCTCTCTATATTTTGGTTGTAGAGACGTCATCATTGCTTCAGGCGTGTTAATTAGTTTAAGAATTGATTTAATTGTTTTTTCCATACCAACAGGTCCAATAATTTCAAGTTCTTCTTTTCTATTACCAATCCAATAGTACCAAAGTAATGAAAAAAGACCGAGTAAATGGTCATTATGCAAGTGAGTTAAAAAAATTGTCTTAATTGAATCAATCGCGTTAACTTGAAGAAGTTTTTGAGTCGTTCCTTCACCACAATCCAATAATAAATCATCATTTATGAGGATAGCAGGATATCCTCTATCTTTTGAAATAGTGCTTCCTGCTGTTCCAAGAAAAGTAATTTTCATGATCCTTGTAAATTCATTGGAGTTTTGATCTTATATCCGTAGAGCTTAATTTTTTCCCTTCTGAGTCATTAACTATTGGAATGATTATTAATATCATCGGAGGCAACCCATTTTTGATACGTTCTTCATTAATCTTGATTGATACTTGGTGAGTTTCCAAACTACTCACGTGGGCTTCAAGTTTTCGTTCAGTTATGGCAATTCCAAAAGGGTCATTCAACGGGATGATGGTATATGAATCTTTTGAGATGTTTAATTCATTTTCAATAAATGTACGTAAATTGTTTTCACGGATAGCATATGATTCAAGTTTATCTCGATATTTCTTATTTTTTAAGAGCTCTTCAGTGGCAAGAGCAATTGCCACGTGGTCTCCTAGTTTTGCAGCCGTTTTTAGTAAGAGGCGATGACCATCATGGAGATGATCAAAAGTACCTCCTAATCCTACTAATCCAAAGGGCTTTTTAATTTTATTATTTTTCATTGAAATCATTCCAATATATTACTATGTGGTAATAAACACTTACATTATTTAAAAATTCAATTCTTAAGTTCTTTACGGGAGATTTGATCTGCAAGAAAAAGTGGTTCAGGTTGTCGGTGGTGAAATGTTGTATCTAATGCGATTTTTACTGCATTTTCAAGGGAAATTGAAAATCCTTGACTTATGAAAACTGGTTTGCGATCATTAGCTAGGCAAATTGCATAACCTAAGATATCCCGGGAAGAATCGATTATATTTTCCGGTTTTTTTTCCCAAATGGGTGTTCTTTCTCCCCTTTTTCGAAGTAATTGTTTCCAATTTGAATATCCATGGAAAGGGTTTTTAGCAACTCCAAAAGAAGGAATCATTAGAACAACCCCCAAATGCACCGCTTCACCAAACTTCCTTGGATGTGCAATTCCATAACCATCACACATCAAAATATCTGGTTTTTTTGGGAGGTTTAAGATTGTTCTAGCAATTAATTTATTTTCTCTAAAGCCAAGAAAGCCGGGAACATAAGAGAAATTTAAGTCTCCCTTAACTAATTCAAATGTTATCATTTCATTTTTTTGATAATCCCAGAGGACAGCACATGCTAAACCCCAGGTTGGAACCTTAATTTTGGGAAAGGAAATGTCGACTGCAGCTATCCACCGGATATCCTCGGGATCTTTACTTGAATCAAGTTGCTTTTCGATCTCATCCTTATTTTTTTTCCATTTAATTTGGAGAGCTTCTGCTTGTTCGATGGTATAGTTATCTTGCAATAAGGGATGTTTTAAAATCTCTTTATTCATTCTATTATTTTTAGGTAACTTTCCCTATAAAATTTAATTGATAAAATTATGAAAAATTCATTAAACAAGCATCTTACATTTAATTACATGTCTATCAAATGGATTATTTTGGATGCAATGGGTGTTATTTTTGAGGAAGGATATGATTTGGATGAATTGTTAATACCATTCGTTCAAAAAAGGAATAAATCTCTTTCCTCAGATTTTATACAAGATCTCTATATTAAGACCAGTTTGGGGAAATTTCCATCGAAAGAATTGTGGAATCGCTTAGGATTCGATAAGGATTATCCTCAAATTGAAAAAGAGTATTTAGACTCTTGTCTGAGAATTGATCCTGAGTTTATAGTTTCAGCAAAAGAATTAGAAAAATGTTATTCTTTAGCATTATTATCTAATGATGTAAAAGAATGGTCTATATACTTGAGAAATAAATTTGAAATAAATCATTTTTTTAAAATCATTGTCATTAGTGGAGAAGTGGGATTCCGAAAACCAGATAAAAGGATATTCAAGATGCTTTTAGAAAGAATACTGGCACCTCCTGAAGTATGTTTATTTATTGATGATAATTTGAATAATCTCAATTCAGCTTCCGAATTAGGTATTAAGACAATCAGGTTCGTGAGAAATAAATCAAAAACGCCATTTTGTTCTGAGTTTGAAATCAGTAGATTTCCAGAATTACTCTCAGTAATCAAAAATTTCTATTAGAATCAAACAGAATCATGAAAATACTGACTTAATATTAATTTTAACCTAAATCTTTTTTAACTCAGAATCGTAAGTTTATTTATGAAGGGAATTTCTTCTGAAAAAATACCTGCTGAAGAAGTTGGAATCCTGGATAACAATAGTGAATGGTTAGGAATTCCAAAAACTCATTTAATGGAATGTGCAGGTTACTCATTTACTAATGAAATCGTGGATCGCTATAAGCTAGACGTAAATAAAAAAATTGTTATTTTTTGCGGTACAGGAAATAATGGGGGTGATGGATTCGTCATCGCCCGCCATCTTTCTTCATTTGGCGTGAAATCTTTAGTAATTTTAGCAGGGTCGCCTGATAAAATTAGAACATCTGAAGCAATTTTAAATTGGAGCATCATTTCTGAAAGTCTTGATTATAGTGTTAAAATCATGATCATTAACGATTCTACAGGTTATGAAGAGGTGCTAAAGATCATCAAAAATGATAAAGATTTCAGCATTATTGTTGATGGTTTATTGGGCACGGGAATTAAGGGTAAAATAAGGGAACCAATATCTTCTGCCATTGATATTATAAACAAGTTAAAAGAAGAAGAAATTGAAAGATTCACGGTTGTTTCCATTGACGTGCCCTCTGGATTGGATCCAAATACGGGAAAGGTATCAGATAAAGCAGTAAAGTCCGATTTAGTTATTACGTTCCATAGAAATAAAAAAGGTATGAAAGAAAATACCAAATATATCAAAAAAATCGAAATAAAATCCATTGGAATTCCGCAAGAAGCCAAGCTTTTTGTTGGAAAAGGAGATTTCATTCCAACCTTAAAATCGCGGAAAATTGATACCCATAAAGGGCAACATGGAAAAATTCTTGTCATTGGTGGTTCTAAAAATTATTCTGGTGCTCCCGCATATTCTTCCTTGACATGTATTAATTTTGGAATCGATTTGGTCATAACTCATACTCCTGAAGTGGTAGGAGATGTAATACGGAGTTATACGCCAAATATGATCGTGCGAACGAGTCCCGGTGAATGGTTAAATGAAAAAGCTTTTGATGAAATATCAGAATTAATTGAATGGGCCGATACGGTTCTAATCGGTCCCGGGATCGGTTTAGAAAAGAAAACTGAAGACTTATTAGTATTACTGATAAACAAAATAAAAAAAGATAAAAAATCGCTCATTCTTGATGCTGATGCTCTTAAATTAATCAAAGATCATTTAGAGTTAATAAAAGGAATGCCAGTTGTTTTAACTCCCCATGAGGGAGAATTAAAAATTATGACGGGTGTTGAGTTGCCTCCTTATGATAATATCGAGGAACGAAGCAATATAATTTTAAATTTAGCTAAAAAATTGAATATAACGTTATTAATAAAAGGACCGTATGATTTTATCAGCGATGGAAAATCTTTAAAAATTAATAGGACAGGTTGTCCTGAGATGTCTATTGGGGGCACGGGGGATGTCTTAGCGGGTTTGTGTGCTAGCTTCACAGCTTTAAAAAATGAACCTTTCCTTTCGGCGTGTTCTGCAGCATTTTTAAATGGAAAAATAGGAGAATATTGCAAAAAAGTCATTGGTCCACGATTTACAGCAATGGATATGATTGAATGCATAAATGAGACGATAATAACTCTAATGGAAGATTAACTTTATTCATTATATTATCCTTAATGTTCGATTTTCTTCTTTTTTTCTCAAAATTAGGAAATAGAAATATTGAAAATCGTTCAATTGGACTTTTACTATCTATTAATCATGACTATTTATTCATTTGAATAATATTATTATAATAAGTAGACAAGAAAAAAAATGAAATTTTCTAATTAAATCTCGAATCTAAGAAATTGATAAACATGCCTGAATATTACTGATATCTAAATAAATTATCATCATCATAGAAATATTGTTATCATAATTTCAAAAATAGAAAATTCTTGGTTGTTAAATGTTTTCTAAATAATTATTAAATATTTAAAATATATTAAATTTATAAAAAATGATCCATAACAGGAAATAAAAATCGGTTCAACAATTAAATCCAATGAATCACAATATTTAGAATTAACAATAAAGCAATATTTAGCATGAAAACCCAAAAATACTCTTATATTATTCTTTTTTTACTATTCGGGATTCTAAGTTGCAGTATTATAACAATACCTAGTTTACAAAGATATATATTTTCATTATATAATGAAACTTCATTAAAATTACATTCAAATGGAGATTTTATAAAATATCTTGATGGGATACAAGTGAATGAATACACATCTGGAAGTCAAGAAAGTCCTTCTATATGTTATCTTTCTAATGATATAATTGTTATTGCTTGGCAAGGGGAAGGAGCAAGTGATAACTTTGGAATTTATGCAAGCATAATTAATGCTAGCACTGGAGAAAATCTAACAGCAGTATTCCGAATAAATAATCATACAACAGGGGATCAAAAATATCCCTCTATATGTGCACTTTCTAATGAAACATTTGTTATTGCTTGGGAAGGTCAAGGAGCAAGCGATACCCTTGGAATTTATGCAAGTGTATTCAATGCAACCACGGGAACAAACATGACTTCAGAGTTTCGAGTAAATAGTTATGCATCAGGTCCTCAAAATTTTCCCTCTATATGTGCACTTTCTGATGAAACGTTTGTTATTGCTTGGCAAGGGGAAGGAGCAAGTGATACTCTTGGAATTTTTGCAAGCGTATTCAATGCAACCACAGGAACAAACATGACTTCAGAGTTTCGAGTAAATAATTATACAGGAGGGATGCAATACGAACCATCCATCTGTGCTCTAACTAATGAATCATTTATAATTTCATGGTGGGGTGAGGGAGTAGGTGATGACTCTGGAAGTTATGCAAGTGTATTCAATGCAACCACGGGAACAAACATGACTTCAGAGTTTCGAGTAAATAATTATATAGGAGGGTGGCAATATGGACCATCCATCTGTGCCCTATCTAATGACACATGTGCCATTACATGGCATGGTTCAGGAGTAGATGATAGCCAAGGAATTTTTGCAAGCGTATTTAATACAACCACGGGAACAAATATGACTTCAGAGTTTCGAGTAAATAGCCAAATATCAGGAAATCAATATATCCCATCCATCTGTGCTCTATCTAATGAAACATTTTTAATTGCATGGTATGGTGCAGGAGCAAGTGATGACGTTGGAATTTATGCAAGTGTATTCAATGCAACCACGAGAACAAATATTACTTCAGAGTTTCGAGTAAATAAATTTACATCGGGAGAACAATTTCTTCCATCCATCTCTGCTCTATCTAATGAAACATTTACCATTGTTTGGCAAGGGAAAGAAGCAGGTGTTGATTTTGATATATTTTTTTCAGTTTTCTCTCGGGGGACTGGTGATCCTTCGCCTGAAAATGGTGACAATAATAGTCCCCCAATCGATTTCGGTTTATATCTATTCATTTTTATCATTATTATATTAGGTCTAGCTATTACATTTATGGTAGGAAGTATTTACTCGTATAAAAAGACCAAATATAAAAGTACATTGAATCAACCACCAATACACAAAAAAGTTATAAAAAAAAAGGAGATGCAACCAATGGAGGGTTACACGGAGGCAGAGAAAAAAGAGATTGAACGTACTGAATCAGAGGTAAATGTAGAAAAAAAGAAATTAACCTGTGTTGTTCATAGAG
>JBHLME010000047.1:0-32909 GCA_048938445.1 Promethearchaeota archaeon | reverse complement strand
GAGGATTCAAGTGATAAAATAAAAAAGGAGGTAAATAAAATCATTCAAAACGTAGCTAAGAAAAATCCAATGGCATTAGAATCAGTAATGGATGGTATCTTTCAATTTATGAATGATCAAGAACTTTCAGTTAAAATTGCATTATCAAAATCAATTGAATTTGTTGCAAAAAATGCACCTCAAATAATTCCAATTCCTCAAATAATTAAATTATTAAATGAAAAGGAACCTCTCATTCGGGAATCTGGAACAAAAATTTTAGGTTTTATTGGAAATGAGAAACCAAATGAAGTGATCAATCCATTATTAGATAAGGCATTAATGGATGAAGAATGGAATGTAAAAGAAGCAGCAGTCTCGAGTTTAGGTAATATAATTGAACACGTCGAAAATAAAGATTTTTTAATCGAAAAACTTGTAACTTTACTCAATGATAAGCATGGATGGGTTAGAAGATCAGCAATGAAAATCCTTTCAAATGTAAGTGGAATTAACTCCTCACATGTACCATTTTCGAAATTATCAGATAATTTTACTTACAAGGATCCGAATGTAAGAGAAGCCTTAGCAGATTTAATAATCCTATATAGTGATCAAATAGACAAAGTTTTTAACAAGATCGTTCTATTATTAGGAGACACCTCTGAAAATGTCCGGATTAGTACTATAAGTGCAATGGTTACCATCATCAATAAAGTTGGACTTGAAACTATTTTATCGAAGCTCCTTCAAAATTTATCTGATGAAGGTTCAATTGAAACACAACGATCTATTGCAACTATTTTTAGTAGAACAGCTAAGTATAAAGATAATAAAATTAAGAAGCGTATAGTAGCTCTGTTAAAAATTAGATGTGAAATGAGTCAAGATCCAGTTATTTGTAAGGTTTTAAATGAATTGACAGAAAGTATGAATGAGTGATTAATATGAATTTTATCGCTTCAGAATTATAATAAATCAATGCACTCAATCATTTTTTTTATCTTTTTCCATTGACTTTTTTTAATTACTTATTAAATCTCTAATAATCTATCTGTTGATATTTAGATTAAAAAACCATCAAAAATAATTAGGAATATTGAAGAATTATAGTGAAAATTATGACAACACCTCTTTCAACGCCCTCAATACCAATTAATAAGATTCAACGATTTGAAGATTTTTATCGGCTTTTTCAAGAAAAACCAGGAGAGTTTAAATATCTCGATAAGATTAATGAAATTTTTTCTAAAGGTGAAAATACGTTAGTCTTCTATTATGAAGACCTTCTCTCGTTTGATTCTGATATGGCTGATATGTTAAGGAATGATCCAGAAGAATTAATTAATGATACTGTTGAGGCATTTAAAAATGTGTTAAAATTTCAATCTGGTAGTGTAAGAAAACAAGATTATTTTGTTCGAATCTCAACAAAAGACGATAAAGGACCTTTAGCAGTCCCTATAAGAGGTTTAAGGGCTAAACACATTGATAAATTGGTTTGGTTTAATGGTATTACTATTAGAAGTTCTACTGTGAGACCAAAATTAATGAAAGCTGAGTTTGAATGTAATTTATGTGGTGCCTCTTTTGAAATAATTCAATTGTCTTCAAAAATTAATTGGCCTAGATTTTGTACAAATAAAAGATGTAAGGCTAAAGCTCAGTCTGATTTTAGATTGATTACAAAAAACTCAAATTTTATCGACTGGCAAAGTATTGTAATTCAAGAAGTCCCTGAAGAGCTACCTCCAGGACGAATTCCAAGATCTGTTCAAGCAATATTAACATATGATGATTTAGTTGATTCTGTTAAACCCGGTGATCGAGTGAAAGTTATGGGAATATTCAAATCCGTTATAGCCCAAAACATTAACAATAATAATTCCACTCTCTTTAAATCTTTCATAGAAGTAAACTATATAGATCCTGAAGATAAATCCGAAGATGATATTGAACTCTCAAAAGAAGATCGAGATCAAATAGAAAAATTGTCAAAAGAACCTCTAATCCAGAAAAAAATAGCACGCTCAATTGCTCCAACTATTTATGGTAGGGATGATCTTAAAATGGCATGTGCGTTAAGCCTTTTTGCTGGAACGAGGAAAAGAAAACCAGGAGGAGGGTATAAACGAGGTGATATTCACGTATTATTTGTAGGAGATCCTGGTACAGGAAAGTCAGAAGTTCTTAAAAGCGCTGTAGAAAAATCTCCGCGAGGATTATATACTTCTGGAAAAGGTTCAACAGCTGTAGGGCTAACTGCAGCAGTTATTAAGGATAGCGAGACGGCTCAGATGAATTTAGAAGCTGGTGCTGTCGTTCTAGCTAATGGAGGTGTTGCCGCCATAGATGAATTTGATAAAATGGATTCAGCAGACAGATCTGCCCTACATGAGGCGATGGAACAACAGTCCTATCATTATAACACGGAAATTTTATCACCGAATGGCGAACGGATATTAATTGGAGAATTTGTTGATAAACTTCTTGAAAAGAATAAATCAAAAATAATAAATGGTAATAATTGTGAAATATTAAAATATAATAATTTAGAATTATATTCAACTGATTTTAAATCAATATTTAAAATAAAAATCGATCGAATTAGTCGTCATAAGGCTCCTGAACACTTCTACAAATTTACTTTTACAAATGGAAGAAGTATAATAGTTACTCCAGAACATCCTTTATTCATATTTAGAGATGGAAAATTAAACGGTATTAATGCAGAAGATTGCAATACTAATGATTTTATACCAGTTCCTAAATTTTTACCTAATTCAACTATGAAGGTGGAATTGAATTCCCTAAATAATGCTCCCCATCCATTGGCGAAAGAATTATCATTTCCAAAATATTTAAATATTTCATTGAGTAGGGTTATAGGGTATTTAGTCTCAGAAGGACACAGTCATAAAGGTACAGGAGCTGAGATTGGATTCTCTAACATGGACAATCAATTAATTAATGATTTTCAGTATTTAATGGAAGATATTTTTCAAATTTCTCCCAATGTTAATGAAAGAGGAGATGGACTCAAAACCTTAAGATATATCTCAATTGAATTATATAAATGGATGGAAAAGAATTTTCCAGAGGTTATGGTCTTATCTAAAATAAAACGAATTCCTAAAAAAATTCTTGGTAGTAGTTCTATAATATGCAGAGAATGTTTGAGGAGTGCTTTTAAGGGTGATGGAAGTGTTGAATCTACAGCAATATGTTTTCGAACTTCTTCTAAAGGATTAAGTTTTGATTATCAGGACTTATTATTAAAAGTTGGAATTCAATCAAGAATTATTTTTGATAAATATAATGATTCATATAAAGTTTATATTAAGGGAGAATCATTAATTCATTTCTATAACGAAATAATTGAAAATAATGATAAAAGAATTTCAAAAATTAGGATTTTAATTAAGCCTGAAAAAATCAAAAAACATCACCACGATATACTTCCTACTTCATTAATAGAAATGTTAATAAAAGTAAAAAAAGATTTAGCAATTTCATATGATGGATATTTTGATCGTCATTTAAAAAAAAAACATGGAGTGACGCGAAATATTTATATTAAAGAATTAAATATGCTCAGAAATAAATATGATCTGGTTATTGAATTACTTAATGGACAACTTGATTGTAAAGAATTTAGAAAAAGAACTGGTTATTCTCAATCCCATCTTGCAAAAATATCTAATCTGTCACGAGGTACAATAGATTATCTTGAGAGAGATGGTTATAATAGAGAAAAACAACATAAAATTAATTCTAAGATTCTAAAGTCTCTTAAAGTATATTGTAAAAAAATTAAAACTAAAATCGATATATTAGAATCATATTTAAATTCGGAAATATTATGGGATAGGATAAAAACAATAAAGATCATCAACAATAAAGGAAAAAATTATACTCCTTGGGTATATGATTTAACTGTTGAACCAAATCATACTTTTATTGCTCAAGGAGTCATTTTACACAATACGGTAAGCATAGCAAAGGCAGGAATAGTTGCTACCCTAAAATCACAAACTGCAATAATTGCTGCAGCAAATCCTCATTCTGGTAGATTTAATGAATATAAAAGCTTTGCAGAAAACGCTCGAATGCCTCCATCACTTTTAAGTCGTTTTGATTTAATTTTTAAAGTTGTTGACAAACCAAATCCTGCTAAAGATGCCCAAATGGCAGAGTTTATATTAAGAAATGCAACTATGGGAACAGATGAGTTATTTGAGGATTTTAAGGATAAAGATGAGAAAATAGCTCCCATTAATGAAGAATTATTAAAAAAATATATTAAATATGCAAGAAAAACTTGTTTTCCAGTTTTATCAAATAAAGCAAAGGAGAGGATTAAAAGTTTCTATTTAGAATTGAGAGGTCAATATGACAGTGAAGATGCAATCGTATCAATATTAGCTAGAAATCTCGATGCACTTGTTCGTTTAAGTGAAGCTTATGCAAAAATGGCTTTGAGGAAAAAAGTAAATAAGGATGATGTTGAAGAAATCATCAAATTATTCAAGAGATATTTAAAGGATACTGGTTATGATAAAGAAACGGGCAAATTTGACGTTGATATGATACTCGTAGGACAATCACGTACAGCTCTAAATAAATTGGAAAAATTGCTTGACCTCCTAAAACAAGTTTCTGAAGAAAATGAATGGCAAGCTTTAGATAAAAGCTCTTTAGTTCAGCGACTTGAGTTAGAAGGATATGATCGGACATTTATAGATAAATCCTTTGATGAGCTTATAAAGGAAGGAACTTTATATGAACCAAAACAAGGTAAAATTAAATTTACACGAAAAGAAGAATGAAAACATCGAAAAATAAGATTTTCTTTACTTTTTTAAATTAAAACGTTTTTCATATATCAATTCTGAAATTAAATGGAAAGCTTTTTCTACATTATCTCCATTCTTAGCGGAAGTAAATAAAACAGAGTTAGCATTAATTCTTTTTCCTAATTCATCTACTTTTTCTTTAGAAATTTCATTTTCTAAGTCATTTTTGTTACCGATTAAGATAACTGGAACATCTTGACAATATTTTTTAATATCAGAATACCAGAAATCTTCAATTTGTAAAAAAGACTTCTCTCTCGTGAGGTCTCCTAGTATTAGTGCGCCTTGAGCCCCTCGATAATATGTATGACGCATCTTAATCCATCTTTCTTGTCCTGCAATATCCCATAACTGAATCTTTCCTTCTTCACCAGAATCTAATTGGATCTTTTTTATATACAAATTGGTACCAATACTAGCCCTATAATCTTGTGAAAAGTGCCCTGATACATATTTCTTAACCAGGCTTGTCTTACCTGTTGCTGGCTCCCCAATCACTATTACTTTAAATATAAAGTTAATAGACTCTTTCATTATTATTTATAAATAATCGATATGATTTAAAAATATTAAAAAACCTAAATTTAAAAATATTAAACCTACTACTTTAAAATATTTTAAATTAACAGAAATCGAATATTACTTGATTTTTTGTTAATTTAAAAGGTCGATTAAATTAATATAAAAGTTAATATTTGATTTGAACTAGATATTCTTATAATAATTATTTATCATAATTTTGATTAATATGACTACAGGACTTATTTATCATCCTATATATCTTGAGCATAGAATTGGAACGCATGTTGAAAGCCATGAGCGATTAATCGCATTAATGGATTTACTAAATGAAAAAAATCTGTTTGAGAATCCTAATTACAAATTAATAACTCCGAGAAAAGCAACATTAGATCAAATAAAGTATGTCCATACTGAAAGTTTATTAAAAGAAGTAAAATCTATGAGTGAACGTGCTGATCATACCGGGCAGGTACAAGTAATTGATGATGGAGATACATTGCTGTCTCCCAAAACCTATGAAGCATCGCTCTATTCTGTTGGAGGGAATTTAACTGGAATTGATGAAATATTAAATGGAAATATAAAAAATGGTTTTGCAGCTGTACGTCCACCAGGACATCACTCAAATGCTAAAAAGTGTTCCGGATTCTGCATTTTTAACAATATTGCAATTGCAGCTGAATATTTAATTCGTGAGAAAAATATTAAGAAAGTTGCCATTATAGATTGGGACTGTCATCATGGAAATGGAACCCAAGATATTTTTTATGAAGGAAGCCCTTCAGGTCAGGGTGAAGTTATCATGATAAATTCACATCAAGACGGTCGAACTCTTTATCCTGGAAGTGGTTTTCATAATGAAATTGGAAGAGGAAATGGAAAAGGTAAAATAATTAACTATCCAATGCCCCCCCGAGCTGCGGATGATGTAATTCCGATATTTTTCAACGAAATAATCTCTCCTATATTAAATGAATTTAAACCTGAGTTTATCCTTATTTCTGCAGGATTTGATACACATTGGACCGATAGGTTAACTGGGATGGGATGGACTTATCAAGCTCCTGCTAATTATTTGAAGTTAATAAAATCAATAGCAAATGAGCATTCAAAAGGTAGAATCTTAATCACACTTGAAGGAGGATATGAAGTAGATAAGCAAGCAATTGCAATATATAATTGTTTAAAAGTTCTTAATGATGAAGAGGATCTTATTGAAGAAAACGAAAGAAAATCAGATAATAAATTAATAGAGTACCTTAATGACAAATTGATACCTGCAATAAAAGAAAGTCTCTCACCTTATTGGAAATGTTTTTAATATTTTACTTTTAAAGCTAATCTTACTATAATTTATTAGATCCTTTTATATGATTATCAAATTAAAAATTAATATTTTTTTTTACATTGTATAATTTTATAAATTTAGGTTATTATATTTACTTGGACAACAATATTTTTAATACATAAAAAAAAGAAAAAAAAGAAGAAAACTATATCATGTCAAACTATAATTATGATGATGACGAAGAAGATGAATATGGTATGGGTGCTCCACCTAGAGAACCTCCATTAACACCTCCACCAGGAAGGCCTCCACAAATTCCTCAAAACGTGCCGCCTCCTGTAATGTCTAGTGCTCCAACATTAACGCCCGCACCTTCATATACCCCAAGTCCCTCTGCGCCTGCTATGGCGACATCTAGTGGGCCTTCACTACAAGATCATCAAAATACCATCAATCAATTACAAACACAAATAGGTCAATTGCAAGCACAAGTTAATTCTAAAGATAATCAGATTGGTCAATTAAATAGCCAATTAAATTCTTTGAATGCATCAATACAAGGATACCAAAATCAAATTGCTCAATTAAACAATGAAAAGGGACAATTGCAAGCTCAGCTTCCTGAATTGCAAAATCAAGTTTCACAATTAACTGAGCAGAATTCAATGTTAGCTGGACAAATTGGTCCTCTTCAAGCGCAGATAGGGCAACTAAACCAAGAACTTCAATATAAAGAGAAAAGAATCACGGAATTGAAAGAACCTAAAGCAGTAATGGCGAGCTCATTAGCCCAACCTACCCAAAGTCCTGGCTTCGGAGGTGGAACATCATTTGGCACGTCCCCTGCTCCAACAGCAAGTCCCGCTGTTTCATCACCAGCACCTACAATGGATTCTATGGGTGAGGGGGGTCACACAAGAAGAGTATGCGTAAATTGTGGTGCGATTGGACCTGCAATAAAAGAGGTTGAAGATAGAACCAGAATCATTAGCTATATCCCAAAAACGATATATGCTAAAAAATTAGTATGCACCAAATGCGGATTTGAATTTTAAATAATGCATGTATTTAAATACGTCATTTATTAATCATAAAAAAAAACCATCTATTCCTTTTTTATCCAAGCTTAAGCATTAGTTATAAATAGAGATCTGTCTCATGCTCAAATTGATGGATTTTGATATTTATTTAATTTATTTTCTGATACTTTGATTATAATATGTTACAGATTAAATCTAAACATATATAAAGGAGAATTTAGATTATATTCTAAAAATTAGATCTAAATTTTTCAATTTGAATATTCTCCCTTCTTATGTCTGAAATAAAAGAAAAGCTTTTAGGTTCTAAAAATGTAAGAAATGACGTTTTAAAGGTTGTAGCTTTATCAGTAGTTTTAGTTTTTGCTTTTGCATTTTCTACTTTTTTAATTAGTCTATTATTTGATTCTTTAAGAATAATTCCAAGTAAACAGAATCCCGATTTTGAAGAACAGGTACTCGTTCCAATTTATCCTCCATTTGACTTATCAGATCTTGATCCAGATTTGTTAGAACAAATCCTTGAAATGTTTGACGGGGATTTTGATGACCTTCCTCTTGAAGATTTATCAGATTTAATGAATGAATCGCTCTTCTCTGAACTCGCTCAAAGAGAAGTATTCAGAGTATTTAATTATTCTTCCTTTTTAGATGTTGACGATTACTTATGGAAATATGAATGTTTTGATACCTATTCATCAGGTACATGGTCAGCAAGTAGTGGATTTTTTGATAATGATTTTGCTCCCCTAAGTAAATATTCAAATCCTTTAATAAAACCAGAAATTTTACTCATGAAAATGCTTAATTTGTCCGTAATTAATGATCCCTTAGGAAATCTATTCACGGCACCTACATTATTTCCAAAACCCTATATTATAGAAAATAGTATTATGGCACCTTTTTTGACATCTTCTAGTCTAAGAACACAAGAAGAAGGTTTAAATGGGTCATCGATTTTAAGTCATTTTTCTCAGAATAATAAACTTAACTTAACATATCAATTACTTGGTGAGAACTTGCCTTCAGATGCAGATATTAACAGTAGTTGCGTCATCGTAACAAGTCCAGATCCAGATTATATCTCTTTAACCAATGATTATTTGCGATTAGATGGAAGTATTGCAAATTTTCTTGCGAATCACAATGATTTTAGAGCAGTATATAATTATTTAGACAATAATGTCATTAATACTGCAACAGATAATGCATTCATTATCGCTGATAAAATACGAAATTATCTCCAATATAATTTTAATTTAACTTACAATCCTGTTCCTGCAGCTGAAGCAGATCAAGATCCAATTAATTGGTTTTGTAAGTCCCGTGAAGGAATGTATTCCGAATTTGCATCAGCTTTTATTGCTCTTACAAGAGCATTTGGAGTTGTAAGTCGTTTTGTAGATGGATTTAATAGCAGGTTTGTCGAGCAAGTTTTAGATCCGACTGAAGGTATTGGATTTGCGGTAAAATATCAAAATATATATAGTTGGGCAGAGGTTTTCATCCCAACAGACATAACTGGAAATGGATATTGGGCGCAAATTGACGTGCTTTTTGAGAACTTTATGGGAAATCCTGTAATACCCGTGTTTGGAAATGTTTCGTATTCGCTTAACGTAACATGTGATGGACTAGCGCCTCCTTCATATCCAATTGTCAATAGAGGAGTATGGGTTAATGTAACAGCAACATTATATAATGAGTCCCTACCGATGGAAAATAAAACCATAACCTTTACAGATATTACTTCAGGTATGACGATAGGCTCAAATGATACAAATAGTAATGGGAAAGCATCAGTTTATGTTTATGTAAATGATAGCTTGGTTGTTGGACCTCACGTTATTGTAGCACAATATAATCCTCAAGTTGCTAATATTGGTAATTTTGTAATAAATGATACAATCATTGTTAATCTTACAGGAATAAGTCCTTCATCAATAAACGTGTCTGATCCATCTAACAATTCAATTAGAGCGTGGGGAAAAGTTTTCGATCCTAAAAATGATCTCGGAGTTCCATACTCAATAGTTAATTTTACATTGCTATATAATGGTACAAGCACATATGTTCCTAATGCGTTTAATCCTCCATCAATTACCACTGATGAAAATGGTGTTTTTGATACTTACTTGCAGGGAGATCCAGCATATGTCTTTTCTGGCGACTACGAGGTAAGGGCAGATATTAATGGATCATATTATTATACAGTATTATGGTATGGATATGAGTATAATTTTTCAATTCCTCTAGGACCCCCAGCGTGGTTTTTATCTAATTCAAGTCAGACAAAAGAACTTCACATAGACAAGGAATTGACTGGAAGCGTATTGTTCTATATAGAAAATACTCCTTCAAATTATCCCTATACCCCCGTTACTGCTCCCGTAGTTCCAAGAGGCACGGCACTTACACTTAAAGCCCGTGTCTTGAACGAAACAGGAGGGCCACTTCCAAATATTACTGTCAATTTTTTTAATTATACGGGTGGAGATATGTTAATTGGTAGTAATGATACTAATCAAAATGGAATCACGACACTTCGAATTATTGCTGGAGATAGTTGTCTCGTGGGACCAAATTTACTTTATGCGAAAGCTGGTAATATCTATAATTATTCTTATTATATTTTAAATGAAGATCCCGTCATAACGGTCGTTTCAGGACCCGAACCTAGAGTAATTAATAAAACCACAGGGCAACCTTTCACAATAGTAGGTTATATAAATGATAGCGTGAATTTAACTCCATTAAACTATTCTGAGGTTGAATTGAGAATATTTAAAAATGGATATGATAATACTTCCTATTTGATTGGTACCAATCCTTTTTCAGTTGACAGCAATGGTAAGTTTAGCGTTTTATTTTATGTAGATAATGCTATTGCCCCTGGTAATTATACATTGAGATTAGATTTTAATGGTACATTTGATCTTACCACGTTCCCCTATGGTAATGATTTTGATTTACCCATAATTAGCACTTCCGTGACCCTTAATAAACAGTTACAAATCACATATGAAGCACCAACCATTCTTAATTTTTGGATAAATGGAACTACTTCAGATAATTATACTAATCCTTCTATTCCCAGGTATAATGATTTAAATTTAACTGCTCGTCTCTTATTAGGAGATACACCTATATCTGGTGAACTTATAGAGTTTTATGATACAACAAATAATACGTTAATAGGTACTGATGTTACAGACATTAATGGTTATGCTATGGTTATTTACTCTACTAATTATTATTCAATTGCAGGACCACATTTATTATATGCAAGGTATACAACTAATTATAATTACTCATATTTTATTTTAAATGCTCCTATTAATGTTAGTCTTGATCCTTGCCCTATACCTTGGCACATTAATTCTACTACTATTCAAGGTCGGACATTTAGAATTACTGGAGATTTAATAGACGGAACTAATGGAGCTATTATTTCATTTGGTCAAATTGAAATTAATCTTTTAGATGGGCTTACTGATTACTCCAATTATTTAATCAAAACTGGTGGTTCTCAACAAATTTTAAATTTTTTTATATGCAATGATACAGGAGAAATTTATGCGTTATTCAATGTTAGTAGCGCAACACCGGAAAAAAATTACACTATAAGGGTTGATTTTAATGGAACTATTTATTATAATCACCCTATTTATGCACATACATTTTACTTACAATATTTGAGTGACTCAATGGTTTGTGCTTATCAACTGAATGTTACAAATCCTTTAAATACAACGATACGATTGAACGTAGATGGATATCCCGTTCCTGATATCGGAATTTATCCTGATGGTTTTCTCCCGCCGAGTGTAAGGCTCGGAGAAAATATCACGTTTAATGGATATGTTTATGATTCTAGTGGTCCTGTTTCAGGAAAAACAATATATCTCTATGACATTTATTATAATCCTTCTTCATGGATCATGAGTGATATAACAGATGGTTCAGGATATTTTAATTTTGAACTTAATACTTCAGGGCCTCCTTCATTCAGTCCTGGTCTACATTTAATGAAAGTTGTTTATGATATTTATTATAATGATGTTTTTAATTCTACTTATATCATAATAAATGAGACATCTTTTACTATTAGTATTAATGAAAATCTTCCAGTTAATGAAATAACCAGAAATGGTGCAGGATTTAACGTTTGGGGTGTATGTTCTGATGGTGCAAGATATTTGAGAGGCTTGAACGTGTCACTTCATTTAATCAACAGCATGGGACAAGACTATTCTCAATATATAGAATTTATAGGGAATAATTATGATTACACTGATGATAATGGATATTATTCATTTTCAATAAATAGAATATCTCTTAATTGTCCTCAAGGAAGTTATACGTTAAGAGTTGACTTTAATGGATCTATTTTCCGAGATATTGATAATCCTCTAGTAATTGGCATGTCTAATGCAATGAGTAGTTTAAGTAGTTCTTCTATTAATCTAAATATAACTGCAAGCACAACAATTATAGAACAATCTTGGTATACTGATTATGAAGTGCCTCCTTATGACCTACAATGGGTTTATAATACCACCCTTTATGTAAATGGAAGGTTGATTTGGGATAATGGAACGGCAATTCAAAATGTATATGTAACTGTTGTTGTTCAATATCTTAATGGTACAAACATTGCCACCAATTCTACTGTATTAACAAATAGTATTGGTGATTTTTCTGGTACTTTTTTCATTGATTTAAACTGGCCTGATTATAGAAATGAAACGGAAATATGGGTATATTATACTCCAGTTGAGGATTATGTTGAGAGTGATCAATTAGAATTTACAGATTGGTAATAAAATAAAAAGAAGTGAGAAATAAATATGATAAAACAGAAAATTAAAAAACATCATGACAATCACATGATGATTTTATCTGTTATAATGATAACTCTGTTCATTCTTTTTCCATTAGTTACCACTTGCTTTACTTTAATTGATTATAGGAATCAAATTTCACCTATCAACAAAAATGATAATTTAAATACATCCTCCGCATGGGGCTGGGTAAATCTAACTAATGAGGAAATAGATAATGAGATTTTTAAACATTATGATTATAATCTTACAGTCGAAGGACGATTATTTCATCTTCCAACTGGAACTGGATATGATGGATATAAAGTATCAATAAAAATAGATGGACAAGTATATTCTCAATTTAACAATATCACTGCAAATGGTGGTTTTTTTATAATAAATAACTATACGATTCCAGGATACATGAATGTTTATACCTCTCATACAATTGAAGTAGAAGTGGATACAAGCAATACCATTACCTATATGAATAGTTTTACTTTTAATTTAAATTCTACATCACATTTTGACATGACCGGTGTAGATATATCCAAACCTTATTTAAGGGGTGAAAATCTTGATACCTCTGGTATTTTAAAATATGATAATGATACAGGCATACCAAACGCAAATTTCAATGTAAATTGGTATACAGGTTTAGGAACCCTGGTTTCATCAAATATATACTCAACCACCGCAACAGGTGCAATGCCAAATAATATGTTCATTCCAGAGGTTCCCGCTTCTTTAAATAACATGACGGTGGAATTGACTTATTCGGATTCCCCTTATGTTGGATATTCATTTTACAACTCATCGAAGTTTTTAGTATTCGATAATGTATCTTTTATCGGATTATCATCATATGATGGAGATGCGAATTCAACATATACGATTACTGGACAAGTTAGATCAAGATCAGCTCCTAATTATTATATATTTAATAGATACGTTAGAGTAGTATATAATGGTGGAGAAAGGACCGCAATTGCTCAAACTCTCGCAAATGGTTCATTTTCACTCTCTTTCAAAATTCCACCGTTCCATAATGGATCATATAGTTATTATATTGAATTAATCAATTCTGCTGGAAAGACGCTGGTCTCAAACAATGTAGTAATAAATGTCAATCCACTTGAAATACCTCTTGGTGAGGATTTAGGAGGTCAACCAGGAGCATTCATTGGATTTCTTATAATTTTCATACCGATCATATCTGTTATAGCGGGAGTTTTAATATTATATGGATATTTTTTCCTAAAAAAACAGAGGGAAGGAGCGCAAGTTGCGACCATCCCCTTAGAAGGAAAAATTAAAAATTTAAAAATTTTAAAAGATTCTGGAAGAATGGAAGAATCTCTATCATATCTCTTCAATGCGATTTATATAACCTTAGTTGATGCAAAATATGGAAGGAGAAAGAAAGAATATGAAACGATAAGAGATTTTGCGATAATTTCCGTAAAAGAATTAAGAATGAAACCGTCTGTAATATATCCGTTCATAACAAAGGTCGAAGAAATTATTTACTCGAGACCTTTTGAAATAACAGATGATGATTTTCATAGTGTGGTAGATCTTTTTAGTCGCGTCTATTTTGAGTTGACTAATCATAACTTTATATTAAATTTTTAAAAAAAAGTAAGCAAATTAATCAAAAATATTATAAATGTGAAAAAAATTATAAATTAAAAAAAAAAGGTAAAAAAATATGGCAAAAAAAGTTGGTGGTAGTAAAAAGAAAAAGAAGCAAGAACCAGAATATAATGCAAAAGAAAGATTTCAAAATGTAAAAATCTTAGTTAAAACATCGCGCCCAAAAGAAGCTATTGCTTATATATATCTTACATATTGTGATCTCGTTGATAAAAAACATAAAAAACCGAGAGAAATTTTTCAAACAATCAGGGAATATGCTATTACATGTGTGAATGAATTAGAACAAAAACCCCAATCGGTGTATCCATTCGTTTCAAAAATCGAATCTATCATATATGGTGGTGTTGAACCAACTCCGAAGGAATTTGAATCAACGATTCAATTATTTTCGACCTTACATAAAGAAATAACTGGTAAGTCTTTTTCCTTTAGTTTATAGTATGAATTATATAAATAAAATAAAAAAATTAAAAGAAAAAAAATGGCTAAATTAGGAACAGGAAAGTCCTCACTATTGAGTGTAAATATTTCAAAGGGATTATTATTTTTGTTTTTTAGTATATATTTAGTCATTTTTGGTGTTATTATTTCAGGTTTTATCAATACATTTCTATATGACAATCCCGGGCTCATACCTGTTAATGTTTTATCCTATATCCCCTTTGTCTGTTATATTGGTGCTTTATTTCTAGGACTAATGTTCATTTTTTTCTTGAGAAACGTAACAGTTCAGAAATCAAGAGAAACAAGATCTCGTAAGGCTAAGACGGGATCTTTATATCGAAGGGCTTTATTTCTCATTATTTTTATATTTGCTTTTGTCCCATTATTATCAACCGCTATTGACAGTGGGGAAAATGATCATTATTTTTCTATATATAATCCTGATTGGAATGGAGGTTCGGATTTCAAGGCTGCAATTGAGGAGCAAGGGTATGAAGTCATGAGTGTTCAGTCCAGTTTAAGTGCTATAAATCGGTTAGATAAATCTGTTTGTCTGGTTTTATTTGGAACAAATCAATTTTATGATCCAATTTTTGAAATTCCTTTTTTTATAGATTTTTTAGGAAATGAAGACCATAAAAATTCTCTATTAATATGTCATGACCACGGTTCTACATATCTATTGCTATATGAAATCTTATTAGCAAGTTTTAGGAACATTTTGAGTGATCCTAATCCAGAAATTTTTCCTTTAGCAATTTTTGCGGATGGACTCTTAAGAGATAATGCTTCATGCTTGGATAATGGTGCTGGATTAGTAGATCCTACATATCCAATCGTGCAAATAACTGAAAGCCATCCTACAACAACCGGGATATATGAAGTTATTCTATCTCAAGCAACAGCTGCAGTAGGAGGTAAATTTCTTTATGAAGCACTGGGTTGGGATGTAATTGGAGAAACTACTCCATTTTACAGCTGGGTTGATAAAAACGGAGATAAACAGTTTAAAACATTACCAAATAGCACAGTTCCTGCTGATGATTATATTGACTTGTCTTATTTAGGACCTGTTTTAGGAGCACTATTTGGAGGAGAATTTGATACTAGTTTTTTAGAAAGATTCCCACTTGGTGGGGGCGGGTTTGACCCTGTGGTATTTCTTGCAAAGGAATTGAGCAATAATCGTATATTTCTTACTTCTGATGCTAGCATGTTTGCAAACCATTTGATGAGAGAAACGGATTATGATAACAAGCAATTTGGAATTAATATAATTAATTGGTTAACTTATAATGGAATTGATAATCCTAATGATTGGATAATTGTATTTGATGAAGCTCATATTAGACCCGAATATTCAAGGGATTTATCTTCCGCAGGAATTTTTGGATTTATCATGCAATATATAATTCATTTATCAACAAATCCCATAACAGCATGGATATATCCTTTATGGGCATTTTATACGCTTAGAAAATATCTTCCTAAAAAAGATAAAGACGAGGAAAAGAAAAAAATTGAGGAAGCAGAAGAAAAAGAGGAGCAAGAAAAATTTAGAACTTCATCATTTTTTGCTCAAAAAATTGAATGGTATAAGGAAAAAAATAGATATGAAAAGGCGTTGACATTACTTTTTAGAAGAATGGAACGTAAGTTAAATGCTCAATTAGGAGGAATGAAAATTACCACTAAAAATGTCATAGACTTGGTTGTGGCTAAAGAAAGTGGTGGTAAGGTTAATCGTCAAAAAATTAGAAGATTAACTAAATTAATGGATAGGATGTTGGTTATAAAAGCAGGAAAGAGTAGAGTAAAATCACCCCAAGAATTCGAGAATTTATTCCTAGAAATGTCTTGGGCAATGAAAAATATTTAAGTTTATCATAAAAATTTATTAAAAAAAATTAAAAAGAAATTAATAATAAAAATGGAGTGAAAAAATATGGCAGAAAAAGCAGAATCTCGAGAAGAAAAAAATGAAATTGATGTAACACCTATTAGAGAAATTGCTCAAGATGTTCTTTCAGAAGTATCTAGGGTTATAGTAGGTAATGGTGAAATTTTACAACACCTTTTTGTTGCTCTCCTTGTTAATGGGCATGTTTTGCTTGAAGGTGTACCTGGATTAGGCAAAACTGTGATGGCAAAGACATTTGCAAACGTCTTAGGAATATCTTTTCGAAGAGTCCAATTTACACCAGATTTATTACCAGCAGATATAACTGGAACAAAAATCTTTGATCAATCTGAGGGTGCATTTGTATTGCAGAAAGGCCCAATATTCGCCAATGTTGTTCTTGCAGATGAAATTAATAGAAGCGCACCAAAAACTCAGGCAGCACTTCTTGAAGCTATGGCAGAGCGTCAGGTAACTATAGAAGGTCAAACTTTAGAATTAGAGAAACCTTTTATGGTAATAGCCACGGAAAATCCAGTGGAAATGGAAGGAACTTATCCTTTACCCGAAGCACAAGTAGATAGATTTCTATTTAAACTCTGGTTAGATTACCCAGAACACCAAGAAGAAGTAGAAATATTAAGGAGACAGTTAACGGGAGACTCACCATCCGTGGATATTATAACAAGTGGAGAGGAGCTCCTTGCAGCTCAAAAATTGATGAACATGGTGTATATTGATGACAGAATACTAAAATACATACGTGATATTATTTTAAAAACAAGAAATCACCCTCAAATAGCACTTGGATGCGGTCCTAGAGCTAGCTTGGTATTGATGAAGTGTGCCAAAGCGAGGGCAGCAATCTTGGGACGAATATACGTAACACCTGATGATGTGAGATCATTAACTCTACCAGCATTAAATCATAGAATCTTATTAAAGCCCGAAGCAGAGCTAGAAGGTTTAGATGTCAAATCCGTTGTTAAAAGTATTCTCGAAGAGATACCCATACCAATTTAAAATAATTTTTTTTATTTTAAGTCGGATATATAATTAAAAAAAAGGAAAATAAATGGTGGATTAGCATATTTGGTGGAAAAGGTAGAACCCTATTATTATTTGCAGCATTTTTTCTATGTGCTGGATTTGCATTTGTAAATTATTTCTTAATTTATTTTGCAATAATCCTCTTGTTCAGTACGATCATTAGCTTGCCTTTCTTTGCTTTACATATGAATGTAGAAGAATTAAAGGTTCACAGGGAACTTGATAAAGAAAAAGTCTTTAGGGATGATTTTCTTCATGTTAAAGTTGTTATTGAGAATACGGGAAAGCATAATTTTGATTTTTTGGAAATTAGAGATTATTATAATCCAGAAATCTTCAGGTTAATATTAGGTGAGAATTTTATTTCCACCAGAATTGGAGCAAAAGGAACAATAAAATTTTCATACGTTCTCGAACCAAAAGTCAGGGGGGAGTATCCATTAGGACCTTTATCCTTGACAATAAAAGATAGATTAGGATTTAATTCTGTCGAGCGTATTGTTCCAAATAGTGTTACAGATATCTTAATATATCCACCATATGATGATATAAAAAGGATAGAAATCCTTGGTTCTAAACGATCATTACAATTAAATTATGGTACTCAGAGATCAAAACAAAAAGGAACGGGTTCTGAATTTTATGGTATGAGAAAATATGTTTTTGGAGATCAATTCAGATTAATAGATTGGAAAGCTAGTGTACGTCAACAAAAACTCATCGTTAAAGAGCATGAAACTGAGAGAGATATTACTGTAATGGTCATGGTTGACACTTCAAATACAATGGCTGGTGGTGCAATTGAAAATACAAAATTTGAATATGCCATTCGAGCATGCATGTTATTAACAAAAGTATCATTAACTCGCAGGGATAATGTTGGTGTTTTCACATTTTCTGATAAAAAGAACGTGCATTTTTTAAAACCAAATAGAGGAGATGATCATTTTTATACGGTATTAGACTTTATTGCTCGAATTAAACCCCAGGGTAAATGTAAAATGGTTGAAGCAATGGATAATTTCACAAAACGCTTTCAAAAACGTAGTTTAATATTTATCATATCTGATTTAGAAGGAAACTCTAAAGAAGTAATTGAAGGTATTAAAAAATTGATACCATTTAATCATACAGTAATTGTTATTAACCCATTTTCACCATGGTTTGAAATTCATGAAATGGATTTATCATCAACAGATAAAGCTCTCGCTGAGGCGATTAGTGAAGAAATGATGGAACATATTTTGACGATTAAGCAAGATATCCGGAAAATGGGAATAAATCTCATTACTTGCGGACCAGATGATATATTAAATCAAGTATTAGCAAATTATATGGAAGCTAAGAAAAAAGGAAAGGCGTATTAAATTATGGCAAGAAGATATTTATTAATATTAAGAATTGTCAATGGTTTAGTCTTTGTTTTAGTTTTATTTTGGTTTTTTCAAATCTTTCATTATGATATGATTCTCTATTCAGACACTGGAGAACCTGCAATATTCGCTTTCATCATTGGAATAAGAAATCTACTTACATATGTGATCTTTTCTGTTCTTTATTTTTTTGTATTTATTATAATACTTGCAATTAGTTTTGGATTTTATTCTGTTTTAGGTCCATTAGATAAATTTTTTAAATCTCTTTTTAAATCTTGGTTCTCATTTGCAACCCCAACAGGAAATCCTCCTAGTGATATTTTTGAATTATGGTTTGAAATATTGGAGGAGTTACAAATTTTTGCTAGTAATGGATATTTAATAGTGTTTCAAGTATTTTTTGTAATTGCTATTTATTATGCTATTCGAGCTGTAATAAAAAGCAACCCTAAATATAACCTTCGATCAATTGGGAGTCTGATGATGATGATAATTATTCCTGTAATGATCTTTGGATTACAAGATATGTTAGATTTATTTGGAGTCATGGATTTATTAGAAAATAGTGGAATATCAGTACCAATTTTAGAATCTTTACCCGATCCCGTTGATGCTTCAATAACTCATTTACCCATAGATAATCTTATTCTTTTTTTTGTAAGTGCTACTGCAGCTCTAGCTATCTCGAGTTACATGTATTTAGAACTTGCATTCCAAATAAATTATACTGATTTGGTCACTAAACCATCCCTAGAACGAAGTGATAGATTAGAAGCACAATTGAGTATTATAAAGAGAGAATCTATTCATGTAGTTGCAAATGTTGATAAAATTAAGGAAGAAGCTAAAAAAAGAAAACAAGAATTGGAATTAAAAAAGGAATCAGTAGGTAAATTCCTGGCTAAAACTGGTACAGGTTTTTCATATGTAAAAGAAATGATTGAAAAGAAAAAATTGGAAGCAGAAGAAAAAAAATTAGTTACGGCAGCATCTAAAACGAGAAGACTTGGAAGCTTTTTAGAACGACTTTTTCGAGAAGATCCAGAAGCAGAAAACACTTTAACCGCAAAATCAGCAGCTCCAAGAGCAACTCACTTAGCTACATCTACTATTTTAAACTTTTCAATTCGATTTATAATTTTAATAATTATTAGTTTCATAATTATTCATCCAAACTGGTTTTTCGTAAATTTATTTAACATGCCTCCTGCAATCACAGAGAGCGTTGCAGTGTATTCTCCAGAATCCATTATTATATTATTATTACCTATAATGTTGACCTTTCCTGTGATATCTTTTGTTATTTCCTATATTAAACATAGGAATTTAATGATTCGTCTTAAACAAGAAGGACAAATTAAATCAATCATTACTTCTGTTGGAGATTATGTTAAAATCGAAGAGGAAGAAACTAAAGATGATAAAAAAAGTAAAGAGGATAAGGAACCCACTCTTACTTCAGAACCCACTCCAGAAACTACCTGATTTGACCTATAATTGGAGTTCAATTACAAATTGAGCCAAATCTTCTTTTTTCTTTTGATTTATCATCAATGTATCAAAACAGTAAGTATGTATGCCAATTTTTTCTACTTCAGATTTTAAACTGGTATCCCTTTCATCAATTATGAAATGACCTAAAATATCTTTAAAATAATGAGAAACACCAACACACGATACATCCAAATTAAAACACTTCATTAATTTATCCGCAGGACCTTTAACGGTTGCTCCTTGTATTATTGGGCTTATTCCAATTACTTTATTCTTTACTTTAACAAGAGCATCCTTAATCCCTTGAACCTGAAGAATAGTACCTATGGATACAATTGGATTTGAAGGACAAATGACAATTCTCTCAGCATTTTTTATATAAGTTAATATATCTTTAGTGGCTTTTGCATTCTCAACACCTTTAAAGTCAACATCAAGAACATCTGGCTCACAATGTTCTTTGATGTAGTATTCTTCGAAATGCATTATTTTTTCACGCGTTTTAATATATGTTTCAAAAGGTTCATTACACATTGGTATGATTTGGGCTTTCACACCTAATTTTTCAGTAATTATATTAGTTATTTCATCTTTTTTATATCCTTGATTAAACAGATTAGTACGATAAATATGAGTTGCTAAATCTTTGTCTCCTGCATTAAACCACTCTGTATTATAATATTTCTTTAAAACACTCAAACAATTGAAAGTCTCATCTTTAAAACCCCAACCTTTTTCCTTATCAATTAATCCTGCTAAAGTATATGTTATTATATCCAAATCAGGACAAATTTTAAGTCCAAATAATTCAATATCATCTCCAGTATTGACAATTATCTTTAATAAATTTTGATCTACAATGCTTGCCAAACCCTCAATAAATTTAGCAGCTCCGACACCTCCAGCTAGCAATAAATAAAATTTATCAGTCATTCTTATTTTTTCTCCATACTTTTTAAATATTAAATATTATTTCTGATAATTTTCTTCTAACTGGAACTTTAGGTTCCTTCAAGGGATAACCTACAGTGATAAAGGCCATTGGAACATATTTTTTTGGTAAATTTAATGTGCTTTTTACAATGTCTTTTGAAAATAATGGTGCACAATACCAACAAGAAGCTAATCCCTTAAATTCTAACGCTAAAAGTAAATAAGTAAGAGAGGAACTTACACTTTGAACACCTAATAAAAACTCACTTTCAATCCTTTCCTTATCTGAATATTCTTCCAAATCTATTGTATCAATACAGGATAATATTAGATATGGTGCTTGTAAAAACTGTTTTCGTGTTTTTTTTATCTTCTTTTCAATAAATGCTTCCTTCCTGTTGTCATTTCTCAAATCAACTCTCAATTTTTCATTCATTCTATTTATTAAATCAGATCGTATATTATTCTTGTCTAAAATTATATATCTCCAGAATTGAGCATTATGTGCGCTGGGAGCCCATCTCGCGATTTCGATACATTCCATAATAATATTTTTATCAACATTTTTAGAGCTAAATTCAAATTTATAACTCCGTCGTTTTTTTAAAATATCGATCAAATTTATATAGGATTCCTTGATTCTAAATAAATCTATGTTTTTATCTCTTATAATGGACTTAATTGAAGCATCCTCTACGAATTCAAACTCATATCCCCTTATTAAAACGATGGGAATACCTTCATCTGCTTCACCCATGATTAATTGTGCTGCTGATGCAAGATTATCGACTTGTCCTATAATCGTACTTTGTAATTCGTGTCCGAAAAGATCATAGGCTCCGCGTTTATCTATGATTGCATTTATACCAGAAATCCCCAAAGCAACCCCAATTGCACCCTCCCTAAAAGGTCTTCCAAAAGAATCAGTAATAATTACTGCGATATCTTTATCAATTGTTTTTTTAATAGCATCCTTTATATTTTTTGCATCCAAATCTGAATTTTCTGGGAGTAGACTGATATTATCTTCTCCTTCTATATTTGATTTATCTATTCCTGCATTAGCACATACAAATCCTTGTTTTGTTTCTGTAATCAAGACATGTTCTATTTTCAATACTTCTTTTGATTCATCTAATATTGCTTGAATGTGTTCTGGGGTTTTAATTGGGACATTTTTGCTTCTTGCTTTTGGTGTCATAGTATTATAAATAGAAATAGCTTTCTCGCTTGGTTTAATATCTTTTAAACTCCTTAATCTTCCATTACTCTTAGAAATTATTGTCTGAGCAATTAAGATAATATCTCCATTCTTTAATTGAATATTATTATGTTCTACTGCTTCTAATATTATTTTTGGAATGTTATCGCCGGGATTTATTAAAGGTATCCCTTGAAGACCAATAATTTCTATTTTATTTTTCATCATAATTATATTGTAAAATTAACAGTTAAAGTTAATCTAATTTATATACTTAGATATCCTCTAATATCTGAGTTCTTAGATTCAGTAATATCATCAAATTCTTTTGGAATTGCACAACACGCAGAATAAAATTTGAGGTTAATTTCTGGATTTACCTTTTTCAGCCATGTTAATGTTGTTTTTGAAGGGATTTCAAGTCTCGTGATACCCGCTTTGATTGCATATTTCTCTAAATCAACCTTAATTTCTCCTCGAGGTCTCATGCATCCTAAAGAAATTTCTGTAGTAGGAAAAATGAACCTGATTGTAGCAATAACTTTTGCAATATCTTCTGGGGATGGCCTTTTAAAAAGTATTTTAGAATTTTTTGGAGGGATTAAAGCAATTAGAACAATCAAAGAAGGATTTATATCTTTCTCTCTAATAAATCTAATTGATTCTAATTCTTTGTGGAGTTCTCCATAAAATAATCCTATGCATATATGTGGTACAATATTTAACTTGTATTTCTTTAATAAATCAATTGCTCGCTCATAATCGCTCAAATCTTTATCTAAATGATATATATCTTTAATTATTTTATCATCCATGTTGATATCAAAAGAAATTATATCGACGTTAACTTCAGCTAATTTTTTTGCAGTAAGCTCGTTTAATAAACCAGTATGAGTATTGATAATCAGATTTGTTTTCTTTTTTACTTCTTTAATAGTATCCAAGTAATTTAATAACGGAACTGATCCATCTGAGTCACATCCTCCAGAAAGTAAAACACCTGTCCCGCCATTTTCTGAAAGATCTAATAAATACTTCTTTAAATCATCATTATTCAATATAGGCTCCATTCCATTCAAATATTTTTTATCACAGTGAGTACATTCTAATGCACATTCGCCTCCCGTAACACTTATGGCCGGGAATCTTTTATTTGGGATATAGATTTTAAGATTATTTTGAAAATTCTGAAGGGTAATATTTTTTGCATAGAGTAGAAATGGTTCTAAATCTTTATTATCTATTGCAAGAAATTCTTCATAGTCAGACCAATCTGCTTTACCTTCTTTTATTACTTGTAATAATCTATTAACATCAATCATATTTTCTTAACCAATTATCATCTGAATATCTTTTTTTGATTATTTCCTCGGCTAATTTTAATTCATACTCAGAAAAAGATCCTTTTTGAAGCTTTATGTTTAAAGTTTTTTCAAATCCCCTTTTTAAAGAACTTATAAAACGCTCTTCATTAAAATCTTGCATAAATTCTTTTATCCCAACACATTTAGCATATACAGATTTCACCATGCGTGATTTGCTAACTCCTTGAGGAGCTTTTAAAACTGAATACATGAGATCAGGATCGAGATCTAATAATATCGTTCCATGTTGAAGGAGATAACCTTTTTTTCTGACTTGTGCATTTCCAGATATTTTCTTACCATCTAAAAATAAAGCTGGACAATGAATTACACCTTTTTCAGGTTCCAGACCATAAAAAGTCAATCCTTCAATAATTCCTTGAGTAATAATTTCAAATTGCTCTAAAACTTTTATAGCATTCAGTTTTTCCAAAAATTCTAACGGACATGAAATTGAATAAGTGATTTCCCTATCTTTATCGTGAAAAACGGCTCCACCTCCCGTTATTCGTCTTACGATATCAAAACCTTTTTCTTTAGCAACTTTTTCATCAACTTCATCTGATAAACTCTGATTTCTCCCAATATTTACCGTTGATGGATTCCATTTAAAAAAGCGTAGAGTATTGGGTGATTTTTTTTCAATAACTGCCTCTAAAATGGCCTCATCCAATGCCATATTCCAAAATCCATCTCTAGTTTCGAGTGGTAATATTCTCCAATTTTCTACTTTAAGCACCTTAAATTTTAATTGACAAGTTCTTCTAAAATATCGAAAATTTCTTCATTTTCTTCTTTTTTTAATTTCCTAGGGTAGTTGTATGTTGGTCCTGAAGGACGAGAAGTATAATATGGACGGTTACATCCAGGGCATCCAGATGTCATGAAAGCATCACTATTTTCAATATAATTCCTTAAATCTTCTTTAGAAATATTGATATTAAGTAAATTCCCCTTATTATCAAAAACAAAATCGCGAATTGATTTTAAATTGTTAATTATAAGATATCGTCCCAATTGTATTTTCCTAAAATCAAGAACTTCTGGTTGCTTAATGTTTTCGAATTTTGTACCTTTTACGGGTGTAAAAGCAAAAAGAGAAACTGTTATTGATAGATCATGTAATTCTTCTATTCTTTTTAAAATTTCTTTATGAGTTTCGCCAAATCCAACTATTAAATGAGTACTGACAAATCCTTTCGAAAAAATTCCTAATGCCTCTCTTAAGCATTGATAATGTAAATCCCATTCATATGGTCCATTAATATCTTTTCCTTTAATTTTATTAAAGATTTCTGGAGTTGTACCATCTAAAGCAATTCCAATCTGGGAAACTCCCACTTCTTTTAATTTCTTTAATTTATCTTTTGTGATAGGGGGGATCGCAACAGATATAGGATTATAAAAAACACTTCTTATTTGACTAACGATTTCAATTATATCTTGATAATTCTCTGGATAATTTAATGTCTGAATACAAACCCTTTGAAAATTCTTTTCAATGGGTAATAATTTTAATTTAGAAATAACATCTTTCATAGGGAAAATGGGCCAGCTCACTCGTGAAAGTTTTTCCGTTGAACTATCAGAACTTTTTGCTTGAGGACAAAAACCACAGTTCGCAGAACAATGACCCTTTTTATATGTCATTAAATAACAGGTTGTGGGCAAATTTTTTAGTTTTATCGAGTTATTGAGCCCTAGGACGGAAGCACTACCAATTGAAACACGAATTTTTTCGATTACCATCACTAATTCCTATATTTCAATTAAGATAAGTTTTTTTCTTAGATTTCATAAATTAAGGGTATGAACATTATCTTTATTGTTAAATTTAATTTTTACAAGAAATATACAAATATTAAAAATATTGGGGGTATTGAAACTAATACTAATGATGTGATTAAAGAATTAAGGTTAAGAGGTCATAATCTCTGGATACCTGAAAGAGAACCAGATGAACCCGAATGGGTTAAAAAAGGGGAAGTTGATATCATTGCAACTCCGGGATATGATCCATTAGCATATTTAGAAGTTCATAAATACAAAAAACAGTGTAAAAATAATGCAGCCATCGTAAAACACGCTCATACAACTGTTGAGGATATGGTTGGAAATATTCTCCCTGATAAGCCAATATTCAATAAAATCTTAGAATTGTGGCTGAGATTTCAATATGCTCCCGCTAATTTACTAATCACCCCAAGTAATTATTCAAGACAATGTTTATTAAAAATGCAAAAATCTATGACATATCCAATTCATGTTGTTAGTAATGGTATACGTTTGGAAAATTTTAAAGAAAAAAGAGAGTTTCGTTCTAATTTTAGGAATTTTTTAAGAAAAGAATATGACGTACCCCTAGAAGCAACAATTATTCTTAATGTAGGGTTAAGTTGGAAGAAAAAAGGTGTAGATACCTTTAGTAAAATTGCGAAAGCTCTACCCAAGCATTACTTTATATGGGTTGGTCCAATTAACAATAATCCTGATATTGATGAGGCTTTAAAGTTAAAAAATGTAATATTTACTGGTTTTTATGATGACATTCGGGAACCATACTATGGGGCAGATATCTTTTTAAATACATCAAGAGTTGAAAATCAAGGAATTCCATTGATTGAAGCAGCAGTTTGTAGATTACCAATTGTTGCTATGAACTTACCGGCTTATGATTGGATTGAACATGATATTAGTTGTATTAAAGCAGAAAAAATTGAAGATTTTATGAGCGGTATTGAAAAATTACTCAAAGATAAAGATTTTAGAATTAAAATAGTTGATAATGCTCAAAAAAAAGCTATTGAACTCCATGATTTTAATAAAATTGGTGAAAAAATTGAATTTTTATATAAAAGAGCAATAAAACTCAAAAAAGCGAAGGATAAAATAATTAGATCAAGATAATCAAGTACTACTTAATAATGAATTAATGAAAAATCAAATAAAATATGCTAATTTATACCAATTAAAGTAATATACGATATTCCTTTTATAAGAGTTTGAACATTATGGTCGATTACAACCCTCAAGAAATTGAGAAGAAATGGCAAGATAGATGGGAAAAGGATAAAATTTTCCAAGTAAAAAAGGATTCAAAAAAAAAGAAATATTATGTTCTGGAGATGTATCCTTATCCTTCTGGAAAACTTCATATGGGACATCTCCGTAATTATACTATTGGTGATTGTTTTGCTCGGTATAAACGTAGCAGGGGATTTAATGTACTTTATCCAATGGGTTATGATTCATTTGGAATGCCTGCAGAAAACGCAGCTATAGATCATGGTATAAATCCAGAAGAATGGACTGATAAAAATATAGAAACAATGAAAAATCAACAGAAGAGAATTGGTCTTTCATACGATTGGACCCGTGAAGTCTATAGCCATAATCCAAACTATTATAAATGGGATCAATGGTATTTTCTTAAAATGTTAGAAAAAGGTCTCGCTTATAGACAAGAGAGCTATGTAAATTGGTGTCCAAAGTGTTCCACTGTTTTAGCTAACGAGCAAGCTCAAGGAGGGAAATGCTGGAGGTGCAATTCTGATGTGGATCAAAAATTCTTGACACAATGGTTTTTGAAAATTAGAGATTATGCAGAAGAATTATTAGTTGGGCTTGATCTCGTGGAATGGCCCGATAAAGTAAAAACAATGCAAAGAAATTGGATAGGTAAATCAGAAGGAACCATCATTAAATTTCCTATAGTTGAAGAAGATCGTACTATCGACATTTTCACCACTCGAGCAGATACAGTTTTTGGTGTAACATTTATGGTATTTGCTCCAGAGCATCCATGGGTGCAAGAATGGATTAAAGGAACAGAATATGAAAAAGAATATCTGAAATTATACGAAGAAATAATCAAACAAGATAAATTCCAAAGAACAGATATAGAAGTTGAGAAAAAGGGGATGTTTATTGGAAAATACGCAGTAAATCCAATGACACAAAAAGAAGTTCCTATATATATTGGTAATTTTGTTATCTATGAGTATGGTGCAGGAGCAGTGATGGCTGTTCCTGGTCATGATCAACGAGATTTTGAATTTGCGAAACAATATAATATCCCAATTAAAGTTGTCATTCAACCCCCTGATTATGAATTAAGTGCTGAAAAAATGACAAGAGCATATGAGGATGATGGATATTTGGCTAATTCAAATAACTTTAATGGAATGGAAAATAGAACGGCTATTTCTGCAATTTCTGAAAAATTGGAAGAAATAAATATGGGATATGCAACAATTAATTATAAATTAAGAGATTGGGGTATTTCGCGTCAAAGATATTGGGGGTGTCCAATCCCAATTATCTATTGCGATACTTGTGGAGTTGTACCGGTACCTTATGAAGATTTACCTGTTTATTTACCTAAAGATGTAAAATTTACTGGTTCTGGAAATCCTTTAGAAACAAGTGAAATATTTTTAAGAGTAAAATGCCCTAAATGTGGAAAAAAAGCTAAACGAGAAACTGATACGATGGATACATTTGTAGATTCGTCATGGTATTTCTTCGCGTTCTGTGATCCCCCCTCAGTAGAAAATAAAGTACCATATAATAAATCAATTGTAAATTATTGGGGAAATGTAGATCAATATATTGGAGGAATTGAACATGCCGTCCTCCATCTTATTTATGCTCGATTTTGGACTAAAATTGGAAGGGATTTTGAACTTCACACCCATGATGAACCCTTTCAGCGCCTTTTAACCCAAGGAATGATAAACAAGGCGCATCCTTATTGTCCCAATTGTGATCGTTTTGCAATGAAAGCTGAGATGAATGATAAAAAATGCAAGTTTTGCAAAACAGAATATGTATTAAAAAGCGTTAAAATGAGTAAGAGCTATGGAAATACGGTAAATCCTGGAGAGATTATGGATAAATATGGAGCAGATGTAGCACGTTTTTTCATATTATCCGGTGCAAGTCCCGAAAAAGGATTGGAGTGGAGTGAATCAGAGATAGGCTCTGCATCAAAAAAAATAAAAAATGCTTTTCAAATATTAGCAAATACTCCTGAAAATATAAGAACTAAAAAAACCATTACAGATACCCTTATCATATATCAATTGAATAAAACTTGTAAGAATGTGACTGAATTTCTTGAAAAATTAGAAATAAGAAATGCTGTTAATAGCATCATGCAATTAATAAAAGATTTTAAAAGTTATAAGGAAGAAGGAGTTATACATGAAATTTTCGAAGAATGTAGAGAAAAAATTATATTGTTGCTCCACCCAATTGCTCCTCACATGACAGAAGAACTCTGGGAAATAATTGGTAAAAAAACTTATCTGAGTTTAGCCTCATGGCCTAAATTTAATAATAAGGTCTTAACTGATGAAAATGATTTTAAATGGAAATTAATGAATGGTGTCATTGATGACATTAAAAGTATAAAAATGATACTGAAAAAGGATAATTTAAATAACATTACGCTCATAATTGCGGATGAATGGAAATTTAAACTTTATCCAATTTTGATGTCGTTAATTAATAAAACAATAAATCAAGGAGAAATTATGAACACTATAATGAGAGAGAGTGATTTTAAACCTTATGGAAAGCTAGTAGGTCAAATAGTTTCAAGAGTTCTCAAAAATGTTGGAAAATACTCAAAAATTTCTCTCTCACCTGAAGAAGAATATAATTTTTATAATGATATTAAAAATATTATTGAACATAAATATGGATGTTCTCTAACTATATCTAATGAAAAAAATGAAAAAACAATAAAGAAGGCATCCCAAGCATTACCCGGAAAACCTGCAATTATTATGGAATAAATTCTTTCATTTTAATTTTTTGTCTGTTTAACTCGCCCATTTCATTTAAATAATAAAATTTTAATTACTAAATTATTACTTATCTATAGATTCTTTAAATTAAAATTAATATCAATTAAAATTCGATGACGATCTACGAGTTCAACATAATTACAACCACTGGTTTTCCTTATTATGGTCTTAAAATAAATGAAACTCCCGATGGAGTAAGGATTTTTCTCAGATTCTTTGATTTCTCTAAAGAAAAAGGTGGAGAAGAACTAATAGATCCAGATTCGAAGTTTGAACTAACAGCAGGTTTAATTTCTGCAATATTTGAATTCTCTCGTGCGATAGATAGAAAGATTTACATGCTTGAGTTTCAATCTGAAGGTGATAATGATAAAAATAATGAAGATCTATTTAATGGGACCATCTCAGATACCTTAATCACGTGTTCTTCAGAAACATTTCTCAGTCAAAAATCTATTCGGGATAAAATTGAATTAATTTATAATACGATTATAGAACCAAAATTACCCTTGATGACTGCTGAAGAACTTTTAACCCCTGAAATAGATATGATAAAAAATATCTTAAATGATAAAAAAGCTAGAGATTACATAGATGATCATATAGAAAAAATAACTGATGCCACAGAAGATTTTTTAATTGAAATGAATAGTTATGGTCTCGAAGGAATTTGTATTTTAAGTTTTGATTTATCGCTCATTCAAGTATTTGGAGAAAAATTTACATTAGAGAATGTTAAAGATATGCTAAGGAATACTTCACAAGTCGCTGATATTCCCGTTTTTGGATTAAAACATCGAATTGTGAACTATAAAGGTGAAGATATTTGGCTATATGTAATTAATTCTGGAATCGGAGTTACTGAAAAATATTCGGGAGAAGAATTATTTGAGCCATATTATTATCTGCTTATCTGTAAATCAGAAAGCTATTTAGGCGATTTTCCTAATAAATTGATGAACAAATTTCGAGAAATATTAAAAAAATAAATTTTATTCATTGAAAACTATTTTCAGCTGCTTGAATTATCTCATATAGAGAATCTGCTTGAAGAGAAGCACCTCCAACTAAACCACCATCTATATTTTTTTTATTGAAAAGAGATTGAGCATTAGATGGTTTTATTGATCCTCCATATTGAATCCTTACTTTACTAGCAGTATCCTCATCAAATTGTTGAGCTAACTGTTCCCGAATAAAAACATGAATCTCTTCCGCTTGTTCGGGTGTTGCAGTTTTACCCGTCCCTATTGCCCATATTGGTTCATAAGCAATAACAATATTTATCATTTCTTCAGTACTTAAATCTTTGAATGTTTCAATAATTTGGGTTTGAATGATCTCTTTAGTTTTTCCAGATTCTCTTTCTTCTAAATGCTCTCCAACGCAAACAACTGGTTTTAGTTCCAATGATAATGCTTTTTTCAATTTTTTATTTATTAGTAAATTAGATTCATTAAATATATCTCTTCGCTCACTATGTCCTAAAATAACGTATTCACATCCTATATCTTTTATGAAAAGTGGGGAAATTTCTCCTGTATATGCTCCTTTTTCTTCAAAATACATATTCTGGGCTCCCAATTTCACATTTGTTTTTTTAATAACTTGATATGAAGAATCTAAAGCAGTAAATGGTGCTGCGACGAAAATATCAACATTTTTTATTTTTTTTACAATGCTCACGAATTTTTTTAGCATATTTCTAGCATCCTCAGGGGAACCCATATTCATTTTCCAATTTCCTCCTATAATTGGTCTTCTCAAATAACTCCACCTCATTTATGTAATGTTTTTAAAATTAATTAATACATCTTATAATTTAATTATATAAGCAGTAAAAAAGAAATTGAATTAAAACTTCAGATTATTCTACCTTTTTAGGAAGTTTTTCTGATAGTTTTGTTGCTTTTAATAGTTTTTTTACCTCCGCAATATCCGGATCCATCACTTTTGGCAATCCCAACTGATCTCGTCTTCTTTCAATCGCAGTTTGCATTGGAATTGCTTTTGCATTATCTAAAATAGTTGATGCTTGAGTAGTATAATAATCTGGCGCTTCTCCTCTCTCGATACTCATATTTTTTAAGATTGTAAAGATCTCAGTAAGTTCAACTTTTTGTGGACATACTTCATCGCATGTATCACATACGGTACATCCCCATATATTAAAAGAGTTTTCTATGCCAAATATTTTATTTTTCAAACCTAATAGAGCATCAAGTATCAATCTCCTAGGATTATATTTTCCTTCTGTAACCTGTGCTACAGGACAAGCTCCTGAACAAGTGGCACATTGATAACAGTAAGCTAATGTATTACCAATATCATTTCCAAGGATCTGGTTTCGAAAATTAAAATCAATTGTTGCCATATAATTATCACGAGTATATTGATCTTATGTATTTATATCATTATTTTTATATAAAAATTATTTTAATACATAAAATAATTTTCAATAAATTCAATTTTCTTTTTATAATAAGTGTTTTTATGATTTAAAAAAGATGAAAATAAATAAATTAGCTTAATAATAAATATAAAAAACAATATATTTGTTTTACAATTATTATAAATCAAATGTTTATGTCCGTGATTTCAAAACAGATAATATGCAAGAGATGAACAGTACTAGTGAATATTGAAGAATTGAAAAAAGTTGGAATTGATGGACCCCAAGAAGGAAAGTTGATTATAGATGTATATACAACTTGGTGTGGCCCTTGTAAGTTTATTGCGCCCATCCTTCATAAGCTCAGAGATGAAGGATTAATTAGTTTAATTCAAGTTGATCTTGATCAAAACCGTCCTTTAGGTGAACTTTTTGGAATTACAGCTATACCCACCTTATTATTTTTTAAAGACGGACAACTTTTAGAGCATTACATCGAAATTGATGGGCAAGTTCTAGTAAGAAAGGGAATCATGGTTGGTGCTGCTGGAGAACCAATAATAAGAAAAATTATCGAAGCAATGTAGGAATGGATTTAATGAGAAACAAGTTAATAGGTTTTTAAAATTTGTTTTTCTTTTTCATTATTTTTTGAAATTCAAGTTTTTTAGCAAATAAAATTACTTAATTATTTATTCAAATGATCATTTAATTAATTCATATTTAATTAAAGAAAATTAAATAAGGATCTCGTATTTTAAACCTTATTACA